>JAUMAF010000176.1:0-3192 GCA_032117045.1 Pirellulales bacterium | reverse complement strand
AAGCATCGCTTCCGGCCGTCTCCCGACAAGCCGACTGGTAGCCCCCCGCTGGGAAGGAAGACGTCCGGCCGAATGGGGCCTGGCCGTGTCGGGGCCCAACCAGCGAAGCCGCGATCCGACCACGGTGCAACGACGATCGCGGCTGCCGCGACACACAGGAGCAGCGCTGCAAACCCGACGATGAGCCGCCACACGCGAGCCCGCGGTACGAGCATCCGGTCGATCGCGGCCGCCACCTCCGCCGCCCCGGGCCGACTGGCTGGATCCGTCGCCGTCAGCCGCCTGACCAGGTCGCCGCAGCGAGCAGGTGCGGCCGGGGTATGGGCAAGGCACTCATGCAGCACGACGCCGAGCGAGAACAGATCACGGGGCTCCGGGGCGCTCGCGGCGGCCGTCGCGGGATCGGCGTAGCCGGGCGTTCCCGCGATCACGGTCGGGGTGCCGGCGAGGCCGAAGTCGAAGATCCGCGCCGCGAGTTGCCCGTCGGGCCGCCGCTGCAGCCAGATGTTCGAAGGCTTCACGTCGTGGTGAAAGATGCCGAGCGCGTGCGTGTGCGCGAGCCCGCGGGCGACGTCCCGCGTGACCGTCAGGGCATCGTGTGGCGTGATGCTCCCGGCCGCGATCGCATCGGCGAGCGTCTCGCCTGCCAGCCGGGGAAAGACGAGCACCGGCGCGGCGTCGTGCCAGAGCAGCTGCAGGAGGGGCATCACGGCGTCGTGCTGCACGGCCGCCAGGGCCCGGGCTTCGGCGACCACGAGCCGGTGCTGCTCGGAGGCGTCGTCGGGCACCGTCCGGAGCACCTTCAGCACGACCGTCCGCTCCAGTTGCTCGTCGATCGCCTCGTACACGATCGACGTGCCGCCCGTTCCCAGTACCTCGACGATCCGAAACGCGCCGATCGTGGTGCCGATCAGGGGATCGTCGTCGCTCGTGGCCGGGGGCGTGGCCCCCTTCAGCCGCGTGAGCCAGCGGGCGAACTCGGGCCGTTCGGGGCCGCTGGAATGATGCGGTGTGGCGGGCTCGACCGGGGCCGCCACCCGCTCGATCCGGGCACAGCAGGCGTCGCAGGATTCCAGGTGCTCGAGATACACCCCCAAGAGCGGCTCGGGGAGCCGGCCCGCGGCGATGGCGTGCAGGATCGAGTCCTGCGGGCAGGTCGCCGGCGCTGGTTTTCTCGTGGCGGTGGGCATGACGGCGGCGGCGAAGCGTCTAGGGCGAGTCGTCGAGGTAGCGATCCACGATCGCCCGCACCCGGGCGAGACACCGGCACTGCGCCACATACACCTTGTTGCGGGCAACGCCAAACTCCCGGGCGACGGCGGCCGGCGGCTGGCGATCCACATACACCCGCATGAAGATCTTCCAGGTGGTGTCTTCGACGAGGGGCCGGACCATCTCACACGCCCGCTGGAAGAGGTCTTCGGCGTAGTGGGCGGCCCACGACGCGTCCAGCCGGGGATCGGGGTAGGCGTCGATGTCGTCGGCGGGGATGCCGACGCGGGCCTCGAGGATTTTGCGGCGGCGCAACGACCGCGTCTTGTTCACCGTCACCCGCCGGAGCCACGTCCGAAACGCCCCGGGCCGCCGCCACTCGAAGGTCTCGAGCCGCTCGTGCACGAAGAGCAGCACCTCCTGCACGATCTCCTGCGCGTCGGCCGGCTGCATGCCCGCGGCGAGGTTCCATCGGTAGAGGACGGGGGCGTAGAGATCAACGAACTCCGACCACGAGACATGGTCCCGCCGCACGCGCAGCTTGTCGAGCAGGGGGAGCGAGGTGGTGTGCATGGCGGGTGGCTGGGCCACGGCCTGCGCGGGACCGCAGGGGCAAATCCCCGACCGTCGGGTTGCCGGCGGAGCGTCGGGAGCGAGCATACCGCGTTTCGGGCAGGCGGCTGGCCGGTTTTCACCCGGGATTTGCGAGCTGGTTCGCGATTCGCCCTGGTGCGCGCAAGAACCGGCCCGCTCGCGCCATTTCCTCGGGGTGGCCTCTCCCGGCCGCCAATCAAGCGGCGGAAGGATATGCCGAGTGACCGAGAAACTGCCGGCCTCTCCCGGGCGACGGATCCGCTGTGTGGTGGTGCAGGGCCAGACGCTGGTGCTGCAGATGCTCTGCGGAAGCCTGCGCGCGTTGAGCAGCGTGGAGGTGGTGGCGACGGGGACGTCACTTCGTGACGTCGGTCGGCTCGAGGCCACTCGGGCGATCGATTTGTTGATCCTCGATCCTGAGCTCGGCGACGGCAGCGGCTTCGAACTTCTGCGAAGTCTGGTGTCGATGCATCCGGCATTGAGGTGCCTTCTCATCACGAACTCCGCCGCACCTGCCGCCTGCCCACCCGATCTGGCGAAATGGATCGTCGCGTCGGTCAGCAAGGATGATCCGTTGAACGCCCTGCTGTCGGCGATCGAGCGGGAACTGGGCGTTCCCGTCGCCCTGCCAATGCAGGCAGCGAGCATGGAGCACGTGCGTGCCCGGCTGACGCCGCGTGAGACAGACGTCTTTGTTCAAATCGGCCGCGGCATGGCCAACAAGGAAATCGCGACGGCCCTCGGGATCTCGGTGCAGACCGTCGCGACGCACCGAAAGTCGATCTCGAAGAAGCTCGATTGCAACGGGGCTTCACTCGTCCGGCTCGCGACGTTGGCCGGGCACGTTTCAGCATCCTGATCTGCCGTCACCCTACCGCATATTGGGTATAGCGGCGTGTGCAGGTTTGAGGTGCAGTTCTAGGAACTACGGTTGATCGTCGATCGGCGGTCGCCGTGCGGGTTTTTGCAGGAATCAAAGGATCGAGCCACTGATGAGTCCCTATCTCTCCCCGTTCTCCAAGAAGTCTCCCGCTCGGGCCGTGCGCCGGAAAAAGTCGGGCCGCAAAGACGCGCAGGTCAATCTCGAGCTGATGCAGTTGGAGCCGCGGCTCGTGCTGGCGCCCAACGTCCTCGCGCCCGAGACGACGGCCGCCAACCCGTTTGGATTTCCCGCCGGCAGTCTGAACCTTTCCGGGGCCCTCGCGGTCTCGCTGCTCGACACGCCCACGCCCGCGAGCACCGCGCCGTTCCAGGTGACGGTGGCCAGCTCCGCCGGCACGGCGTCGGTGGGCAGCCCCGCCAACGTCACGGTGACGGGCGACGGCACGAACAGCCTCCAGCTCCAGGGTTCGCTCGAAGACCTCAACGCGGCCCTCGGGGGCCTGG
>JAUMAF010000175.1:0-4012 GCA_032117045.1 Pirellulales bacterium | reverse complement strand
CTGCTCGGGGTGGCGGGCGATCTTGTCGGTGAAGACCCGCACGTCGTCCACGATCGGACGGAGTTCCTTGGTGAGGCGATTGACGTTGCCGGCGGCCTGGGCCAGATCGTTGTAGACCTGCGGGTCGCGAACGAGCTTCCCAAGCGTGCCCTGCGACTCGTTGAGCGCCCTGGTAAACATCGCCGCCTGCTGCAGGGTCTCGTCGAGACGGCCGATCGTCTTGTCGATCTGTGCCACCATGCCCTCGCCCCGCTCGCCGAGCGGCTTGGTCAGCCCTTCGAGGTTGCGAAGGTTGCGGTCGGCCGTGTCGACCGTCTCGCCGATCCCCTGGACCGTCGTGCGGAGATCGCTGATCACGTCGGGAAGCGAGTTGAGCGTCCGTTTGAGGTTGTCCCGGGCCTGCGGGTCACCCATGACGTCGTTGATGTTGGCCATGGCCAGGCTGAAGGCGTCGAGCGCGGCCTCCGTCTTCTGGACCATCTTGGAAAACGTGTCGTCGTCGCCGAGCAGGAGCTTGTCGAGGTTGTCGGAAAGCTTCTTGACCGACTCGCTGGCCTCCGCGAGCGACTCGAGCGCACTGCCGAGCTTCGGCTCGAGAGTCGCGAACACCTCGAACGGATCCCGTGACACGGCCCCGACGAGTACCTCATCCTTGGCGATCCGCTGACGCGGCGGCCGGATCGTGCCGGGCACGAGCTGGATCTCCGAGTCGCCCAGGAGCGTGGAAGCGATCCGCGGCTGCTCGTCCTTGTAGATCGGCACGTAGGAGTCGATCTCGGCGACCACGCTCACTCCGCCCCGCTCGTCGAGCTGCACGCCCGACACGCGGCCCACGAGGATCCCGTTTTTCCGGACGGGCGTGCCGTCGGCGACACCACGGGCGTCGCTGAAACTCATCTTGAGCGGATAGGTCGCCTGCACGAGCGACGGCAGGTCGCCGAAGAGCACGATGAGAATCCCCGTGATGATGGCCGTCGCCAGCACCACCACACCCACGCGAAATTGCATCACGCGATCGTTCATGCGTCGTCCTCGTTCCCGTAGTCACTGTCGTCCACAGGCGGATCGATCGTGGCTGGCCCATCGTCGATGGTCGTGCCGCCGTTCGCCCGGGCCTGCTCCTCGCGAAGCTCCATCAGCCGTGCGCCTGCCCGGCCCTCCACGAACTGCCGAATCCGCGGGTCGGTCGAGCGGTCGAGCTCGTCGGCCGTGCCATCGAAGACGATCTGCGGCTCGTCCGGCCGCAGCCGAAAGAGCGGGTAGAGCATGATCACCCGGTCGGCCACCTTGCGGGCCGTATGCATGTCGTGCGTGACGACCACGCTCGTCACGTGCGGCCGGTTACGTACCCGCAGGATCAGCTCGTTGATGACGTCGCTCATGATCGGATCGAGGCCCGTCGTCGGCTCGTCGTAGAGCATGAGCTGCGGGTCGAGCGATAGCGCCCGGGCCAGCCCTGCCCGCTTCCGCATCCCGCCCGAGAGTTGCACCGGCTTCTTCGGCAGCACGCTCCGCGGCAGGCCGACCTCATCGACGAGCGACTCGACGATGCTCCGCACTTCCGCCTCCGGAATCCGCGTGTGCTCGCGGAGCGGAAAGGCGATGTTGTCGAAAATCGTGAAGCTGTCGAAGAGGGCCGCTCCCTGGAAGACGAAGCCGTAGCGGGTGCGGAGGTGGGCGAGTGCCCGATCGTTGAGGCTGGCCAACGAGGTGCCGTCGAAGCGCACGTCGCCGCTGGTGGGCCTGATGAGTCCGATCATGGTCTTGAGCAGCACCGTCTTGCCGCAGCCGCTCTCGCCCAGCACCACGAGCGTCTGCCCCGCCTCGAGGTCGATCGAGATGTCGCGGAGCACTTCCTGGCTGCCGAAGCGAACCTGGAGCGCGTCGACCCGCAGCAGCGGGCCGGCTGGCTCGGTGGTGCGGCGGGATGTGGCGGTCGCGGCGGCGGGCATGATGGCTGTGTCAGAGGAGTTTGCGGGGGCCTTCCGGCCGGAAGAAGTCGTGGACGTTGTTGAGCCAGATGCCGAGGAACAGGTCGAGCACCAGAATCATCACGAACGAGTGGACGAAGGCATTGGTGGCGGCCCGTCCAACGCCCTCGGCGCCGGGCTCGCAGTGGAAGCCGTGGTGGCAGCTGACCAGCGCGATCGCCGCGCCGAAGGAGAGGCTCTTGAAGATGCCCATCAGGAAGTCGAAGACATCGACATACTCCCGCGAGTTGGCCCAGTAGTGGTGGTAGTCGATGCCGAGCAGCACGTGTGAATAGAAGTAGCCGCCGAGCACGCCCATGAAGTCGGCCATCACCGTCAGCGAGGGAATCAGGACCAAGCAGCCGAGAAAACGGGGCACCACGAGATAATAGATGGGATTGGCACCCATGCTCTCCAGCGCGTCGATCTGCTCGGTGACCCGCATGGTGCCGAGTTCGGCGGCCATGGCACTGCCGATCCGACCGGCCAGCATCGTCGCCGCGAGCACGGGGCCGAGTTCGCGGACGAGTGAGAGATTGATGACTGAACCGAGCCTCGTCTCCAGGCCGAGCGCCTTGAACTGGGCGTAGCTCTGCACCGCCAGCACCATCCCGATGAACAACCCCGTGAGCGCCACCACGGGCAGCGACATCACGCCGATCTGATAAAAGTTGGGAAGCAGCACGTCGCGGCGTTGCCGGCGAGCGAAGATCCACCCGATGGTCTGCAGCGCGAAGACCGCCACGTCGCCCACACCGATGACCCAGGCGATCGCGAACTGCCCGAGATTCGCGACCTGATCAATGAACCAGCCGGCGACACCGCCCGTGGACGAGGAAGCGATCGTCGGGGTGTCGTTCGATGCCATGCGGACCCACCTCGCCGCGCCACCATGGCGCTGGAACTCTTCCGGTGAGATCGGATGTGCGGGCCGGGCAACTTGAGCCGGTTGTATCGGATGGCGCGAGTGCGGGCAGAATGGGTAAGAGGGTTCGTTTGGCGAGTGGTGATTTCTGGCCGTGACGTCGTCCCGTGGCGTCCGGCAAGCCTTTCCCGTCCCGGAGCTGAATGGATCGATTCCAGA
Organism: Pirellulales bacterium; assembly: GCA_032117045.1. Lineage (GTDB taxonomy): Bacteria > Planctomycetota > Planctomycetia > Pirellulales > UBA1268 > QWPN01. The sequence goes on along the minus strand of JAUMAF010000175.1, from coordinate 958 downwards.
ACCGGGATCATTCGATACCACAAGTACGGCCGATGACTGGCGCCACTCTGGAGCCAGCACGAGCCGCATGCGTCTCGGATGATGCCCCCTCATGCAACTCGTCATCTGCGAGCCCCTGAGGCTGATCTACGCACCGCTGCCGAAGTGCGCATCGACGACCATGATCGGGTGGCTCGCGAAAGCAGCCGCCTCGACGGCGCGGGCAAATCCGCGTGATTGTCCGCGCAGGCCCGCCGCAGGCCTCGTTCCCGGCCACGGCGGCACCTATGAAGTGTTGTGCCCTCCGGAACTGCTGGAGGACATCGCAGAGCGGTTTCACGGATTCGCTTGGTTTTCCGTCGTCCGTGAGCCCTGTTCACGGGTCGAGTCGAACTACCACAACAAGCTCAATCGTTTCACCCGCCGCTTTCATCCGCTGACCTATTACCGGTCATATGCGGGGCCGCTGTCGATCGAGGGCTCGATCCATCGCTGGCAGGACATACGCATCCGTCGCATGCAGCGGACCATCGGATTCGAGCAGTTCGTGCTCGGCCTCGAGCGGCATGGTATCGACTGGGATCTGCACTTCAGGCTGCAGACGCAGATGCTGCGGCTGGGGAGCGTTCGCTTCGATCATCTCATCAAGATGGAGCGACTTGCCGACGGTCTGCGGGACATGTTCTCGATCCTGGGAATGGAGGCCGCCGTCCGGGGGGACGTGGAGAAACTCTCCCGGCTCAATCCTTCGCGAGCGAGCGACACTCCGGTGGCCTGGACGCCCCGAATGCGTGCCATCGTCGAGGCGTTGTATCGCCCGGACTTCGAAGCCCTCGGCTACGGCCCTGGCGAAGGCCCACGCCGAGCGGCCTGACACGGCTGCCCTGGTGCGCGGCTCGGGGCTGCCCGTACCCCGTCGCCGGACGTTCGCGTCGGGCATCCTGCCCGCCGCTCACTCGGATGCCGCCGGCGCTTCGGC
>JAUMAF010000174.1:0-29264 GCA_032117045.1 Pirellulales bacterium | reverse complement strand
TCGTGCCGAACAGGATTGCCATCCTGGGCTTCACTCACTCGGATGCCGCCGGCGCTTCGCCATCCTGGCTCCGCTTGGCGTCATACGCCGACTCCGGGGCACGGGCAGCCCCTCGCTGAGCTCCTGCCCGTGAAAGCCGACCGGCCGTGAGGCCGCGGGCTCTTTACGTTATGCGGCCCGCTGTTCGAACACTCAGCGGGAGCGGGCGGCCGTCCGCACGAGGGCCCGGGCCGCTTCTTCGGCCCGCATTTTGGCGTCGATCGCCTCGTCCCCCACGGCACGCTCCGCCGTGACCCGTTCGAGGTCGCCGCGAGCCGCCGAGGCGTCGATCTTTTCGGCAGGGATCGCTCGCTGGGTGATCACGGTCACGGCATCATGGCCGACCTCCACGAAGCCTCCCTCGACGAACAGGCTGCGGACTGCGTCGGACGGCCCGCCCTGCTCACCGATGATCCGCACCTCGCCGGCACCGAGGCGGCCGATGAAGGGCGAGTGACCACGACCGACGCCGCGGAGCCCATCGTCGAGCGGCAGTGTCACCGATCGCGCGTGGGTGTCGAGGCTTGTCTGCTCGGGCGTGACGACTACGCACCGCACCGAGGATCCGGTCTGCTTTGTGTCTGCCATGTTCGCGGGGTTCCGTCAGCGGTGGGCGGGCGTTGTCATCAGGCCTTGGCGGCCATCTTTTTGGCCTGTTCCTCGGCCTGCTCAATCGGGCCGACATACATAAAGGCCTGCTCGGGGAGGTGATCCCACTTGCCGTCGGCGATCTCCTCGAAGGAGCGAATCGTATCGGCCAGGCTCGTCTTCTCGCCCTTCTTGCCTGTGAACACCTCGGCCACGAGGAACGGCTGCGAGAGGAACCGTTCCATGCGACGGGCCCGGTGCACGACGAGTTTGTCTTCTTCAGAAAGCTCATCGACGCCGAGAATCGCGATGATGTCCTGCAGTTCGCGATATCGCTGCAGTGTCCGCTGCACGCGGCGGGCGATCTTGTAGTGCCGCTCGCCCACGTACTGCGGATCGAGGATCCGGCTCGACGAGGCGAGCGGATCGACGGCCGGGTAGATGCCCTTCTCTGAGATCGACCGCTCCAGATAGAGGAACGCGTCGAGATTGCCAAACGCCGTCGCCGGGGCGGGGTCGGTCGGGTCGTCTGCCGGCACGTAAACGGCCTGCACCGAGGTGATCGCCCCCTTCGTGGTGCTCGTGATCCGCTCCTGCAGCGCGCCCATCTCGGTGGCCAGCGTCGGCTGGTAGCCCACGGCGCTCGGCATACGACCGAGGAGGGCGCTCACTTCGCTGCCGGCCTGCGAGAACCGGAAAATGTTGTCCACGAAGAGCAGCGTGTCGGCCCCGGCCGCGGCCGTGTCGCGGAAATACTCGGCCATTGTCAGCGCGGAGAGCGCGACGCGAAGACGGGCCCCTGGCGGCTCGTTCATCTGGCCGAACACCATGCAGGTCTGGTCGATCACGCTGCGGCCCGTGTCGCCGATCTTGGCCTCCTGCATTTCGAGCCAGAGGTCGGTTCCCTCGCGGGTCCGTTCGCCCACGCCGGCAAACACCGAGTAGCCACCCTGGGCGCTGGTGGCGATGCGGGCGATGAGTTCGGTGAGGATGACCGTCTTGCCGAGTCCGGCACCGCCGAAGAGGCCTGCCTTGCCGCCGCGGACGAACGGCGTGAGCAGGTCGATCACCTTGATGCCCGTCTCGAAGAGTTCGGTCTTCGTGGTGAGTTCCGTCACGGGAGGCGGATCGCGGTGGATCGGCCACCGCTCCTTCGAATCGACAGGGCCCCGGCTATCGATCGGCTCCCCGAGCAGATTGAACACGCGGCCGAGCGTCGCCGGCCCCACGGGCACGGAGAGGGGCGATCCTGTGTCGACGACGGTCTCTCCGCGGATCAGGCCGTCGGTCGAGCCGAGTGCCACGCAGCGAACCTTGCCGCCTCCGAGATGCTGCTGCACCTCGCCGACGAGGTGCAGGTCGACGCCCTTCTTGTCGCTGTCGATGCGGACGGCATTGTAGATGGCCGGAATCGAGTTCTCCGGAAACTCCACGTCGAACGTCGAGCCGATGACCTGCGTGATCCTGCCGTGGGACTTGGTTGCGGTAGCCATGTCGATTCCTGTCTGCCTGTTGAAATCAGCTGTGGGGGTGAGTGGTTGGGCCGGTTGTTTCGTTACTTCTTCAGGGCCTCGACGCCGCCGAGGATCTCCATGATTTCGCCCGTGATCTGCGACTGACGGGCGCGGTTGTACTGCCGCGAGAGGCTCTTGATCAGGCCGCCGGCGTTCTCCGTGGCCGCCTTCATGGCCACCATCCGTGCCACCTGCTCGCTCACGGCCGCGTCGAGAAAGCACTTGAAGAGCCGCGACAGGAAACTCGCCGGAAGGATCTCTTCGAGGATGCTCGAGGCCGATGGATAGAAGTCGTACTCATCGGAGGCCAGTTTCGCGGCCTGAGGGCCGCCGTCGGCCGCCTGCGGTGGGGCCAGCGGCAAGAGTGTTTCAGTGATCGCTTCCTGCTTGGCGATCGAATGAAACCGGGTGTACACGACGTCGAGCCGGTCGATGGCGCCGGAGGAATACGCCTCCAGATAGGCCTTGCCGATCGGAGCCACCGCGGCGAATTCCGGCTTGTCTTCGAACGAGGTGTATCGCTCGGCCAGATCGACGCCCCGGAAGCGGAGCGCCGAGATGCCCCGCTTGCCCGACACGGCGACATGGGACGGCACCCGCTCGCTCTTCCACTGCCCCAGGAGGGCGACGGCCTGACGAACGATGTTGGAGTTGTAGCCGCCGCACAGGCCGCGGTTGCCGGTGAGCACCAGCACCGCCGTCCGCTGGGTGGGCCTGCTCTCGAGCAGCGGATGGGCGACATCGGCTCCTACGCTCGCGATGTTCTCGAGAATCTTCGCGAGGTGCTTGGTGTAGTCGCGTGCGGCGACCGAACGGTCCATCGCCTTCTTGAACCGCGCCGTGGCGATCAACTCCATCGTGCGGGTGATCTTACGGATGTTCCGGACGGACTTCCGGCGTCGATCGAGTGCTCGGGCTTTTGCCATGGTGTGCGACCTTCAGCGTACGGCGGTTACCGACGTTCCTCGTGCCTTCCGGCGATTACCTCGCGGCCGCCATCGACCGGCCCTCGACGCCCGACTTCGCGGCCCGCTGCCGCTTGAACTCGGCGATCGCCGCCTCCAACTGCCGCTCGCTCTCGCCGTCGAGTTCCTTCGAGGTCTCGATCCGGCTGCGGAGTTCCGGCACCTGGTCGCGGATGAACGTCAGAAAGCCCTTCTCCCAGTCGGCCACCTCGTCCCGCTTCACGTCGTCGAGGTGGCCACGGGTGCCGGCGTAGATGGAGAGCACCTGATCGACCACGTCCATCGGGGCAAACTGACCCTGCTTGAGGAGCTCCACCATCCGGTAGCCGCGATCGAGCCGCTGCTGCGTGGCGGCGTCGAGATCGGTGCCCAGTTGGGCGAAGGCTTCGAGTTCACGGAAGCTGGCCAGGTCGAGACGAAGACCACCGGCCACCTTCTTCATGGCCTTGGTCTGGGCGGCACCGCCCACGCGCGACACCGAGATACCGGCGTTCATGGCGGGCCGCTGGCCGGCGAAGAAGAGGTCGGGCTGAAGGTAGATCTGTCCATCGGTGATCGAGATCACATTCGTGGGGATATAGGCCGAGACCTCGCCTTCGAGCGTCTCGATGATCGGCAGCGACGTCAGCGAGCCGCCTCCCTTCTCCGCCGAGAGCTTGGCCGACCGTTCGAGCAGGCGGCTGTGGGCATAGAACACGTCGCCCGGGTAGGCCTCGCGCCCCGGCGGCCGCCGCATGAGGAGCGAGAGCTGGCGATACGCCGTGGCCTGCTTGGAGAGATCGTCATAGACGATCAGGGCATGCTGGCCGTTGTACATGAAGTGCTCGGCCATCGCGGTGCCGGAATACGGAGCAATGTATTGCAGCGGTGCGGCGGTGCTGGCACCGGACACGATCACCGTCGTGTAGTCCATCGCGCCGTGCTTGCGGAGCGTGTCGATCACCACGGCGACCGACGAGTCTTTCTGGCCGACAGCGACGTAGAAGCACTTCACCCCGCTATTCTTCTGATTGATGATCGCGTCGATGCCGATCGCGGTCTTGCCGGTCTTGCGGTCGCCGATGATCAGCTCACGCTGGCCGCGACCGATCGGCGTCATCGCGTCGACGGCCTTGATGCCCGTCTGCAGCGGCTCGCGAACCGGCTGCCGCTCGGCGATGCCGGGGGCGAGCGTCTCGACCGGACGACGGTGCTCGGTGACCACCGGCCCCTTGCCGTCGAGCGGGTTGCCCAGCGGATCGAGCACGCGGCCGATCACGGCGTCACCCACCGGCACGCTGAGCAGCCGGCCCGTGCTCTTCACCTCGTCGCCTTCGGTCACCTTGAGGTAGTCGCCGAGGATGATCACGCCGACCGAGTTCTCCTCGAGATTGAACGCGAGGCCGGTGATGCCGCCGGGAAACTCGACCATTTCGCCGGCCATGACGCCCGACAGGCCCCAGACGCGGGCGATGCCGTCGCCCACTTCGAGCACGCGGCCGACTTCGCGGACGTCGATGCCCGACTGGAAGCGGGAGATCTCCTCGCGGAGAACGGATGCGATTTCGTCGGTCAGGTTTGCCATGAGTATTTCCCGGTTTGGATGGCGTGGATGTTTCGCTGATGGAGACGGCCGCCAAGGCGATTGAGGCTCGTGGCAACCGACTGGTCGTAGATGGTGTCGCCGATGCGGACGATGAGGCCACCGATGATGCTCGGGTCGACGATGAAGACTGGCGTGAGCGTCGCGGCCAGGCCCTTCTCGACATCCGCGACGATGCGGCTCTGCTCGGCGGCATCGACTGGGACGGCGGTGGTGAAGACCGCCTGCTTTCGACCATCGAGGTCGTCGGCGAGCCGCTCGGCGGCATGCACCACCGGGCCGAGGATGCCGAGCCGGCCATGGCGGGCGAGCACGTGGAGTGAATGCACCGTGGTCGGCAGCATGCGGCCCTTGGCGATGCGGTCGATCATCGCCGCCTTCTCCTCGGACGACACCTTGGGCGATGCAAATACCGCCTCTGCCCGAGGAACCTTGGGCAGCACGTCGCGGGCGAGCAGCCCGAGTTCCGCGATCACCTCACGGCGACAGCCGGCTGCGTCGGCGGCCTCGATGATCGCCTGTGCATACACCTTGGCGACCCGGTCGACGGCAATGTCGACGTGGGAGCCATGAGGCGAGTGTCCGGATGACGGATTCGATTCGTTGCCCATCGGTGTATTTTGAAAGCCGCGATTCAGGCGATGTGGATGGTGTGGTGGTCGATCCCGATCGAATCAGTTGACGCTCGGCCTGCTCGAAAGGCTGGCGACCGACTCACGCACGAGCCGCGACTGGTCGTCCTGGCCGAGTTTCTCGCGCAGGAACTTGCCGGCGACGTCGATCGCGAGCTGCCCGGCCTTCTCCGCGATCTGGGAGAGGGCGTCGTCCTTGGCGAGGTGAATCTCGTGCGTGGCTCGTGCCCGCTCCTCCTCTGCGGCCTTGCGAGCCTCGGCCACGATTGCCTGACGCGTGGCATCGGCGTCGCGGCGGGCCTCCTCGAGCATGCCGCGAACCTCTTCGGAGGCCTCCGCCAGCCGACGTTCGTAGGATGCCAGCATCCGCTTGGCTTCCTCGTTGGATGCCTTGGTTTCGGCAATCTGGCGGGCGATGCCCTCCTCCCGCTTCTCCAGGCCCTGCATGATCGGTTTCCAGGCAAACTTCGTGAGCAACGCTAGGAGGGCGAGAAATACCGCAAACGACCAGATGGCGAGGTCTTTCTGGAACCACGCGGGGCTCTCGAAGTCCTTTTGGGCGACACCTGCAGGGGCGTTGTGCCCGATCTCCAAATGATGGTCACCATGGTGACCGGGATCTTCGGCAACCGTGGCGGGGCCGCTGGCAAGAACGGCCCCAGAAACGACGGCCACCTGACCGCAAACGGTGAAGCAAGCCAGAGCGACGAGAGTGATGCTGCGGCGGTGCGGTGTTCGCGAGGACGTCCGGATCACGATGGGGCTCCGCTGGTCGAGGCTGGTGTGGGACATTGATCGGTCGCGTTTGATTTTGTCTGGGCACGGTAAAGTCGGCATTCGAGTCCTTATCTGCCTGAACTGCCGCTGATCTGCCAGTGACTGCCACGAGGACGGAGCGACGAGGCTTACCCTCGTCGCCCCGTCCCATGGACAAGGGCTTCGCGAAGACGCAGCGAGGCGCCGACGGGCTTCGCAGGAGCCGCTCACTTGCTGGAGCAGATGAACAGCGCGTAGAAGGTGAAACCCTCGATAAGGGCGGCCGCGATGATCATCGCCGTCTGGATGCTGCCGGCAACTTCAGGCTGACGCGACATGCCCTCGTAGGCGGCCGCAGCGAGCTTGCTGATACCGAGCGCGGCGCCGATCACGACGAGGCCGACGCCGAAATACGACGTCAGATCGATGAGCGAGCGACCCGAATCCTGAGCGCTAGCCATGTCGGCACAGATGAAGGTGACGGCGAACGCGGCCACGGTGGTGAGCATGCGGGTCGAGAACAGCGAACGGATCATCAATCAAGCTCCTTGAAAAGAGTGACCGGACGGGTGCCCGGATACGGTGGAAATGAAGACGTACAGGATGAATGTGCGGGTCAGCGAAGTAATGCGGGTGAACGACCGCTGAACCCATGTTCTAGGGATTTCGCGGCGGTTGTGTAGGGCGGTTGCTCCGAATCGGGTTTTTTTCGAAGCCAGACGGGAACCCACGCGTGTTGAATCCCTGGGCGCGGCCTCTCAGTGATGGTGGACGGACGCTCCGATGAACAGGGCGGACAGGAACGTGAAGATGTAAGCCTGCAGGAACGCGACGAAGAGTTCCAGGATGCTGAACAGCGTGCAACTCACCACGCTGATCCCAGTCACCGTGGCCCACATTCCCATGGAGTAGGTGGCGGCCGCCGAAATCAGCCCCATGATGCCAAGCAGTACGAGGTGGCCGGCGACCATGTTGGCGAGCAGTCGGACGGCAAGAATCAGGTGCTTGATGCAGAGTCCCAGAATCTCGATCCCGAAGATCATCGGCTTGAGCAGAATCGCCAGCGGCAGCGGCAGATCCATCGAGGGCACCTGATTCGCGAAGAAGCCGAAAAACCCGAACTTCAGCATGCCGGCCACCACGACCGTGAGCATGGTGACGCCGGCGAGGGCGAGGGTGACGGAGAACGAGGCCGTCGGCGAACCTGCCCACGGCACCATGCCCAGGAGGTTGCAGCCCAGCACGAAGAAAAACAGCGTCAGCAGCAGCGGCACGAAGCGATCGCCGTCGTGGACCTCCTGGTGAAACGCGACGGAGGTGCCTCCGTCGCCGGCCACAGCAGCCACCCCAGCGCCGTGCTCTCCGTGATCCCGGTGCCCATGCTCGCCATGCGAATCATGACCGCCGTGACCGCCGTGATCGCCGCGATCATGGTCATGGCTATCGATGGCCGGACGGGCAATCTGGTCCCGCACAAAAAAGATCATCGATTCGAACAGGTTGGTGAACGCCCCCTTGGGTGCATCGCCTCCCCGAATCCGCTTGGCCAGTCGGGTGAACAAAAGCAGCAAAATCCCCGCCAGCAGCAGTTCAAGGAGCATGTACTTCGAGATACAAAAGCCCGACTTCTTTTCAAACAGACTGTCGAGTGTGCCGAAGGGCTGTGGGATCAGGATCTTTCCGTCCATGGCGTGGTTGAACTCGGCCACATCCGGCATCGTGCGGCCCTGCTCCTCAAAGGGCGTGCGGAGGAAACGAGGCACGTCATCGAGCGACTTCCAGTCGTACCGCCACAAGGCCTTGGGAACCTCGAAGAAATAGGCGTCCTTGAGATGGTAGATAGGGTTGTGGTCGGACATCGGGGCCGAATTTCCTGAGCAGGCGTGCGGTGGCTTTTCCGGCGGGCGGACGCTGGTGGCGGAGAGTGTGTGGGACGCGGGCATGTGGCGTCAATTCGGGGGCCGGAATCCGGGGCCAGAACCGCCTCCGCGGCTCTCCAGGATGGTCCGAATCAGGTCTGCGGCAAGTGCGGCGAGATAAAAAGCCACAAGCAGACCCCCGGCCCCGGCAGTGCGGAGTTCGCCGCCGTCCTTCTGGAGCCAGGCGAGCCCAAGTAGTGCGGGGAGTATGCGAACCGCGACCGTGCCCAGCACGGCGGCCACGCGGGTCGAAGCGCTGACAGCGGGCCTCAGACAGACAAGCCACCCGGCGATGCCGCCCGCCACGCACACGCCCGCGGCAAAGGCCACCGCCTGCGGATGGCCGGGACCTCCGCCTCGGACGAGAGCGACTCCCGCGGCGAGGGCCACCACCGTCAGCGTCGTGGCCGGTGCGGTCAACGAAGGCATCGCGACAGGTGTATCTCCGGGAGACCGGTCGGCCATGGTTTCGGGACTCAGCGTTTGGTCAAATGAAGGAGCATGAGGAGGGCCCCTCCCAGTCCGACGGCGAAGCCCAACGGTCCGAGCAATCGCGTGCCGATCTCGCCGTCGAGCCAGCCTCCCGCCACGCCCGGCAGAAACATCATGAGGCCGATGGCCATGATGCGAGATACCCACACCATGGCTTCGCCGATCGGTGAGACTCTGGGATCGCGAGGCATCCCGTCAGGATACCCTCGCGGCAAAAAAACCGTGGTGCCTCCAGCAGGGCCGGAGTCACGCGGATCGACCGAACGTTGGCCCCGAGGCTATCGTGACGTTCGAGGGCACATGTCCGTCGCGGCCCCGCGACTCCGTGCCTTATAGCCTCCGCAGGAATCCCCACGTGGCGTCTCGCAAGCCCCGCCGTCGTCGCCACCGCCGCCGTGTGTCAGCCGGTGTCGCGGCATTGCCCTCATCGGCTGATCCAGGATCATCCGGCCAGCCGACGGTCCTTCGGCTGATCGCCTGCGATGGCAGCACCACCCACGAGTCGGTCGTGGTCTCCCCGCAGGACCTCACGATTGCCCGCGAAAAATGGCCGATCGTCTGGCTGGATGTGGATGGATTCGGAGATGGAGCAGCGATTCGAGCCGTGGGGCAGGTGTTTGAGATCGGAGATCTGGCCCTCGAGGACGCGGTCACGCCCGATGAGCGGCCGAAGGTGGAGGTATTCGGTCACCAGCTGCTGATCGCCGTGCGGATGGCCCGGTTCGAGGGTGACACGATCGTGACCGATCCGATGGCGATCTTCCTCGGCGATCGGTATGTGATCACGTTTCACGATCGTACGGTGCCCGATGGCTTCGAGGGGGTCCGGGAGCGGGTTCGCCATGGCCGCACGCGCCTGGGGCATCTCGGTGCCGACCACCTCTGTGCCCTGCTCCTCGATGCCGTCATCGACGGCTACTTTCCCGTGCTCGAACAGTTCGGCGACCGGCTGGAGGGGATCGAGGAGGAAGCGCTCGACAATCCCTCCCGGGGATTGTTGGGCCGGATCCACGACGTCCGCAACGACCTGATGACGCTCCGCCGAGCGCTCTGGCCGACCCGCGACGTGCTCCACGCGCTCGGCCGCGAGTCGACCGCCTTCGTCGGGGACCATGCGCGACAGCACTTCCGTGATTCTTACGACCACACGATGGAACTGCTCGACCTCACCGAGAGCTATCGCGAGATCGGCAGCGATCTCCGCGACATTTATCTCGCCAGCATCAACAACCGCATGAACGACGTCATGAAGGTGCTCACGGTGATCGCCACGATCTTCATGCCGTTGACGTTCATCACGGGCTACTACGGGATGAACTTCAACACCGAATCACCGTGGAACATGCCGCTGCTCAATTACCGCTACGGGGGCCCCGTCGCGATCGCCATCATGGCCGTGACCACGATCGGCATGGTGGTGTTTTTCTGGCGGCGCGGCTGGCTCAGACGCTGGCATTAGCCCGGCTCGAGCTCAGGCACGGCCGAGCAAAAACGAGGTGTGGAGCGTGCCGCGGCCCTTGAGGGCGACTTCCCCGCGGTCGGCAAAGCGGAAGGCATCGCCGAGGAGGGCGCGGGTGGCGGGCGAGACGTGAATCCGCGACGGCTCGCCGTGCGATTCCATGCGACTGGCGAGATTTACGGTGTCGCCCCAGAGGTCGTAGGTGAACTTCTGCCTGCCGATGACACCAGCCGCGACCGGCCCCGAGTGCATGCCGACTCGGAGCTCCATCGACAGGCCCCGGTTGCGGACCACGCTCCGAAACGCCTCCTGCATGCCGATCGCCATCACCGCCATCGCCTCGGCATGGTCGGGTCGTGGCACCGGCAGCCCCGAGACGGCCATGTAGGCGTCGCCGATCGTCTTGATCTTTTCGACGCCGTGGGCGTGGGCCAGATGGTCGAACGTGGAAAAGATCTCGTCGAGCAGGCCGACCACGTGCTGGGCATCGACCTTCTCGGAAAACTCCGTGAAGCCGCAGAGGTCGGCAAACAGCACCGTCACGGCCGGAAAGCTCTCGGCGATCGTCGCCTCGCCGTCCTTGAGCCGCTCCGCGATCTTGGCGGGCAGGATGCTGAGAAGCAGCCGCTCCGACTTCTCCCGCTCGCGCTTCAGGTCGGTAAGCGATTGCTCGAGGGCCGCGAAGGCGGCGTTTCTCTCGAGCAGCCGTCGATAGCCCTCGGAGTGCACGCGGATGCGGGCGATCAGCTCGATCTGATCCGGAAGCTTGATGAGGTAATCGCTCGCGCCTTCGTCGAGCAACTGGGCCTTGACGACCGACTCCTCGCGTGCCGAGAGCACGATCACCGGCACGTTGGCGGTCGCCGGTAGCCTGCGGAATCGTCGAACCATGTCGAGCCCGTCGATGCCGGGCATGACCAGATCCTGGAGGATCACGGTCGGGCTGAAGGCCTCGGCCACGTCGAGCGCCTTCCCGCCGTCCCGGCAGAACTCGAAGGCGATGTCGGTCTGCTCAGACAGCAACCGGCGGACGGCCTCGCCGATCATGGCCTGGTCATCGACGAGCAGCACACGGTGGGGAGCGGGTTGCATGGCCGCGAGAGTCTATCCGCCCCCAACCCCGGCGCGTGAGGGACAAAACGTCAGGGATCCTGCAAGGCCAGCCCCCCGGCGCGTGAGGGACAAAACGTCAGGAGTCCTGCAAGGCCAGCCCCCCGGCGCGTGAGGGACAAAACGTCAGGAGTCCTGCAAGGCCAGCCCCCCGGCGCGTGAGGGACAAAACTGGGGAACTAGGATTCGAACCTAGACTAACTGGTTCAGAGCCAGTCGTGCTACCGTTACACCATTCCCCATCGGGATCGTGTTTGCGAGATTACCCGCCGCGGCCACGAACGGCAATTCCAGCCGCGCAGGAGCCCTGCCCGACGCCGGATCGCTGTGTTCTCGCGGGCTTCGTCATCAGGTGCATCGCGCCGTGCCGGTCCTCGAACTGCAATCCGCCGGTCGCCGTCCCGCGAGAATCCCGCTCGTCGAGGGCAGGACCGTTCTCGGCCGCCATCCGGGCTGCCAGGTGGTGCTCGATGCCGCGTCCGTGAGCCGGCAGCATGCGGCGGTCTCGTGCGATGCCGAGGGGACGTTCATCGAGGACCTCCAGAGCCGCAACGGGACGATCGTCAATGGCCAGCCACTCACCGGCCGGCGACGGCTCGACGAGGGCGACGAGATTTCCATCTGCGGCCAGCGACTCGTGTACCTGACGGCATCGCGCCGGCGTCCACGGCCGGCCATTGCCATGGTCCCCGAGACGGGCGTTGCTCAGGATTATCTCGTCGAGGAGGAATCGGCGGGCGTCATCGTCTCGCAGCTGGATCTGCCGCGGCCCGCGACCGACGACGGCGTCGGTCAGCATGCCGAGGCCAAACTCCGGGCGGTGATCGGCCTCAACCGGGCGATCGGGGCCTCGCTCTCGCTCGATGACGTGCTGCCGCGGCTGCTCGACGGACTGCTCGAGGTCTTTCCACAGGCTGAGCGGGGATTCGTGTTGCTCGTCGATCCCCAATCTGGCCGGCCCGTGCTCCGTGCCCGGCGGATCAAGGCGGAGTCGGCCGCCGGTCCGGTCCGGCTGAGCCTTTCGCTCATCAACACCGTGGCTGAATCGCGACGGGCGATCCTCTCGGCCGACGCCTCCGCCGACAGCCGTTTCAACTCGCATGACAGCATCGTGGACTGTCGTATCCGCTCCGTCATGTGCGTGCCGGTGGTCCGGGGCGACGGCGGCCTGCTCGGCGTCGTGCAGGTCGATTCCCGCGATATCCGTGCCGGATTCGTGGAGTCTGACCTCGACGTGCTCGCCGGCGTGGCCGGCCAGGCATCGCAGGCGATCGAGCAGGCGTTGGCCCACGACGAGCGGGTCGAACGCGAGCAGTTGAATCGAGATCTCGAGCTGGCCCATCGGGTGCAGCAGGGGCTCCTGCCGTCGCGGCCCCCCGACATCGCCGGCTACGAGGTTTTCGACTATTACGAATCGGCGCGGCACGTGGGGGGCGATTTCTTCGCCTATGTGCCCCTCGCCGACGACCGGCTCGCCTTCGTGCTGGCGGATGTCTCGGGCAAGGGCGTGGCAGCCGCCCTGCTGATGGCCGCGCTCTCTGCCGACGTGCGGTATTGCCTGGCCAGCGAACGCGATCTGGGAAGGGCGGTGGCGCAGATCAACGAGAGTTTCCTGCGCGGTGGCTGGGACGATCGATTTGCCACACTCGTCGTGGCCGTGCTCGACCCCGTGCGGCACACGGTCACGGTCTGCAACGCCGGGCACCTGCCGGTCTTCATGCGGGAGCCCGGTGGAGGCGTCCGGACGGTGGCCGCCGATTTGGGCGGACTGCCCCTCGGCATGGCGGGCGACTGCGTGTTTCGCTCATGCGAGATCCAACTGGCGGCTGGCACCGCGCTCGTATTCTGCACCGACGGGATCAGCGAGGCGCTCGATACCGAGAGAGAGTGCTACGGGTTCGAGCGGTTGGAACGCGTGATTGCCGGACCGGCCGCGGGGGCCGCCGAACTCGGCCGGCGGATTCTGGAGGATGTCGAGCGGCATGCCGGCGGCCAGACGCAGAGCGACGATATTTGCCTGGTCTGCATGGCCCGGGCCGACGAGTCGCCCGGGCCCGCACATCCTGCCCAGAAACCGGTTCCTGCACGCCGCAGCCGGCCCGTGCAGCCCGGCGGCTGAGCCGCCGATAGGGTTTCTGGGCGGCGGCGTTTTGCCGCGGCCATGCGAACCGGGACGAGGCGGGCTTCAGGGAGCGGATCACCATGAGCTTCTTTCAGTGGGTGCGTGAAGGTGTGCGGCAGGCCGTCGTCCTCGGGCTGGCGGACGCGATCGACGACGTGGGCACCCGGACACGCGACGAAGACCTCGGTGCCACGCTGGCTCAGTCGTTGCGAGACCGCCTCGCAGTGACGAAGGAGCCGACGGTGCTCGAGTCGTCCGCGACCATGACCGCGACGGCCTCCAGCACTGGTCGCCGTCGTCTCGGTCGTTCGATCGAAGGGCTGCGGAAGGCCGCCTGAACGCCGTTTAGGCCGATGGGCCATCGACGATCGGCAGTATGGCCTCGATCGTGGTGCCCTTGCCGGGAACCGAAACGATGCGGGGGTCCGTGCCAAACAGCCGGCACCGCTGTCGGATGCCCTCCAGGCCGAAGCGGTCGCTGGGCACCGCGGTGGGGTCGAAGCCACGACCCTCGTCGCGGACCGTGATCTTCACTGTGTCGCCCACGCGTTCGATGGCCACCCGGGCCACCCGAGCCTCCGCGTGCTTGCGGGCATTGGAGAGCGACTCCTGGACGATCCGAAAGATCGTGGTCTCCAAGGCGGCCGGGAGCCGCTCCCCGGGCAGGGAGTGCGAAAAAGAGATTGCCGGAATTTCCGCGCGGGCATCGGCGACGAGGGATTCGATTGCATCGACGATACCGAGCTCGTCGAGCGCGGGTGGTCGAAGCCCGCTGATGAGTCGCCGCGACTCTTCCGCAGCGGCGCGGAGCAGCCGGGTGCCCTTCTCGAGTTCCGGAGATTCGTTCGCGTCGGGCTTGGCATAGAGATACGCCTCGAGATGCATCAGCGCGCCGGCAAGATACTGTGCCAGGCCGTCGTGAATCTCATACGACACGAGCTGTCGTTCCCGCTCCTGGATCTCCAGCAGCCGGCGGAGCACCGTCCGCTCGTGCTGCAGGGTCTGTTCTGTTCGCTTCAACGAGCGGATGTTTTCGCAGCAGACCATGACCGCCGCGGTGCGGCCCTCGTGAAGAATCGGACCGAGCCGCAAGGCGTAAACGTTGGGCTCGCCGTCGAGGCCACGGATGGTGGACTCCAGCGATCGCTCGGCGCCGGTGGCGATCACGTCGCGAATGGCTTCCGACAGCTTTGCGGATGACTCCGGCTCGGTGAACTCGATCACACTGTGGCCGACGACCTGATCGGTCCGGTAGCCCTCTTCCACACGGTTGCACCACCGCATGATGCCGGCGGCATCGACGACTGCGATGAACTCCCCCGACACCCGTTGCACCGCGTCCCAGAGGGGCCTGGCGTCGGCCAGAATCGCGTTGATCACCGCCGGGTCAGCGGCCGCCGCGGCCACCTCGGCCGCGGTATTCGGGCTCGCTTTCTGGGGCTTCCGTTGCGGCATGGGGATCGCGCTTGTGCCGTCGTGGCCGTGAGAGGTTAGATCGACTTCGGCCGTGGGATTCGTCCGCCAAACGCTCCCTTACCCTTGCCCTTGCGGCCCCGGGGGCCGCCGCGAGCCGGCCGGCCGTCGCCCCCGGCTCGGAGCGAGGCGATCTCGTCGCGAATGCGGGCCGCCCGCTCGAAGTCGAGTTCGGCGGCCGCCTGCATCATGTCGCTTTCGAGCTGCTCCACCACCTCGGCTGTCCGGCGCTTCGAATCGTCGGCCGCCCCGACGGCCTCGAAGGCCACCGCGCGAGATGACGCTTCGGCCTCGATGCCCGCCCGAATCTCCTTGCGGATGGTCTCCGGTGTGATCCCGTGCTCGCGGTTGTAGGCCTCCTGGAGAGCTCGCCGTCGAGAGGTCTCGTCGATCGCCTGCCGCATCGACTCCGTGACCGTGTCGGCGTAGAGAATGACCCGTGCATCGACGTTTCGGGCCGAGCGGCCGATCGTCTGCATCAGCGATGTCTCGCTCCGGAGAAAGCCCTCCTTGTCGGCGTCGAGGATCGCCACGAGCGACACCTCGGGCAGATCAAGGCCTTCGCGAAGCAGGTTCACGCCCACCAGCACGTCGAACGAGCCGACGCGGAGCTCCCTCAGGAGCTCCACCCGCTCGAAGGCGTCGAGTTCGCTGTGCAGCCAGCGGCACTTGACTTTCCGTTCCTGGAAATACCTGGTGAGATCCTCGGCGAGCTTCTTGGTGAGCGTGGTCACGAGCACCCGCTGGCCGGCGGCGACGGTCTTCTCGATCTCGCCGGAGAGGTGCACCACCTGCTGCTTCGCCGGCACGATCTCGATCACGGGGTCGAGCAGTCCGGTCGGGCGGATCACCTGTTCGATCACCTCGCCGCCCGTCTGCGCGAGCTCCCACGGCCCGGGCGTGGCCGACACGAGCACCGTCTGATGGAGCCGTTTCTCCCACTCGTCGAACATCAGCGGCCGGTTGTCGAGGGCGCTAGGGAGGCGGAAGCCGTGGTCGACGAGGGTCAGCTTGCGGCTGCGGTCGCCGGCATACATCCCGCGGACCTGCGGCACCGTGACGTGCGATTCATCGACGAAGAACAGGAAGTCGTTCGGAAAATAGTTGAACAGCGTGCCCGGCGTGCTGCCGGGAGCGCGGCCCGAGAGCGGCCGCGAGTAGTTCTCGATTCCGGGGCAGAAGCCCGCCTCCAGCATCATCTCGATGTCGAAGCGGGTTCGGGCGTTGAGCCGCTGAGCCTCGAGCAGCTTGCCCTGGCTCTTGAGCTCCTCGAGCCGTTCCTCGAGCTCCTGCTTGATCGTGGAGACCGCCGCCTTGATGCGATCCTCCGGCATCACGAAATGACGGGCGGGATAGAAATACATCTCGTCCTTTTTCGCGGCCACCTCGCCGCTGGTCGGATGCGTGATCGCGATCGATTCGATCGTGTCGCCCCAAAACTCCACGCGGCAGGCCAGCTCGTCGTACGGAGGCCAGATGTCGACCGAGTCGCCGCGAACCCGAAACTTCCCCCGCTCGAGCCCCATGTCGCCCCGCTCGTAGTGCACCGCCACGAGCCGCGCCAGCAGCTGGTCGCGGGAGAGCGTCATGCCGGTGGCGAGCCGCACGACCATCGCCCGATAGTCGTCTGGCGAGCCGAGGCCATAGATGCACGACACGCTCGCCACCACGATCACATCCCGCCGGCTGACCAGCGCGCTGGTGGCGGCGAGCCGCAGCCGGTCGATCTCCTTGTTGATCGCGGCATCCTTCTCGATGTAGATGTCGCGCTGCGGGATGTAGGCTTCGGGCTGGTAGTAGTCGTAATAGCTGACGAAGTAGTGCACGGCGTTGTGCGGGAAGAAGTCACGAAACTCGGCGTAGAGCTGGGCCGCGAGCGTCTTGTTGTGCGAGAGCACGAGCGTGGGTCTGCCGACCTGCGCGATCACGTTGGCCATCGTGAAGGTCTTGCCCGACCCGGTCACGCCCATCAGCACCTGCGACGCCTGACCCTCCCCGATCCCGCGGACGAGGGCCTCGATTGCGGCGGGTTGGTCGCCGGCCGGCTCGTAGGGAGCCACGAGTTCGAACACCCCAGGATGCAGTGCCGCGGAAGCTGGGGTCATGGCGTGGCCCTCCGGGGACGAATGGGCCGGAGATGGGGTCGCATCTGCTCGAGCGTTGCCGGCCCAATGCCGGCCACGTCGAGGAGCTGCTCCAGGCTGGTGAACGGACCATGCTCGCGACGGTGGTCGATGATCCGCTGCGCCATGGACGGGCCGAGGCCCGGAAGCTGGGAAAGTTCCTGAAGGCCGGCGGCGTTGACGTTCACGGTGAAGCCGCCGGTTGCGACGGGGGCCGCATCGTGGTGCACGAGGCCGCCGGAGAGCCCCCCCTGCTCCACGTACCACGCCGCCATGCCCACGAGGCCGGCGAGCACGATCGCCACGATCAGCGGCTGGGAGCGGCGCGGCAGCAGCTCGGTCGGCGCCGCCGGCTGTTCGGTCTCGGAAACGGGAGTCGAC
Organism: Pirellulales bacterium; assembly: GCA_032117045.1. GTDB lineage: Bacteria > Planctomycetota > Planctomycetia > Pirellulales > UBA1268 > QWPN01. Next base: position 12,109 of record JAUMAF010000174.1, on the reverse strand, counting down.
ATGACGGGAGAACCGTGTGCCCGAAGGGGTCGTCGCGACCCTGATAGGATACGCGATCTCCGCGTCCCAGACTCCGGTAGGACCGCAGCCATCATGCCCGAGCCAGATCCGTCGATCCCTGATTCCCCGCCCATCATCGACGCCGTCGAGGGCCCGGGCTTTCGCCAGCTGACCTGGGATTCGCATCTGGCAGCCCACGTCGCCCTCCGCGCCCGCGACTGGTTCGCGGAAGACCTCGGCCACGAATGCGATTGGACGAGCATCGGCCTCATTGCCCCGGACGCCCGCAGCGAACTCGCCGTGGTGGCCCGCAAGGCCGGCGTGGTCGCCGGCCTGCCGGCGGCCGCGATCGTGGCGACGGTCGCCGATCCCGAACTGGTGTTTCGGCCAGTCGTGGCCGACGGCGACGTCGTGCAGGCCGGCGACACGGTCGCCATGCTGGCGGGCACGACTCGCAGCGTGCTCACCGCCGAGCGAACGATCCTCAATCTGCTCGGCCGGCTTTCCGGGGTCGCAACGGCCACGCGCCGGCTGGTGGATGCCGTGGCGGGCACGTCGTGCCGCGTCTACGACACCCGCAAGACGGTGCCCGGCTGGCGACTCCTCGACAAATACGCCGTCCGCATGGGAGGCGGCTGGAATCACCGCCTCGGCCTCTACGATGCGATCCTCATCAAGGACAACCACCTGGCCGCGGCCGCTGCCGCGGGAGTGTCGTCTGCCGATGCGGTCCGCACGGGCCGGCAGTTCCTGGCCAAGACGTTTCCACCGTCCCGGGCGGAACTGATGGTGGTGGAGGTCGAGATCGATTCGATCAGCCAGTTGGAGTCGGTGCTGGCGGCCGGGCCCGACATCGTTCTTCTCGACAATATGGCCCTTGATGAACTCACCAGCTGCGTGGCCCTCCGCAACCGGCTGGCCCCTGAGGTCGTGCTCGAAGCCTCAGGAGGCATCCGCCTCGACACGGCGACCGCGATCGCCGCCACGGGCGTCGATCGCATCAGCACCGGCTGGCCGACGCACGACGCTCCGTGGCTCGACGTCGCCCTTGACTGGCAGACGGCGTCGTCTGGCGTGTGAAAGCCGAACGGCCGTGAGGCCGCGGGTTCCGGTACAAGCCGACCGGCCGTGAGGCCGCGGGGAATGCGGATCGCGGATCGCGTACCGCGCAGCTGAGGCGGTGCCGCATTGGTTCGCCGGCGGTGGGCATGCTCGGCGCCGGGGATTTTGCTACGGGATGCCCCGCTGGCCGACTGCGAATCACTCGTGAGTCGCAAAGATTCCCGGCTTCTGCGCGTGCCCTCCGACCGGCTCCTCAGCATCGAAGCGGCGTGAGCAACGGCCAGGATGGCGTTGCTGGCGTGGAAGAGACCGCCCGGCAGGAGGCCGGGCCCACTTGAACAGCCAGCAACGGCCAGGATGGCGTTGCTGGCGTGGATCAGACCCCGAGCAGACGATTTCGCTTGGTGCGGCGTTCGGCGCGGAGGCGGGCGCGACGCTTGGTCTCGCTCGGCTTCTCGAAGAACTCGCGGCGGCGCATCTCCTTCTTGATGCCGCTCCGCTCGACGAGTTTGCGGAAACGGCGAACCGCCTCCTGAATGCTCTCACGCTCGCGAACCGTCAACTTGACCATGCCAACTCCAAGCAACATCGATCCCACCAGGCCGACGCCCATCGTCCGCCTGAGAGTCCCGAAACATAGCCGATCCGGGCGTTTAAGTCTATTCCGGGTGGGTGATGCTCGAAAACAGGGGCCCTTTCCGATCCTCGCCGTTTCTCCTCCTCTCGCGCCGCGGAAAGCCCTCTCGCTTCAAAAACGCCCGCCGTTCCGGGGAAGCCCCCGATCGTGAGATCGGGGGAAAGCGGCCCGTTGGGCTTCTCGAGCGCGGCGGTTTGTCGGCCGGACGCCTTCCCGGCACAATCGCCCTCCGACTTCGCCACCGCGCCGCCCGTCGAGCCGAATCCGATGCCGTTCCCGCCCTCATGTCTCGTGGCCTTCGCAGCAGCGCTGCCGTTATGGCCGCCCGACGCGGAACTCCAGCGGAAGTTTGCCGTTGCGGTCGTGGCCTGGGTCGTGATGCTGCTGACGCTCCCCAAGCCGCGCCGCTGGATGGCGATCTGGCCGCTCGTGCTCCTGGTGCTGGCGCCTCTGCCGTTCATCGTAGCCCTGCTCTTTCCGGAATCGTCCGACGCCCCCGCTCTCGCGACCGATGGCTCGCGGTTCTTTCTGCTGGCGTCGCTCCTGCAATCCGTCCTGTTGATCCTCGTCGTGTCGCTCTGGGAACGGTTCGCGAAGCCGATGCCGCGGATCTTTCTCGATGTCTTTCGCTGGCTGATGCTGGCCGCTGCCGTCGTCGCGATCCTCTACGAGTCGGGCGTCAACTCGGGCAACCTATTCACCGGGTCGGCCCTCGTGACGGCGGCCCTCGGCTTCGCCCTCAGGGACACGCTCGGCAACGTCTTCTCGGGCCTGGCCATCCATGCGGAGCATCCGTTCGAGGTGGGCGACTGGATTCAATACGACCAGAATCAGGCCCACATCGGCCGGGTGGTCGAGATCAACTGGCGGGCCACGAAGGTGATCACGCTCGACGAGGCGTATGTCATCATCCCCAACGGCCAACTCGCCCAGGCCTCCATCCGCAACTTCACCAAGCCCGAGCCCTGGTCACGGCGGTCGCTGTTCGTGATCACTCCCTACCACGTGCCGCCGCAGCGGGTGCAGGCGGTCATCCTCGAGGCGATCAGGGGAAGCTTCGGGGTGCTCGAGCATCCGGCCCCGTCGGTCGTCACCAACGACTTCAAGGAGCGGGGCGTCGAGCACTGGATTCGTCTGTTCACGACCGAATTCGACAAACGTGACCGGGTGGATGGCATGGCCCGCGACCGGATCTGGTATGCCCTGGCGCGGCACGGCATCGAGATCCCCGTGGCGACCCACGCCGTGCGACTCACGCAACTGCCGGCCCCCGTGCCGGAGGCGCCGGAGGACGCGATCGAGCGGCGGATCGAGTGCCTCGCGCGGGTCGGGCTCCTCGCCTCGCTCGATGCCGATCAGGTCCGGCGGCTGGCCACCGACAACGCCGAACGGATGTTCGCCGCAGGTGAGCAGGTGGTGCGGCAGGGCTCTCCGGGCGACAGCATGTTCGTGATCCTCGCGGGGCGGGTCGAGGTGACCACTCGCGAGGGAGACCTGCCGGCCGTCCGCCTCGCCGTGCTCGGGCCTGGAGACTTCTTCGGCGAAATGTCGCTGATGACGGGTGTCGCCCGCGTGGCCACGGTGACGACGCTCGAAGAAACCCGGCTCCTCGAGGTGTGCAAGGCGGCGTTTGGCCGTGTGCTCGAGACGAAGCCCTCGCTCGTCGAGGAAATCGGCGCAGCGCTCCGTGAACGGATGGCCGAACGATCACGGGCGATCGCGGGCCAGGAGCAGGCGGCGACGGACCCCGCCCAGGATATCTTTCGCCGGATCCGCGATTTCTTCTCGATGTAGCCTGCCGCCCTTTCCCGGAAGCACCACCGCCATGAAGGTCGAACTGCTCCCTTCCAGCATTCCCGCCACCGACGCACAGTTCCTCGTCTCCTTTCTCGTCAACGACGAGGTGGCGATCGACGCGGGGCCCATCGGACTCATGGCCGACCTCTCCCGCCAGGAGCGGGTACGACACGTGTTCATCACCCACGAGCACATTGACCACATCGCCACGCTGCCGATTCTCCTGGAGAACGTCTATAGCCCCGGGCCCGACTGCGTGGAGCTGCTGGGCACGGAAGACGTTCTCGATTTCATCCACCGCGACATCTTCAACGGCCGCGTCTGGCCCGATTTCTTCGCGCTCTCGACGGGCGATGATCGATTCGTGCGGGGCACTCCGCTCACGCTCCTCGAGCCGGTTGTTCGGGCCGGCCTGACGGTCACGCCGATCCCGGTCGCCCACTGCGTCGATACCCTCGGCCTGCTCGTCGACGACGGCAAGGCGGCGGTTGCGTTTCCGTCCGACACGGGGCCGACGGACGAGCTCTGGAAGCATCTCGCGGCGGCGCCCCGGCTCGACGCGGTGTTTCTGGAGGTGAGTTTCCCGACCATGCACGCCGATCTCGCGCAGGCGACGGGCCATCATTGTCCGGCGACCTTCGCGGCCGAGGTGGGCAAGCTCGACCGCGACGTCCGCTGGATCGTCGTCCACCGCAAGGCCCGGTTCGCCGCCGAGATCGGCCGCGAAATCGCCGCCCTGCGACTGCCGAACGTCGAGCTCGTGAAGCCCGGCGTGGCCTACGAGTTTTGATCCGCATTCCCACGCCTTACGGCGTTGGGCTTGGACAGGAAGCCGTATCGTGAAAGCCGACCGGCCGTAAGGCCGCGGGGATGTGCGGGCCCAATCGCTAGACAGAGGCCTTCTGACGCGAGACCTTCTTCCGCTCGTTCTCCGAGAGGAAGACCTTGCGCAGCCGGATCACTGCGGGCGTGACTTCCACGAGTTCGTCATCCTCGATGTATTCGAGCGCCTCCTCGAGCGACATTCGCCGCGGCGGCTTCAACAGGATGTTGCGGTCGCTCCCGCTGGCCCGCATGTTGGTGAGCTTCTTTTCCTTGGTCGGGTTGACCGTCATGTCGTCGTTGCGGGCGTTCTCCCCGCAGATCATCCCCTCGTAGACCTCGTCGCCTGGCTCGATGAAGAGATCGGCCCGCTCCTGGAGCCCGTCGAGCCCGAAGGCCACCGCCTTGCCCGGCACCATCGACACCAGCACGCCGTTGGCGCGGCCGGCCAGCTCCCCCTCCATCGGCCGCCAGGCCTCGAAGCGGTGATGCATGATGGCGGTGCCCTGCGTGGCGTTGAGCACGCGGGTGCGGAGGCCGATCAGTCCACGCGCCGGAATCGAGAACGTGGTGTGGGCGAACTCGCCCCGCGAACCCATGTGCTTGAGCTGGCCGCGGCGGGAGCCCGTGAGCTCCATCACGGGGCCGAGCTTGTCGTGCGGAACCTCGACCACGAGCGTCTCGAACGGCTCCATCGTCACGCCGTTTTCCTTGTGCAGGATCACGCGGGGCTTGCCCACGGAGATCTCGAAGCCCTCGCGGCGCATCGTCTCGATGAGCACGGAGAGATGGAGCAGGCCGCGGCCCGAGACGGCGAACTGTTCGGTGCCGGCGATCGGCTCGACGCGGAGGGCCACGTTTCGCTCCAGCTCCTTCTCCAGCCGATCGCGGAGATGCCGCGTGGTGAGGAACTTGCCCGAGCGGCCGACCAGCGGGGAGGTGTTGATGCTGAACACCATCGACAGCGTCGGCTCGTCCACCGAGAGCCTCGGCAGCGGCCGCGGGTCGGCGGCGTCGCAGATCGTGTCGCCGATCTCGACGTCTTCGATGCCGCTGACGGCTGCGATGTCGCCGGCCATCGCCTGCTCGACATCGACGCGGCCGAGCTTGTCAAACACCTGCACGCCGACGAGTTTTGCCGGCACGAGGCTCCCCGAGGCGGTGGATCGCACCACCGGCGACGCCTTGGTGATCGCGCCCGACTCCACGCGGCCGATCGCGATCCGGCCCACGTAATCGGACCAGCCCAGCGTGGTCACGAGCATCCGGAGCGGTGCCGTAGGGTCGACGAGCGGCCCGGGAATCTTCTCGAGCACGAGGTCGAGCAGCGGCTGCATCGTGCCCTCGCGAACCGCGGGGTCGTGGGAGGCGTAGCCGCCGCGGCTGGACGCATACACGAACGGGAAATCGGCGAGATCGTCGTCGGCGCCGAGTTCGAGAAACAGGCCGAGGATTTCGTCGAGCACCTCGAGCGGCCGGGCGTCGGGACGGTCGATCTTGTTGACCACCACCACCGGCCGCAGCCGGCACTCGAGCGCCTTGGAGAGCACGAACCGAGTCTGGGGCATCGGACCCTCGGCCGCATCGACGAGCACGAGCGCCCCGTCGGCCATCCGCAGCACGCGTTCCACCTCGCCGCCGAAGTCGGCGTGGCCGGGGGTGTCCATGATGTTGATCTTCGTGCCCTTCCACTCCACCGCGATGTTCTTGGCGAGAATCGTGATCCCCCGCTCCTTCTCGAGGTCGTTGGAGTCGAGCATCCGCTCGGAGAGTTGGCTGGCGCGGAACTGGCCGCTCTGCTGGAGCAGGCAGTCGACGAGCGTGGTCTTGCCGTGGTCGACGTGGGCGATGATCGCGATGTTGCGAATATCGTTGCGGCGAACGCCGGGGGCGGCAGTCTGGACGGTGGGCGCGGTTGACATGGTCGGGGAACCCGGGGCACGAACGCCGCCGGCGCAGAGGGGGGGAGGGTCGAAACGGGACAGAACCGATTATTCAGGAATCGCCCGTCGTTGCATAGGGCCGATGGGTGCGCATCGGCCAACGATGAAATGGAGACGAAGGGGATCGAACCCTCAACCCCCGCCTTGCAAAGGCGGTGCTCTCCCAATTGAGCTACGTCCCCGTCTGCCTGTCGCCGGGGCAATCCCCCGACTCTCACGGTCTGTCGTCGGGGCGGGCCCCCGACCTCTCACTGCGCGCGCCAAGATTCGAACTTGGGACCTCTACCTTATCAGGGTAGCGCTCTAACCAACTGAGCTACGCGCGCCCGAAACCACGTCGGCGCGATCGAAAAACCACGGCGACGTCTGGCTGATTTCCGGAGGAAAACGGCCAGACATCGAAGATACGGCAATCCGCAACGGGTCGGCAAGCCGCATAGATTTCGCACGGGAGCGGAAGGAAATCGGCGGGCGAGCGGCGGCCCGGAGGCTGCGGCGAGGCGGTTCTGCGTGCAAGGAAGCCCCCGGTCGTGGGATCAGGGGAATGCGGTCTGACGCCCGACATGGCGTGGGGCTTCCCGAGGAGGCGGTCGTCGGATGGCTCGGATAAAAATGGCGCTGGCGCCGGAGGGGGTTCCGGATAGGTTTCTTCTCTCCGCAGACGCTTCCAGGAGTCCCTCCATGCCGATTCAGACGTTGTGGTTCACTTGTCGCAGCCGGACGTTGTGCTGCATCGCCGCGCCGGCGTTGTTGGTGGCGTCCGCCATGGCCGCGCCGCCGACGGCGGAAGATGCCCTCGCCCTCAAGCCGCGGCAGAAACAGGTTGATTACTCGACCCCCGCCGCGGCCGATGTTGCGCAGTCCACGATCAAGCAGGAGAAGGAAGGGAACGTGAGCGCCCTGGTGGTGCGGGCCCCGTCCGGAGAGGTGCTGCGGGCGTTTGCCGACAGTGATGGCAATCGGGTGGTCGATCGCTGGAGCTATTTCAAGGACGGCATGGAGGTCTATCGCGAGATCGACTCCGATAAAGACACGAAGGCTGACGAGTATCGTTGGCTCAGCGGAGCCGGCAGTCGCTGGGGCGTCGATTCAAACGCCGATGGCGTGATCGATGCCTGGAAGGCGATTTCGGCCGAAGAGGCGACGGCCGAAGTCGTGGCCGCGATTCGCGATCGCGACGCCGCCGCCTTCGCGCGGCTGCTCCCGACCAAGGACGAACTCCAGGCCGCCGGCTTCGAGGGGGAGCAGCTCGCGGAAATCGTCGCCCGCGTGGCCGCCGCGCCGGCCGCATTTGCCGCGATGGCCGCCGCCCAGAAGGAGGTGCCAGCCGATGCCACGTGGGCCAGCATGCTCACGCCGCAGCCCCCCGGCACCCTGCCAGCCGGGACGAACGGGCTCACCAAGGACGTGATGGCCTACGACAACGTCGTCGCGCTCGTGGAGAGCAAGCAGGGCAACGGGCAGGTGTTCGTGGGCTCGCTGGTCAAGTGTGGTGACGCCTGGCGGCCAGTCGACGCCCCGCAGCTCGCCAGTGGCGGCAATAGCGGCGAATCGCTCGGATTCTTCACGCCGCGGATGTCGGGCCGTCCGACCGGCGCTGGCATCACCGATGTCGCCGAGAACCTCAAGCCGCTGCTGGCGAAGTTGCGCGAGATCGAGACCAAGATGCCGGCAGCCAACGCCGCCGCGCGAAAGGAACTGGCCGTCCAGCAGATCGGCGTCTTGGAACAGCTCGCCGCCGAGGCGGCGGATGCCGACAAGGGGTTTTGGACGAATCAGCTTGTGGAGACGCTCGCCGCCTACGTGCAGGAGGGCATCCTGCCCGACGGCATCGCCAAGCTCGAGAAGCTCGCCGAAGCCGTGAAGGGCGACGAGGCGATGTCGGCGTTCGTCGCCTTTCGCCTGATTCAGGCCCGATATTCCGCCGGCATGGAGCAGCCGGGCGCCGATGGCGAGACGCTGCAAAAGGCGTGGTTTGACGATCTCCAGGCGTTTGCCGAAACCTTCCCGAAGGCGGCCGAATCGGCCGAGGCGCTGCTGCAGCTCGCCTTCCGTGACGAGTTCGAGGGTCGTGACAAGGAAGCCATCGAGCGGTATCGCGGCATCGCCGCCAACTTTCCCGACACGCCGCAGTCTCGGAAGGCGGCGGGCGCCGTCCGCCGGCTGGAGAGCGTCGGCCAGCCGCTGGTGCTCGCGGGCGCGACGGTTGACGGCAAGCGGGTCGCCGTAGAGTCGATCAAGGGTGTGCCCGTGCTGGTTCACTACTGGTCGACCGATTGCGAACCCTGCAAGGTCGATCTCGCCCAGATCCGCGAGTTGCAGGCGAAGTATGGGGCCAAGAAGTTTGCCGTCGTGGGGGTGGCGCTCGATGGCGACAAGGCGAAGCTCGTCAAGTTTCTGCAGGCCAAGCCTCTGCCCTGGCCGCAGCTCCATGAGCCCGGGGGCCTCGACAGCCGACTGGCTGAGGAGTTTGGGGTGCTCGCGCTCCCGACGATGGTGCTGGTCGGCGCCGACGGCAACGTGGTGGATCGCAACGTCTCGATCAACGGGCTCGAGAAGAAGCTTGACGAAATGATCGGCGGCGAGGCGAAGTAGCCGGAGCCCGGCGCTCGCGGAGCGTGGCTTGGACCGGGCTGACATTGATCGGGCCGGCCGGAATCGGTCCGGCTTGAATCAGACAGACTGGGCGATCTGCGAAGCGCCCGGCTGGCTTTGCACCGGGATCGTCTCGTCGCTACTGTTCCCGGCCCGCCAAGAGCCGCGGGCGGTTCCGTTTCCATCGACACGAGGTTGTCGCCCATGTCGTGCCTGTCGTTGATCGCGGTCCCCTGCCCCGTGCTGTTCTCCGTCGCGCTGAGTCCGGTGCTGTGCACGTTTGGAGCGGTGCAGGTCTTGTGCGTGGCGGCGGCCGGTTTTTCCAGGTTGGCCGAGGGGACGCGGTTTGAGCGGAGCGGCCAATGGCTCTGCCTTGCAGCTCTGGCGACGGTCGGCGGGCTGTGCGGGGTGGCCATCCAGTTTGGGCCCGACTCGGCGGCGGCCTGCGCCGGCACCCTGGCCCTGATGACCATGATCGCGGTGGCAGACTTCTCGCCCCGCGCCTAGCGTCTTCGCCGCAGCCCGCCCTTCTTGCCGGGCTTGCCGGAATGCGCCCGCTTTCCGTTGGAACCGGAAAAAAACTCCCCTTCGGTGCGACCGACAGCCGAAGAAAAGACCGCAGGGAGTTTTCGATCAACCGGCATCGATCCGGTCATCGTCGCGGCTCTCCGCCGGATTCGAAGCCAAGGAGTGATCCATGTCCATTTCGAAGACCACGTTTCTGCTCGCGGTCGTTGCGTCGGCCTTCCTGACGGCGGCGGGGCGTGCTGACGATCTGGCGACGGACGTTGCCGGCAAGCTTCGCGATTCCGGCGCCCTGTCCGGCTACCGCGTTCACGTGAAGAGCAAGTCGGGCACCGTCTGGCTGGAAGGCCGCGTGACCGACGAGAAGCAACTTGCGGCCGCCGTGGGAATCGCTGAAACGACCCCCGGAGTGGAACGGGTCGTGAACCGTCTCGTGATCGAGGGTGATTCGAAGCAGGCCGGTGGCGATGCTGCCGGCGGCCTCGCCTTGCCAGCATCAGCCTGGGGTGTGGCGGGTGTGCCGCAACCGGCCGCTCAGCCGGCCAAGAAAAACCCTCTCGCCGTGATGACCGGCGGCCTGTTGTTTGCCGGCGGCTCCTCGGCCGAGGCGGGCGATGGCCAGGTGCAACTGGTGCGTGGCACGACGCCGGCGGGCCAGCCCCGTGGAAACGTCACCGGCCAGCGTCCGATGCCGATCGGCACCCCGGTTGCCCGGCCGATGAATCCTGGCCGTCCGCAGGATCCCCGCCAACGCATGGCGATGCGGACCAACATGCAGGAGCCGATGACGGTGCCCGGCCCTGGCGGCTACGACTGCCCGGTGCAGGACGGCCAAATGGTGCCCGGCACGATGCAGTATTCCGAAGGCTATGCCGGCGGCCCCGGTGCGGGCGGCGGGCAAGGTGGTCCTGGCATGGGTGGCATGGGCGGTGCCCCTGGCGGAGGTGGCGGACCGATGGCGATGGGAGGCACGGGGGTCGGCATGCCGCCGGTTCCGATGCGGGCCGATGGTCCCAACATGCCCAACTACGCCTGGCCGAGCTACGCCGCTTCTCCCAACTACGCGGCGATTCAGTACCCCACGCAGTATTCCCCGACGGCCTGGCCCTACATCGGCCCGTTCTACCCGTATCCCCAGGTTCCGCTCGGCTGGCGGCGGGTGTCGCTCGAATGGGACGACGGCTGGTGGTGGCTCGACTTCGACGAGCGGCACCTCCACAGCCACCATCGCTAGTCATCGGCTGACCGCGAAACTCTGCTCAACACGCCCGCTCCCCCGGTTCGCCGGGGGAGCGGCGTCGTTTTCATAGCCAATCGTTCGCCGTCGGCGCGGCCCCGCCCCCCTCTGCAACCGGAAAAATCCGCAAGTTCCCCGCCCGCCGAGTCGATACATCCTGCAGAACCGGTTTCTTCGATCGTCTCGCCGCAGGAGCGACCCCCCATGACTGCACTGACCGCACGGACACGATTTCTGGTGACGGCCCTGATGCTGGCCACGGGGCTCTCCACGCAGGGCGGCTGCTTCTGGATCACGGCGCAAGGCCCGAACCTCGGCCCGCTCGCGTTTCCGATCCCCGTGCCGGTCGGCGTGCAAAAGCAGAAGGAAGATCAGTTCTGGAACTACGAGCGGTATGAACGGGCACCGGTGCTCGGACCGATGCAGCCCGGCGGCCCGTGCGAGGCGCTCGATGAGCCGAGCGACGACGAGGTGATGCGGGCGCTCGAGAAGGTCCGTCCCGTGCAGGGCAACTGGCCGTTCCTCTACGAGGTGCAGCGGAATCACGTCCGCATCTCGAAGTGCAAGATCTCCGACTACGTCGATCCCCCGCGGCACATGCCGCTCGTCGGGCCGGTGCAGCTCCACCATGCCCACTACAAGTGCACGGTCTACTTCCAGGAAGTGAAGCGGATCGGCTGGCCGGTGCCTCACACGCTCGTCGATGAAGACACCCAGGAAGTGCTCTACATCGACCATGACCACCTGCACATGGTGGGCGATGTCGACACCGGCTGCGACGCCAACTTCTGATCGCAGCGACACCTGCGGCCCGAATGGACAAGCCGACCGGCTCCGCACGATCGGATGAATGACGATCGTGACGGTCATGACGGTGGGTTGCTGCTGGCCCACAGGATGCGCGGCTGAGTGCCGATCGCGTCGATACCTTCTCTACGGTCCCGAGGGAATGGGACCGCTCGTCGGTGTCACCAGGCGACCCTCGGCATGATGCCGCGTCGGAAACGCTCCGCCCGTCCCGCATGGGCCGCCGTTGGCGGGCTGATCGTGGCCGTCACGGTCACCCTCGCCGCCGGGGCTCAGGCGCAGCATCCGCGGGCGTGGGCCGGATCAGCGGAGCAGGCCCGCGAACCGCTGCGAGTCGCCGCCACGCCCCCCGCGTCGGATCCCGCCGACCGCCCGCCAGACCATCCTCGCGACGAGCCCGTCATTCCCACGGGCAACCTCCTCGCCACGATCCGTGATGGCGGCATCCTCATGGTGCCGCTCCTCGGCTGCTCGTTTCTGCTCGCCGTGTTTGGCATCGAACGGGCGGTGAGCCTGCGGACCGCCCGCGTGGTGCCGAAGCTCTTTGTGAACCGCTTCGTCGATCAGGTGCAGTCGGGCTCGCTCGCCCGTGGAGCCGCGCTCGACACCTGCGAGGAAAACGGCAGCCCCGCCGCCCGCGTCTTCGCCGCCGCCGTTCGCCGCTGGGGCCGCCCGGCCGTCGAG
>JAUMAF010000173.1:937-1875 GCA_032117045.1 Pirellulales bacterium | reverse complement strand
CACGAGGGAGTGTCTAGCGATCGAGGTGGCAAGATCATTCACAGCTCGGGACGTGATCATGACGCTGCAGTACGTGTTCGCCGTGCGTGGTGCACCCGAGCATCTACGAAGCGACAACGGCCCCGAGTTCGTTGCCAAGGAGATCCAGGAGTGGCTGGCGAGAGCATGCGTTCGCACGCTGTACATCCAGAAGGCGAGCCCATGGGAGAACGGCTACGTGGAGAGCTTCAACGGCAGACTTCGAGACGAACTGCTCGACCGGGAGTTGTTCCTGAGCCTGCCGGAGGCCCGGGTCGTTCTCGACCAGTGGCGCATGGACTACAACCACAGAAGGCCACATGGCGGCCTGAAGTGGATGACCCCGGCGGCGTTCGTTGCCGGGCTCGACAATACGGCCTCCGGGGCGGTCCCGGCGGCGTCGCGTGGTGCGTCTCCGGTCGGGGCTGCGCCCCTCCCTCCGACACACCACGCGGACTGTTCCCCTACTCTCTCATGAGCACTGGTACAGAAACTGGGGAGGGGTCACCCCTCGATCACGCCTGACGTAGGTCTAGTGCCCCTGACCGGGTTGGATTTCCTGTATCAGGGGATATGCGGGTTAAGGAACAGGGCGACTCAACACAGGCCGCACCCGCGGCGGCGAACCCGATCGGGGTCCGATAACCCAACGAGCTGTGAGGCCGCTGAGCGTCGTATTCGTCTCTCCAAGAGGCTGCGAGGGCCCGGGCATCCGGGTTCTGAGCGATAAACTCGGGTCCGTTGCCGCTGTGGATGTCCCGAGAAACGCCGCGTATGGCAAACAGCTCGGCCAAGGTCTTGATTACGTCCTCGCTCGTGATGCCGCGATCCACTTTCAGGGCCAGGCACTCACCGGTGTACTCGTCCGGAACCGACGGCCACTCCAGCTGACTGCCGCTCATTGTCCAGTCGAAAACGAA
>JAUMAF010000173.1:0-927 GCA_032117045.1 Pirellulales bacterium | reverse complement strand
AGTCCCGCCACCGCACGTCATTCGGAGCCTCCGCCCGCCGTCGGTGGCAGCCATTCACGCTCGAGCCCGGGCGACGCTTTTTTTGCTTCGTTTACGGGCCCCTTCAGGCCCTCCCGCTGCCACAAACGAAACACGAAAGACGAGCCGACATGCCGGCCCTCGCTCCGAAGAAGCCATCCGATCCGTCGACACCCTCACCGAGGTTTCGTCCGTGACAGCTGAAGCATCCGCTTCACCAGCGGTGCTTCGTCCGTCCGGGCCTACCTTCGAAACGCTGTACCGGCGGCTGGTTAACCACCTTGCCGCTCTTCGCTCAGAAACGCGGAACTCCCGCTGGATTTCCGCGACTGCCGCTCGCTTCCGGGGAGGGCTTACCAGTTTCCCTTCGCGAGATACCGAAGCATTTGGTTGTCGAGGGAGAGATCCGCCACCAAGGCCTTCAGCCTCTTGACTTCCCCACACTTCCTCCCGCCGTACCGGGCTCGTCACGATCGAGCAGATACTATTTTCAGAGCCTCGTCGAACGTAGCCTTACGGCGACGAAGGATCCCAACCCCTGCGGCTCCCAAGAGAGCGAGCACCCATGTCGCGGGCTCGGGCACGGCTGCTGCACCCAGGGGAGTGCCGTCGAACCCCGTGAAGCCGTCGAGGCTATCGAGGGCAAAAACCACTCCATCCTGCTCGCCTCCGATTACCATTGCCATGAGGCCAGACGACGACACGGGAAACGGCTTCAAATAAGAACCGGCGCCGAAGAGGGCCGCATTGTTCAGCAGGCTGGTGTCAACTGAATTCACGGCTCCACTGTAGTTGAAGTCGCCTTGCGACCAGACCGCATTGGTTCCACCAGCACCGAACTTCCCACTATTGTTGATGAGGCTAACGTCAACCGAGTTAACCTGGCCATCGAGATTCGAGTCGCCATAG
>JAUMAF010000172.1:0-3946 GCA_032117045.1 Pirellulales bacterium | reverse complement strand
GGCAGCCCGACGATCCCTTTTGGCCGGGCGTCGCGGCCCGCATCGAGGCCGGACTGGGGCCGAGCAGCCGGCCCGCGGCCCGGTTTCTCCGCGGCGTCGTCGACGCCTCCCTGGCTGCATCACCTCCAGCGGCGGGACCGAGCCGCGACGCGGCCGCCGCGGCGCTTGCGGTCTTGTCTCGTTCGGATGCCGGCTCGCCGCGGACAACCGATTTGGAGGATCCGACCGACATGGCCCTCGGCGATGCCAAGACGCTGCGAATCTTTCGCCGCAGCATGATCGGGCTGCTCGTCGCTGCCGACCGCCGCGACGAAGCGCTGGCGGAGGCCGAGCGGCTCTTGAATGCCTGCCGTGGCACCGCAAGCGAGGAGCAGCTCACGGCGGATGAGATCGTGTGGCTGGCCGACCACGGTCTGCCGGAAGCGGCCGACCTGCTGGCCGGACGTCTCGACACGATGGACGCCGCACATGCATCGGATCGTCAGCCGCTCGTAGCCTATGCCGTGGCGGTCGCCCAGCGGCAGCGGGACGCGGCCGACGCCGCAGCGGCACTGGCCGACAGAGCCCGGCGGTGGCTGAGCGGTGGCGATGTCGATCTCGGCCGCCGCCTCCAGGCCGCGATGCTGCTGGCCCGCTGGGGCGCGGCGGACTGGGCGCTCCGCGAATACGAATCGATCACCGCCAACCCGGAGTCGCCTGCCGGGGAGTTCGCGCTGGCCAGCATCCTGGCATCCGAGTTTCTCCATGATCGGGAGCGTGATGCCGAGGCGGCCGAGATGCTCCGCCGTGTGCTCGAGGGCCGTGGACCCGACGACGGCATGGACCAGATCCTGATGCGGCTCGAGCGCGACCCTCGGGCGGTTCGCTCGCGCATGCTCTACTTTTCAGCGTGCGATGCCGCAGTCCGCGGCGATACCGCCGGCCAGCGAAGGCTGCTCGACGAGTCATTGAAGTCGTATGCGAAAGACGTCGACTCACTGATCGCGGTCTATCGGCTCGCCGACTCAGCCGAGACACGGGCCGATGCCAAGGCCCGCGTGGCCCGGGCCCTCGAGCAGATCGACGAGGAGATCCAGGCGGTGCCCGACGATCCCAACGGCTCCAACGAGTATGCCTGGCTCGTCGCCAACACCGAGGGCGATATCCGCCGGGCGACCCGCTATGCGAAGCGAGCGCTGGAGCAGTCGTTCGACAGTTCGAGCTACCTCGACACGCTCGCCCACTGCCGCGCCGCCGGTGGCGACCTGGTCGGCGCGGTCCGGACCCAGCGTTTGGCCGCCCGCCACGAGCCGCATAGCCTCGCGATCAGACGGAATCTCGACCGCTTCCGCACGGCAGGCGCGGCACCATGAGCGCGATCCATCACGTGCCCGTTCGTGATCTCCGACTCGCCGTGCATACCGCCGGGGCCGGGATGCCCGTGGTGCTCCTGCATGCGTTCCCGCTCGATCATTCGATGTGGGATCGACAGGCCCCGCTAGCCGATCATCTGCGGCTGATCGTGCCGGACTTCCGAGGCTTCGGCGGCAGCGATGGGGCCCCAGGAAGCATCGCCGAACTCGCCGACGACGTGGTCGCCCTGCTCGATGCCCTGCACGTCACGGGGCCCGCGGTGATCTGCGGCGTGTCGATGGGGGGCTACGTGGCCCAGCACGTGGCCGCCCGGCATCCCAAACGCGTCGCGGCGGTCGTGCTCGTCGACACGAAACTCGAGGCCGACACGTCCGAGGCCCGCACCGCCCGCGTCGATCTTGCGGCCAAGGTGGGCCGGCTCGGGCAGGCGATCCTGGCCGACGCGATGATCCCGCGGCTCTTCGCCGCGCCGGCGACGACCGCCGACGCCGGCGCGAAGGCCCGTCATGCGGAGAACATGGCGGCGGTCGATGCGATGATCCGTCGCCAGCGGGTGGCGACGATCCAGGCGGCGCTCGCCGCGCTCGGCGAGCGGCCAGACATGACGGCGCCGATGCGGCATGTCGGCGTGCCGACCCTGCTCGTGGTGGGTGCCGAAGACCAGATCACGCCCCCGGCCTGCCTCGAAGCGGCCGAGCAAGTCATCCCCAACGCGCGGCTCCTGATCGTGCCGCATGCGGGCCACCTCGTGCCCCTGGAGGCGCCAGAGGTCTTCAACCGCGCGGTGCTCGAGTTTCTGACGGACGTCGTCCGGTGGTGAAACCGCCTCAGCCAAACAGCCATTCGATCGAGAGCGGTGCCGCGGAAAGACCAGCCGGCTGCATGATCGCATCCGGGACCGACACCGTCGTGATGCTCGAATAGTCCGGCGGCGAAGGGTCGCGCAGGATCTCCACGGTCCGCGACTCGGCCACGGAGTGACCGGCCGACCCACATGCATGAGGGAGTAACGGCAGAAAACGAATGTTGCGTAACAAAAAGAAACGAATATGATTTGATTTGCATCTCAAATCGCAGCAGCGTCTTTGGGTTTCGGGTGCGGCTCATGCCAGATGATCGATTGTTCCTCACTGAACAGATTCAGCGGATGGCGGCCGCGCTTGTGGCCACGCACCCCGCTGGAGCCGGCCTCTGCCTGATTGGCGGCTTCCGCTACCGACTCCTCGATCGCGGTGCCCGGTTTTCGGTGGACATCGACTACCACTGGATCGGCGACCTTGCGACCAAGCAGCAGGAGCTGGTCAACCTTTTCCAACGTCGGCTCCTTTCCGACGTTCGTCGGCGCCTGAACCTCGACGGGAGCGTGGCCGCCGGCCGCGGCGACTCCCCGGTGGCGACCGTTGTCGATCTCGCCTTCTGGAGGCTCGGTTCGAACGTTGGTCGGATCGAGATCCCCATCGACATTCTTCGGCTCGAGTGCGCCGATCCACCGACGGTGCGAACCACGGACGGAGTGGTCTATCGCACCACGTCGAACGCCGACATGTTGGAGTCAAAGGTCATCGCCGTCGTTGGTCGCACATTTCTCGAGCATCGCGACCTCGTGGACCTCTATCTGTTCGAAAGCCAAGCGGCTCCAGACGCAGCGGCTCGGCTGAGCGTGAAGCTCGCGACGCTCGGGATCCAACCAGACACAGTCGCAAGGCGGCTCGAGGATCTCGGCGACTCGAAGGCAGTGCATGTCGCCGCTGTCGATCGCATCATCCGGGAGCAGGTTGATTCCGAAGCGGCGGAGGCCTTGCTCCGAGCCGGAGGCGGCGCCATCGTGGTGCCGGTCGTTCATGCCCTGCTCGACCGCCTGCTTTCCCCGCCGCAAGGAACCGTCGCGTGAAAACCCTCGACTGGCTGCAGTTTCTGTCGCTGCAGCAGGCTCGCTGTGCCAAACGGGTTTTCTCCGTCACCGAGCTGGCCAACGCCGCCAACGCATCGACCGCCGTGGTCAACGTCGAACTCGGCCGTCTGACTCGCAAGGGCGTGCTCCGTCGATACGTTCCCGGCCGATATGGGCTTCCTGACGGGGTCTCCGTCGAAGATCTCGTGACAGCCATCGACTCCGATGCCTATGTCACCGGCGCCGCGGCTCTTGCGAGGCACGGCCTCATCACGCAAATTCCCCGCGAAGTCGAGTGCTTTACGCGGCGGCGGCACAACCGCTCCCGCCGCCGGCCGAGCCCGCTGGGCACCCTTGTCTTCGTGTGCGTGAGTCCCACGATCCACTCCCTTCCGCAGGATGGCTTGGCCGATCCGGCCCAGGCGATCTGCGACCTCGTCTACGCGTGTCGTCGCCACGGGATGGATCCGCGAAGCCTGTACACGTTTCGAAAACTGGACACGGTCGAGATGCCGCAGGACCTCGTGGCACGCTACCCGAAAACCGTCCAGAACGATGTTCGCCGCCTCGTGCGAGTCGCCGCCCCGGAGCCGCGTCGATCACCCACGCGTTCAGCGATCTAAGCCATCGGCGGCAGGACGGGGTCCGGCGCGTTCACCGCGCGGGCCCATCTCGCCACGGGTTCCATCGCCACGTGGTCCA
>JAUMAF010000171.1:0-10830 GCA_032117045.1 Pirellulales bacterium | reverse complement strand
CTTCGCCATCCTGGCTGCGCTTGGCGTCATACGCCGGCGACAGGGCACGGGCAGCCCCTCGCTGAGTTCATGCCGTTTTCGTGAAAGCCGACCGGCCGTGAGGCCGCGGGCAATGCGGATGGCGACAGGGCACGGGCAGGCCCTCGCTGAGTTTGTGCCCCGGTCGTCATAATGCCGGGAGCACACCTTTGGCAGGCCCTCTCGATGCGAATCACTTTTATGCTCTCCGGCGGTTTTGTGGGGAGCATTCGGGGCTGCCGCATCGACACAGCGACGCTCGCGGCCGCGGACCGGGGTGAACTGGAGCAACTCGTGGAGGCCAGCGGGCTGACGGAATCGTTCGAGCGGTTCGCACCGGCTGGCCGCGATCACCGGCAATATGACCTCGCCATCGAATGGGCGGCCCGGATGGTGCGGGTGTCGTGCGACGACGCCTCGCTCCCTGATCCTGCGCGGCCGCTCGTGGGCTTTCTCACGAAGCGGGCCGTGCCTCAGTCGCTCACGTTTGCGATACCCGAGTCGCCGGCAGCGCCGGCCGCCGGCGCGTGGGGCCGGTTCCTGGGCGACGTGGTCGCGAAGTGGCAGAGCGACGGCCGCGACATGACGCTCGTCGAGCCCTTCGCCTACATCGATCCACGGGAGGTGCGGTGGGACGCGGCGGCGGGGGCGGTGGTCAATGGCGCGAGTATCCCGCGGGCCTTCTGGTCGGTGATCGGCGGCCCCTTCGAAGGCCGGTTTCGCAACGCATCGGTCGTGCACGACGTGGCCTGTGAGACACGCGACCGATCGTGGCAAGACGTGCATCGGATGTTTTTCGAGGCCTGTCGCTGCGGCGGTGTGAGGGCCGTGAAGGCCACCACCATGTATTACGCCGTCTATCACTTTGGTCCGCGGTGGCGGGTCGAAGAGCGAAGAAGCATCGTGGCGGGCCGACCCGAGGTGGAACGGGTGGTGCATGACGAGACGCCTCCCCCGCCCACCGCGGCCGAGGTGGCAGCCATCGACCGCTACTTCGAGACGCATGCAGTCGACGCGGCCGAGATTCCCACGCTCCGCATTCCGACGGCGGGGGCCGCGCCATGAAGATTCCCTCGGCCGCCAGCGTGGTGCTGCCATTTCTGCCGCCCGCCGCCGTCCTGTATGTGGAGCCGCTGCTTGCCGGCTATGCCCTCGACGTACGGATCTCGCGGCCGCGGCGGACCAAACTCGGCGACCATCGCCCGCCGCCGGCACCGTCCAGGCCCCACCGGATCTCGATCAACTCCAATCTTAATCCGTATGCGTTTCTGACCACGCTCCTCCACGAGGTGGCCCACGCAGCCACCTGGGAGCGGCATGGACCACGACGACGGCGAACGCGACCGCACGGAGTCGAATGGAAGCGGGAGTTCGAGGAGATCCTCGCGCCGATCGTGACGGCGAACGTGCTGCCGGACGAGGTGGCCGCAGCGCTCACACGATCGATGCGGAGTCCGGCCGCCGCCACCTGCAGCGACCGCAGCCTCGTGCTGGCACTCGCTCGCTACGATCCCGCCCCAGTCAACCGCGTGCGGGTGGAGGACCTCTTGGAGGGATCGCTGTTTCGCGTGGAGGGCGGCCACGCCTTTCGGGCGGGCCGGCTCGTGCGAACGCGGCGGCAGTGCTTCGAGTGTCGCAGCGGGCGGGAATACCGCGTGCATGGGCTGATGTTCGTGGAGCCGCTCGCGGGGTCGCAGATGTCAGAGATCGTCGGGCCGAGCCGGCTCCGGCGAAGACGTCGCCGATCGTACGAACCGTTGCACCCTCCGCAGCCATCTTCTATGGTTCAGTAAGGTTCGCGTTCCCGCGGGGCCGGTGCACGGCGGCTACGGAATCACAAAACGGAGGCAGAGAGATGACCACGACCGATCGTCGGAGTCCGCGATTCGACCTGGCGTTGCCCTGCGGCTATCGCGTTCGCGGACACGAGGGGGGGTTTGTCAGTGGATCGCTGAGCGATGTTTCCCGCCAGGGCTCTTGCCTGCACACGATGGCGGCGGTCGGTGATGTGAACGACACCATCGAGCTGCGGCTCGTGGCACCAGAGCAAGGGGCTGCCGAAATCGTCGGCGAGGTGATGTGGAAGCGAAAGGTGGCAGACGGCTGGGAGCTGGGCCTCGAGTTCCGGGAAATCGACCCCGCGGTAAAGTGGGGTATTATCGATGCCGCCTATCAGGCGTGGCACGACCGTATGGCGACTCGCGAATCGCCTCTGGCAGGGGAATCGCATCCACGGGGCAGCGGCGGACCGGCCCGGTGACGCTCCGTCGCTGCCGGCATCACGAGGCGGAGCGACGATGAAATCGGCCCCGATACCGCCAGACGAGCAAGCCCGGCAGCGGTCTCTCGACGAACTCGCGCTGCTGGATACGCCTCCGGAGCCCGAATTCGATGATCTCACGCAACTCGCGGCGTTCATCTGCGGAACACCGATCGCGCTGATCTCGCTGGTCGACAACGGACGGCAATGGTTCAAGAGTGTCGTGGGCCTTTCAGTCACGGAGATGCCCCGGGCGATCTCGTTTTGCGGACATGCCATCGACGGCCAGGAGTTGTTCGAGGTGCCCGACGCCGAGGCCGATCCGCGATTTGCCGACAACCCGCTCGTGCGAGGCGAGCCGGGAGTGCGGTTTTACGCGGGCATGCCCCTGTCGCCGAACGGGCAGCACAACGTGGGCGCCCTGTGCGTGGTCGACGTCAAGCCGCGGCATCTCACCGACGCCCAACGCGACGCGCTCCGCACGCTGGGCCGGCAGGTGGTGCGGGTGATCCGGATGCGGGATGCCGCGCGACGCGAGCAGGCACTCCGCCGGGACCTGTTTGCCCAGAGCGAACTAAGCCGGTCGATGATCGAATACGCAGGCGAGGCCATCATCTCGACGACCTTGGAAGGGGTGATCACGGCCTTCAATCCCGCGGCCGAGCAGCTGCTCGGCTACGCCGCCGCGGAGCTCATCGGCACCGCGACGCCGGAGCGGTTTCACGACCGCGACGAGTTGATGGCCCGAGCAGCGGAGCTCTCCGAGCGCTTCGGGGAGGCGATCTCGGGCTTCGAGACGTTTGTGCGTCCGCTCCGCGACAGGGCGGCAGACACAGCCGAGTGGACCTATCTCCGCAAGGACGGTGGGCGGATTCCGGTGATGCTGACCGTCTCCACGCTGAAGGACGATGCCGGCCGGCCCGTGGGCTACCTTGGCGTCGTACGCGACCTTACGGAGCGGCACCGGCAGGTGCAGCTGGAGAAGACGGTGGCCCGCATCGCCGACATCGTGCGGCGAAGCCAGGGCGATTTCATCGCCCGTGTGCCGCCGGCCGTTCTCTTCGACACACTGCTCTCCCAGGTGCTCGACTTCACCGGCAGCGCCTACGGCTTCGTCGGTGAAGTGCTGCGGGACGAGCACGACGCGCCGTATCTCAAAACGTACGCCATCACGAACATCGCCTGGAACGAGGAGACGCGACAGCTCTACGATGCCCGCAAGGCGACGGGATTCGAATTCCGAAACCTGCAGACGCTCTTCGGGGCCGCGATCATCTCGGAGCAGCCGGTCATCGCTAACGATCCCGCAACCGATCCGCGGCGCGGCGGGCTCCCTTCCGGCCATCCCGCCATGCGGTGTTTTCTCGGCCTGCCACTGACGTATGGCGACGAGATGGTGGGGCTCCTCGGGCTTGCCAATCGCGAGCAGGGCTATGACGAGAAGCTGGTGACGCTGCTCGCTCCGCTCGGCTCGTCCTGCGCGTCGCTCATTCAGGCGCTCCGTCTCGAGGCCGACCGGGCTGCGGCAAGCGCTACGCTGGCGGAACATGAGAACCGGCTCCGCGTCATTCTCGAGACCGCCGCGGACTGCTTTATCGAGGTCGGGCCGAATGGCTGCATCACCGAGTGGAATCGGCTTGCGGAGACGAGCCTGAAAGTGGCCCGCGACGCGGCGGTGGGCCGTCCGGTCGACGACGTGGTGAAGCTGAGAACGGTGGATGGCGAGCCTGCGAGCCTGCTCACGTTTCGGCCTGCCGACGACGGATCCCTCGGCCGGCCTCGTGAGGTGATGGCGCTGCTCCCCGACGGCGGTTCTTTTCCGGCCGAGCTCGTGATGTGGCCGGTACCGGCCACGGCAGGGGTGGGGCACTGTGCGTTTCTAAGGAATATCGAGGAGCGGAAGCAGCTCGAGGAGCAGCAGCGGCTGCGGTTTCAGTCGGAAACGCTGCTTAAGGAGGTGCATCATCGAATCAAGAACAACATGCAGGTGATCTCGAGCCTCCTGAGCATTCAATCGTCAAAGCTCGCGAACGAGCGGCAGCGGGGGGTGTTTCTCGAGTGCCGCGAACGGATCCGAGCGATGTCGCTGATTCACGACCGGCTTTATTCGACAGGCAACTACGAGCAGATCGATTTTGGTGACTATCTTCGGGAGATGCTGACGCTCATCGTGTCGTCGAATCGCACCGACGGCACGGATGTGGATGTCGATCTGCAGGCCATGCCCTTGTGGGTGCCGGTCGAGCGGGCCGTGCCACTGTCGCTCATCGCTTCGGAGCTCGTGCTCAACGCACTCAAGCACGGCTGCCAGGGGAGGCCGCGCGGAAAAATCACCGTGCGGCTCACGAAGCGCGGGGACAACTGCGAACTCTTCGTCGGCGACGACGGGCCAGGCATGGACGCCGCGGCGGAGGACCGCCCGGGGGTGGGTATGCAGCTGATCGATTCCCTGACCCGACAGATTCGGGGAAGCTACGAGGTGGAGGGGTCGCCGCCGGGCTGGGGTGTGTCGGTGCGGTGGAGAGAAGCATGATGAGCGAGGGCAACGGACGGCCGCGGGTGCTCGTCGTCGAGGACGAGGCAGTGACCGCCCTCGATCTGGCGAGCGAGCTGACGGGCCTCGGATATGAGGTCTGTGGCATGGTCGACACCGCCGACGAGGCCGTGGCCGTCGCGGCCCGCGAGTCGCCGCGGCTCGTGCTCATGGATATCCGTCTGGCGAACGGCGGTGACGGCATCGACACGGCCCGGCGGATCTGTGCCGTTCAAGACACCGCGATCGTGTTTCTGACGGCCCAATCCGACGAGGCCACCATCGCCCGGGCGCTCGGGGTATCCCCCTTCGGATACCTCGTCAAACCCTTCCGCGCCCGCGACCTGAGAATCGCCGTCGAGCTCGCGCTCACCAAACACGCGGCGGATTCGGCGGCGGTGCGGAGGCTGGGCGATCTGGCCGCCACTGATCCCCTCACCGGCCTGGTGAATCGACGCAGGTTCTGGGAAGTGCTCGCCGTGGAGTGGGATCGCAGTCACCGCGACGGCCGCCCTCTCTCGGTGCTGATGGTGGATATCGACCACTTCAAGGCAGTCAACGACGCTCAGGGCCACCGGGCCGGGGATGAGTGTCTGGTGGCGGTGGCGACGGCGCTTCGCGCCTGCTGCGGCCGCCCCGGCGACCTCGTGGGCCGCTGGGGGGGCGAGGAGTTTGTCGTCCTGCTTCCCGACACGGACGACGCCGGGGTCCGTCGCGTGGCCGGTGCGTTGCTTCAGGCGGTTCGAGAGGTCCAGCTTGCCCGAGGGGCGTCGCCGATCGGCATCACTGTCTCCATCGGCGCTGCCACGGCCCTGCCCACGTCGCCGGCCGACGCGACCATGCTGATCGATCTGGCTGATGAGGCCCTCTATGCCGCCAAGGGCCAGGGCCGCAACCGCGTGGTTGCGGCGGCCTCTCGAGGGTGATGTCATGCACGGCGATGGACGAATCACCGACGCTCCCGCCCGTACCACCAGCCCTGTCAGTGAGCGCCTGGCCATGTCGCCGGCGGACCGGCACAAGGCGATGTTGGGAGAGCGTATCGAGAGCGTGCACCGACAGCTCGTGGCCGTGGCTCCTGCGGTCGATCAGGTCGTCTGGATGCGGTATGACGCGGCGACGGATCGGCTCGAGACGATCACCATCAGCCGGCTGAGCGGACCACCGCTGTGCCGCTACGAGGGCAGGCTCTCCGACAACGCGGAACTCTGCCGGATCGTCCGCGAACGGAAGGCCCGCATACTCGACAGCTCTCCAGTCGCGGATCCTGCGGGCGAGCAAGGATCAGCCGAGCCTGCCAACGGGGAAAGGGATCTTGGCTGGCAATCGATTTATGCCGTTCCGCTGTTCGAGGGCGAAGCGATCCAGGGGCTGCTCTGCATGGCGTCGGTGACGCCGGATGTCTTCACGCCCGAGACAATCGCTGATCTGGAGGTGTATGTCGGCCTCATGCGCGTGCTGGTGTGTCGCGGGCTGACCGCGACGCAGGCGCTCGAGGGGGCGGAGCGGGGGGGCAGCGTTTTCGCCTACCTGCGCGACGTTGGCATCGGAACGCATCTCGACCGGATGGCGCGTTATTCGCGAATGATCGCCCGCCAGCTCAGTTCGCTCCACGCCCTGTCCGAGCAGTTTATCGAGCAAGTGTTTCTGTTTGCGCCGCTGCACGACATCGGCAAGGTGGGCATCTCCGACGCGATCGTTCTGAAGCCGAGCTCGCTCACCGAGGAGGAGCGGGGCCTGATGGCCACGCATGTCGTGCTTGGCATGAAAATCATCGAACAGGTGGTCGAGGGGTTTCAGCTCGAGTCACTTGCCGGAATCGGCATCCTCCGAAACATCGTCGCGGGTCATCACGAGATGCTTGACGGCAGCGGGTATCCATTGGGCCTCGTCGGCGCCGCCATTCCGCTGGAGTGCCGCATCGTGGCAGTGGCCGATATCTTCGACGCCCTGACGAGTCGACGGTCTTATAAGGATCCCATCAGCGTGGAGGAGTCGCTCGCGATGCTCGACGCGATGGTCGCCGGCGGCACGCTCGACGGCGAATGCGTGGCCGCACTCCATGCCAGCCGCCGACAGATCGACGACGTCATCCGTGTTTTCGGAGACCAAGCCTCGGGCTCCGGAGCCTGAGGCGGCAACAGTGACCCGATGGGGGGCGGCTATCGGCTCGACCCAGACCGCGGCGCGGAGTTTGATCCGCGTCCGTGGCGGCGGCGAGCCGTGTTGCCGTAGACATGCAGCGGACGGTAGGGCCGCTCCAGCATGGGCGTGTTTTGGATCTGCTGACGGGTTTCTCCGAAAGCGATGATGCGGGGGTCGAAGCCCGAACCGCTTGCGTCCGCCGGTGAGACCGGCAGGAACGCGGCCGCCGTGACGGCCACGAACACGATGGTGCGCATGGTGGGTGATGGTGAGGGGAGATGATCCGGCCTGTTCTTTGCTATCGGATCGCCCGGTGAAGAGACATTGAAGGAGGCTCCTGCCCCGGGCAGCCGTGGCAGATTCGTCAGGGACCGACCTGGCCGGCATCGCGACTCCCCCCGCGAGAAGGTGCGGCGCGACCGCATGCCGACCGATCGTGGGGTAGAGTGCGGTTCGGCGAGTTTCGGCGTTCGCCGCCGACCGGCGTGATGCACGAGTGGCGGGCTTTTCTATAGACTCGCAGCCAGCGGCTCGAGCGAGCCGTTTTCGCACCACCGAGGGCTCGTTTCGATGCTTTTTCTTTCCTCTCGCGTTGCCCGGCCGCTGCATGGCCATCGGCTGAGTCCGTGTGCCGTTCTCGCGAATGCCCTCGCCATGACCGTGGTGTGCACCACCGCGCTGGCCGAGACTGCCTCGCCAACGGTGGACGCGTTGAAGAAGGCGTCGGCCGCGTATGCCGAGGCCTTCAACAAGAACGATTTCACGGCCTTGGCCGATCAGTGGACGACGCAGGCCGAGCTGATCGAGGGGGGCGCGAGGCTGTCCGGCCGCGACACGATCGTGGCGTCGCTCCGTGCCTGGCGGAGCCGGCACCCCGAGGCGACGCTCGAGATCGACCTCCGCGACGTCGAGATGGTGGCTGAGCCGCTGGCCCGCGTGGCGGGTGTGATGCGTTTCAAGACCAAGCCGGGAGAGATGCCGGTGGAGTCGCGGTTCACGGGACTGCGGGTGCGGGAGGGCGATACCTGGCGGCTCGCCGAATCACGGGTCACGCCGGCGCACGTCGCCGCGCTGGACGACATCGAGTGGATGATCGGCACATGGCAGGCTGAGGTGGCCGACCGAGCCACGATCGAGATCACCTACGAGAAGGCGCTCGGCGGCTACGCCATCGTGGGCCGCACCAAGATCACGCCGAAGCCGGGCAAGGCGGCTTTGCTGCCGAACGGCATTGAGGCTTTGGAAGTGATCCATGCCGACCGCGACGCGGGCCTGATCCGCTCATGGGTCTTCGACTCGACAGGAGCCCGGGCCGAGGGCTACTTCGAATGGGACGGTGCGGCCTTTGACAAGGTGATGACGGGCACGCCTTCGGACGCGGTGCGGGGCAGGGTGGCCAACTGGGTGCAGGTCATTTCACCCACGGGCGAGGGGCGATGCACGACCCACATGATCGAGCGGTCGATTGACGGCGTGAACCTCCCCGACGCCATGCCGCTCAACTTCAAGAAGGTGCGGTAGGAGCGCGTGCGGATCAAGCGGCACACCCGCGAGCGTTTCGAAGTGAAAGCCGAAGGGCGTGAGCCCTCGGTGGCACTGCGTTGGACGCGGTGAAACCAAACAACCCGAGAACCAGGCCCTCCAACACGACAGGATTCGCGAGCATGACCTTGAACACGAAGAATCACAGCAGCAGCGCGGCAGGCCGAATGGGCTTCGTGCTGGCGATGGCTGCCGCACTGGGCCAGGGCTCGATGCCGATGACCGTCTGGGCGCACGGTGGCGGTGGCGGCCACGGCGGGGGCGGCGGTTTTCATGGCGGAGGCGGTGGTGGTGGTGGTGGTGGTTTTGGAGGCGGCGGCGGCCGCGATTTCGGTGGCGGCGGCGGCAGGGATTTTGGTGCGGGTGATTTTCGTGGCGGTGATTTCGGCGGCGACCGGGGTTTCGATGGGGGTCGTGATTTCGGCGGCGACCGTAATTTCGGCGGCGATCGCGTGGGTGACGGGGGCCGCGACCTCGACGGCGGCAGGCTGGACGGAGGTCGGCCCTTGGATGGCGGGCGACCGCTCGACGGTGGCCGGCCGCTGGACGGTGATGCTGGCCGCGATCTGGCCGGCAGTCATTTCGCCGGCGCCGGCAATCTCTCGCGGGCCGACTTTCAGCGGATCGCCAATCAGGGAGTGGGCCGAGACGCGCTCGCTCGGGATGGCTTGGGGAGAGACGCCCTGGGCCGCGGCGTGGTCCGGCCCTACTCGGCGGGGGCGCTCGCCGGTCGTGGCGACATGATCCGCAACAACTTCTACAACGGCGGCTGGTATGGCGGCCGTGGCTGGTATGGCAATCACTTCAACAACTGGTGGGGAGGCGGCTGGTGGGGCGGATTCGGCTGGGGCATGGGCCTCGGCATGATGGCGGGCCTGGCCTGGGGCGATCTCGCCGGCTGGGGCGGCTATGGTTCGGCGCCGGTTTCCTACAACTACGGCACGACGGTCTGCTATCAGGACGACGGCGTCTATGTGCAGGGTGCGCGGGTGGGATCTGCAGAGGAATACGCCCAGCAGGCGTCGGCGATCGCCACGCAGGGCGGCCCCGATGTGAAGGTCGCCGCCGACGACCAGTGGCGGCCGCTCGGCGTGTTTGCGATGGCCCGCTCGGAGGAATCGAATCCCAGCACCTTCATGAGCCTGGCGATCGACAAGACGGGGCTACTGCGGGGCACCTATTATGATGCCGTGTCGGATTCGACCATGAACATCACGGGCAAGGTCGATAAGAAATCGCAGCGGGCTGCGTGGACCATCGGCGACAAGAAAACGCCGGTGTACGAGGCGGGGCTCTCGAACCTCACCCAGAAGCAGACGACGATCCTCGTGCATCGCGACGGCGGCAAGGTGGAGCAGATGCTGCTCGTGCGGGTGGATGACAAGGACAAGAGTCCGGGCGGCGGCGGGGCCGGCACGGCGTCGGCCACGGCCGCTCCGGCTCCTGCCGGTGATGGAAGCTCGCCGTGAGTCCGCGTCGGTCCTTGGTCGCGGCGATCGCGTTTGCAGGGTGCACGGCGGCTGTCGTGGGTGGCCAGGCGATGCTCTCGCCACCGCCGGCCTCGACACCGACCGTGCCGCTCGTGCCCGCGCAGCCACGCCGGCCCGCGCAGCCCGCGGTGCGGTCGGCGGCCCAGCGATTCGCAGCCGGCGCGTGGCTCGATCTCACGCACGCCTTCGATGCCTCGACCATCTACTGGCCCACCGAAAAGGGATTCCAGTTCGAGGAGGGCAAGAACGGCCCGAATCCCAAGGGCTATTACTACGCCGCCAATCGGTTTGCGACGGCCGAGCACGGCGGCACCCACCTCGATGCCCCGCGACACTTCGCGGAGGGGCACCATACGGCCGATCAGATCGAGCCGGAGCGACTCGTGGGCGAGGCGGCGGTGATCGACGTGCGGGCCAAGTGCGCGGCGAATCCGGCCTACGAAGTCACGCCCGACGATTTCGTGGCCTGGGAGCGGGACCACGGCCGGCAGCTCATCGACGTGATCGTGCTCGTGCGGACCGGCTGGTCGAAGCGATGGGGCGATCGCACGGCCTATCTCGGCACCGACGTGAAGGGGCCGGAGGCGGTGCCGTTGCTGAAGTTTCCCGGGCTGTCGCCGGATGGGGCGAAGTGGCTCGTGGAGCATCGCCGGGTGAAGGCGGTGGGGATCGACACGGCGAGCATCGATTTCGGGCCGTCGTCGCTCTTTGGTTCGCATGTGGCGCTCTGCACCGGAGATGTGCCGATCTTCGAGAATCTCGATGGCCTGGAGAAGCTTCCTGAGGAGGGCGCCTTCGTGGTGGCGCTGCCGATGAAGATCGCCGGCGGCAGCGGCGGCCCG
>JAUMAF010000170.1:0-7177 GCA_032117045.1 Pirellulales bacterium | reverse complement strand
GCACCTCCGACGCGTAATGGAGCGCCCGCTCCACGGGCAGCGCCGGCGGATTGACGTCGCGCTGGGGCACGTAGCCAATCGAGCCACGGAGGGCGTCGGCTTCGCGAAACACGTCGTGGCCGCCGACCAGCAGCGAGCCGGCGGTGATCTCCCGTTCGCCGAGCAGCACCCGCGCGAGCGTGCTCTTGCCCACCCCGCTGGGGCCGAGCACGCAGATGAACTCCCCCGGCTCGATCCGGAAGCTCACGTGCTGGAGCAGCGTCTTCCGCTCCGCACCGCCGCGGGCGTTGGGCACCGACACGGTCATCGCGTCCGCCACGATGGAAAGGCCTGCCGTTGTCGCAAGCGTCATGCGCGGGCCGTCCTGGCTCTAGTAGCGATGATCGTTCGGATCGTAATCGGGTGAGACGGTGATGACGCCCGTCGGATCGGCGACGTACTTGAAGCGATGATCCACGAGCCGCCGCAGGAACCGCGACCGCACGACCGACGAGTAGAATTTCTTGAACGTGTCGCCCTTGGGATCGAGCGGCTTTTCGCAGACGAACGTGAACATCGGCAACAGCATCTCGTCGTGGATCGTCTCGTTGTGCCAGACGTCGCGCGGAGGATCGAACGGGTTTCGCGGATTGATGGTGGAGTTGTCGTAGGAACACTCGGCCTCGAACCGCGTGCCGGCCGGGAACCGCATCGGCTTCACGAGGTTGTAGGGGGACTGCCAGTTGTAGTCCCACTGGGGCACCCTCAGGAGCAGGAGCGGCTTCTCCTGACCCGGCACATGGGCCCTGATCTCTACCCAGCGGGCCAGTTGGTGCGCGTGCGGGATGACGCCCACCATGTCCGCGTCCTCGGGGAGCGTGTAGGTGCCCGTGACGCGGAAGTCGGCGACGCCCGCAGGCACCACCGCAAAATCACCGGAGAGGTAGATCATGGTCGTCACCTTGCGCGGCGGCTGCTTCTCGAGCCAGATGCCGATCCGACTCGAGTCGGTCTCGCGCTTCCCGGTGCGGACGTAGTGTGCCTGCACCACGATGTCGCAGCCCACCGGGATCACCAAGGCCGCGTCGGCAGGGGCGGCCACCGCCCGCACCCCCGGCACAAAGCCGCCGACGAACGAGGCCCGTGGCTGCCCGTCGTCGCGAACCGGCGGCACGCGGAACCCGATGCCGTGGGGATCCTGAAAGCCTCCTGCCCGATCATCAGGATGGTCGAAGCCCTCCCGCCCGCCGTGATCCCGCACCGCCTCCTCCACCGTCTCCCGCGGCAGGTGGCCGACCAGGGCATGGTGCACGAGCTTACGATTGCCGGGCAGAAACTGGATCGCCCGGAGCCGCAGATCCTCGCCGCGATTGAGCGGAAAGATGATGTTCCGGTAGACATCGTTGCCGTGCGCACCGATCTGCGTCGGCTCGGTCTGCTCGAGCACGATGTCGGGAGGGCCGAGATCCTCCTGAAACGCCGAGTAGTCAGGGAACGGCTCGAGCTTCGGCGCCTCGGCGGGATTCCCCTCCGGCTTGCCGGTCGCCACCCAGGCCCGCAGCATCGCCACCTCGGCGGCCGTAGGAGGCTTCACGACGCGAAAGTCGAGGTCGCTCTCGATCTGCGCCGGCGGCATCCGCCGGGCATCGATCTCCTCGACGCCGATGTCGATCCAGTCGACGGCGTCGTCGTAGGTGATGAGGCTGAACGGGCCGACCTGATTCGGGCTGTAGCACCGCTGGCACTGGGTATGCAGAAAGGGCAGCACGTCACGGTGGAACGTGACTCCTGCCTCAGCGGGAACGCTCGACGGCGCCGGCCGGTCCGGCCGGTCGAGCGGGCAGCCCACCGCCTCCGTCCGCGGCACGCGGATCGGCCGGTCGGCGAGCATGTCCTCGACGGCGTTCCGCAGCTCCGGCTCAGCGTCGCCCGGCGTCATCACGCCGCGGAGCCTGTAGCGGTCGTCGATCCGGCCGGCGTAGCGGATCACCCGGTCGCGGTCGACGAGCACCACCTCGGGCGTGATCGTCGCGTCGAGGGCCGCGGCCAGCGTGAAGTCGGTGTCGAGATGGATCGGGAAGGTGATGCCGAACTCGCGGCGATAGGCCTCGACATCACCGAGATTTTCGACTTCACAGCCCACGCCGACGAAGCGGATGCCCTGGCCGGCGAACTCTTCGGCGAGTGCGTCGAGCACCGGGGCGTATGCCTGCGACAGCGGGCAGGCGGGATGGAGAAACGCGAAGCAGACGGCCCGGCCGTCGGGGCCGAGGGAGTCGGCGAACAGGACGGCATCACCTGTGAGCGACCGGAGGCCCAGGTGCTCGACCGCGATCGGCCGTTCGTCCGTCGGGGATGTCGCGGCAGAGTCGGCAGCCAGCAGCACCGTGAGGACGAACCACGGTAGCAGCAACAGCCAGTTGATCTCGCGCACCATCCCGGAAGCCTAGCCGATCATTGCCGTCCGCTGCCACCCTCGATCGGCGGCGTCGCCTCCAGGATCGCCGCCCGCGGGCCGTTGAGGATCCGACCGATGATCGTGGGTCGGATGCACCAGGCATAGGACACGAGCAGCACCGCGGTCACGGCGACGAGGATCAAGAGAAACTTTGCTTCACCCGGGAACGGCCACTCGCGAATGGCCAGCTGTGCCGCCAGCACGAGCGGCACGTGCGCGAGATACATCCAGTACGTTGCGTCGGCGAGCCATGCGACTCGCGCACTCGGATGTGGGAAGAAGCGGTGGAAGAGCCCCATCAGACCGAGCGACATCGTCCAGGCGTAGGCCGGCTGGAGCATGAACGCGGCCGGCCGCAGACCGATCGTGAGGATTCCGGCAACGAAGAACGCCGCCGCCGCCGGCAGCAGGAATGGCCAACTGTTCCCCAGTCGCGTCTCTATGCCCTCGGCCGCGAACGTGGCCGCGCCGAAGAAAAAAAAGCAGCCGTAGAAGGCGAGGAGGTGGGGCTGCGGCAGGAGGCCAAGCGACGTGTCGGGCCCGAAGAACCCAGACATCGACTGCCCCATGAGCAGCTGCAGCAGCATCGACAGCGGCACGAAGCACCAGCGGTAGCGGCCCGTCGGCAGCAGGTTCGTCAGCGCGAGCCCCGCGAACACCGCCACGAGCCAGCACAAAAACCAAAGAAACCAGAGGTGGTCGAAGATGTTGGTGTCGAAGAGATGGAACGGCGTGCCGCCGATCCGGAACTGCCAGCGATCGGAGCCCACGAATTCCCAATAGGCCAGCACCACGCGGTCGACCGGACCGGCGACCGTCATTTCGATGCCACCAAGCAGTTCACGGATCCGCCCGCGGCCCCGGGCGATCTCGTCGGGCTCCAGCGGCGGCAGGCCGAGCAGTGGCGCATACTCGGCCGTCAGGGCAGGCGAGAGCAGCGTCATCGCCAGGGGCGTGCGTCCCGAACGGTTGGCGATCGTGGGATCGGCGCCGCGTTCGAGCAGCACCGCCACCGCCTCGTCGCGGCCAAACGCCACGGCCTCGTGGAGCGTGGTATCGCCGAGCCCGTCCCGGGCGTTGACGTCCGCACCGGCGTCGATCACCGCCGCGACGACTGCGGGGTCGTTGGAGCATGCCGCCCACTGGAGCATCCTCCGCCGAAACAAGGCGTCGCGAGCCTCGGCGTTGGCCCCCGCAGCGAACCGGCGACGCACCGCCTCTGCATCGCCGGCGAACATCTCGGCGATCACCGGCTCACGCTGGGCCGAGCGGAAGGCATGTCGCTGCAGCATCCCGTCGAGCGGCCCGATCGTGGCCATCGCGAGCATCAGGGGCACGACAATCCTCGCGAATCGCTGCTCGAGCAGGCTCTTGAGGCCCCGGCGGCGATACACGAGCATCGTGAAGTAGCCGCTCAAGAGAAAGAAGAGCTGCATCCGGAAGCCGTGAACGACGAGCAACAGGAGAGGCAGCAGGCCGCTCGGCCGCGTGTCGTGCACGGGCCAGGGCGACTGAAAAAACGCCAGGCTCGCATGCAGGGCGATGCCGAGCCCCATCGCGAAACTGCGGAGGGCGTCGAGGTCGTTGCGGCGCTGGGTCATGCACGTGTTCCACCAAGGCCGTGCCGTCGGGTCAGACCAGGCAGGGTATGTTGTGGCGGTTGCCCATTTCCTTGACTAGCCCGGTGGTCATGAACACTCCCGTTGTTCTCGTCACCGGAGCCTCTTCAGGCATCGGGCGGGCGACCGTGTCGGCGTGTGCCGCGCTGGGCTGGAGCGTGGCGGCGACGATCCGCCGGCAGTTCGAGACCAACGCGTTCGACCTGATGCGGGTCACGCGGGCCGTCGTCCCGGTGATGCGGCGACAAGGGAACGGCACGCTCGTGCAGATTTCGTCGATGGGCGGCCGCGTGACGTTTCCGCTCGACAGCATCTATCACGCGACGAAGTGGGCCGTGGAGAGATTCAGCGAGTCGCTGGGTGGAAGCGAGCCGAAGTGCCATTGGCCGACCTCTCTGCCGACCTATCTCTTGTTTCTCTCCGACCGCACCATTTGACGTCCGGCACCCGTTGTGTTGAAATCCGGAGATTGCTTGAAAGGGACCGCTGGCCGGTTTCCGAGCAAGGTTGAACGTTCCGCCCCTTCTCAGGAAGTTTCCTCATGCTCTTTCATCGCTGGCTCGTGTTGTCCGCGGTCATTGCGTCGATTGGTTTCACGGCAGACGCCGGCCGGGTCGCTGCCCAGGAGCCGGCTGGCTCGGGTCAGCCGTCGAACCGCATCGGCTTGGTGAAGGACCACGAGCCCGTCAAGTACGAGGGGTATGTTCTGTACTTCGTCGACGGTGCGCTCAAGGCACACGACAGGCTCACGCAGACCTGGTCGATCGTCCCTCGTGAGGAAGGCGAATACGAGCATGCCTTCAAGATCGAGACGCACGCGATTCATTCCAATGCCGACGGCGGGAAGCCGAGTTTCCTGCCTCAGAACCTCTTCAAGAAGGACTTCGAGGACTCGGTGAAGTACGAGCTCTTCCATCAGGAAGAAGACCGAGGCCTGGTGCTCGACGCGATCGAAGTCGATGGGAAGCCGGAGAAGATCGACCACGAGACCGAGCACTACCTGTACCCGGGCACCTTGAAGATCGGCACCAAATGGCTGTCCGAGCCTGTCGTCAGCACGCTGCCAGGCCCCTCCCAGATGGAGGTGGTGGGATCCGAAATCTATGAGGGGACCAACTGCTGGGTGATTTCCTCGACGCGTCAGCAGGAGAAAAACCCGCTGATCAAGAATTCCGAGACGGTCAGGAAGGCCGCCACGTTTCTCTTCGACCCCCTGACGCTAAGCATCTTGCGGATCGACAGCGTCACGGAGGGGCTTGGACCGCTCGGCCGCGAGTTCAAGTTTGTCTATCACATGGAGGTGGCAGAATAAGGAGCGGCCGGTGGAAAATGCCGTGATCGAACGCGCCCATCGGTCGGCCGGTGGTCCGACGCGCCTCCGGTTCCTGTCCAGGGCGGGGGCACTGCTCACGGGCTTGGCCCTCGGGGCCGGTGTGGTGGTTTCGTTCGCCAAACCGGCCGGCGGTGCCGAGCAGGCCGATCCCGCGGGAGTGGCGGCCGTTTCGCGGAGTCGGATCGGGCGGGTCGTGCCCTCGATCGACTTTCGCGACACGGCTGGCGCCGTCTGGTCGTTGACTGCCGCGGACGACGCGCGGGCGACTGTCGTCGCATTTCTCAACTTCAACTGCCCGGTCTCGAATCAATCGGTGCCGGTGATCAACGCGCTCGCCGACCGCTTTGGCGGCGATGGTGTGACATTCGTCGCGGTGGTCTGCGACGCGGCAGACGCCGCCGAGGTCGGTCGGCTCGCCGCCGAGTCGAAGATCGCGTGCCGGGTGTTTTTCGATCCGGACAAAGCTGCGGCGGCGCACTTTCGGGCGACGACCACGCCGCAGGTGTTCGTGCTCGACCGGCACCGAGTGCTGAGATACTCGGGGCTCGTCGACAATCTCTACACCAGTCGGCTCGTGCGTCGGCCCAAGGCCGACACCGAGTATCTCGCCGATGCCGTCGCCTGCGTCGTGGCCGGAAAGTCCGTCGCCATCAAGGAAACGACCCCGATCGGCTGTCCGCTGGAACTCACCGCGAGGCCGGTCATCAGACACGGCAGCGTCGAGTTTCATCGGGACATCGAGCCACTTCTTCAACAGCACTGCCAGCGGTGTCACCATCCCGGCGACGTGGCGCCCTTTTCACTCATCACGTTCGATCACGCGGTGCAGTGGGCGGCCGATATCAAAAGCTTCACCGCCGATCGGCTGATGCCTCCCTGGTCCGCGACCGGCGGGCTTCCATTCCAGAACGATCTCTCCCTCACCCCCGAGGAGATCGACCTCTTCGGCCGCTGGGTGGACGAAGGCTGCCCGCAGGGAGATCCGGCCGATGCTCCGCCACCGTTGACATTCACGAACCAGGGTGAGTGGCAGGCTTCCCGGCCTCCGGACCTCGTCTTGAAGATGCCGGGAACGTTTCACCTCGCCGCCCAGGGCGAGGATCACTACCGCACCGTCGTGCTTCCGCTCGACAATCCGGAGGAGTTGTATGTGGAGAGGCTGGAGTTCATCCCCGGCAATCGCCAGGCCATTCACCATGGGATGATCTTTTACGACGGGGCCGGCCTCATGCTCGCCCATCAGCAGCGGCTGGCGAATCCGCTTCCCAGCGGTGACGGCGACGAGGATCATGGTCCGGGCTACGAATCGGGCATGGGCCTCGGTTTTGTTCCCGATCCCACCCAGCCGGTGCGGAATCCAGACAACCCCGGCGGCCAGCTCATGGGCTGGGTGCCCGGGGCGGGGCCGCTTGACTTACCGCCGGGTGTCCGGAGGGTGATTCCCTCCGATGCGGCGATCGCGCTGCAGATTCACTACGTGAGAACTGGAAAGCCCGAGATCGATGACTCCAGCCGGCTTGGGATCTGGCTCGACAAGAACCCGCCCCGGCGGTTCTCGCATGGATTCATGCTCGATACGGATTTTCGTTTGATCCCGAAGGGTGCCGCGAATTTCAAAACCACGGGCTCCCGGGAGATCACGAGTGATTGTCACCTCTGGGTGATGGCGCCCCACATGCATCGCCTCGGGAAGGAGTTCCGGATCTGGCACCAGCCGCCCAATTCCACGCAGCGGAAGCTTCTGCTCGAGATCAAGGATTGGGACTTCAACTGGCAGCACCGCTACCT
>JAUMAF010000169.1:0-6451 GCA_032117045.1 Pirellulales bacterium | reverse complement strand
GGCCGGTCGATCGGCGGCCTGAGCGTCGACGAGGCGGCGCATCTGCTTCAGGGCCCGGAAGGCTCGCTCGTGACGTTGGCAATCCTGCGAGCCCCGGCACCGGCTCGGGCGGTGACGGTGCGCCGCGAGCATGTCGAGGTGCCGAGCATCGAGCAGGTGCGGATGCTCGACTCGACGGCGGGCATCGCAGCGCTCAAGCTCTCGTCGTTTCAGAAGACGACCGCCGCCGACCTCGAGAAGGCCCTTCGCCAGCTCGATGCCGCGGGCATGCGGTCGCTCGTGATCGACCTGCGTGGCAATCCCGGCGGCCTCCTCTCCGCGGCTGTCGATGTGGCCGATCTGTTCCTCGACCGCGGCCTCGTCGTGGCGACCCGCGGCCGGAGCCCGGACGAAGACTTCAACTATTCGGCCGGGCGTCCCGGCACGTGGCGGATGCCGCTGGTGCTCGTGATCGACGGCGACTCGGCCAGTTCGAGCGAGATCTTTGCCGGAGCGATCCGCGATCACCGCCGCGGCACGATCGTCGGCTCGCGAACCTACGGCAAGGGCTCGATCCAGGGCATCTTTCCGCTCGAGGCCGCCGGCGTCGGTATGCGACTGACCACGGCGAAGTTCTTCTCGCCCAAGGGCCTGCCCTACAGCGGCGTCGGTGTCGATCCTGACGTGCCGGTCCAAACG
This sequence comes from Pirellulales bacterium, assembly GCA_032117045.1. Classification (GTDB taxonomy): domain Bacteria; phylum Planctomycetota; class Planctomycetia; order Pirellulales; family UBA1268; genus QWPN01. The sequence goes on along the minus strand of JAUMAF010000169.1, from coordinate 5,773 downwards.
GTTGCCCGACCCATCGACGGCGTGGTGATGACGCCGGCAGCCGATGCGGCACTTGCCGCGGCCACCGACGTCGCCCGGCGGATGACGATTCGGCCCGCAGCCCGTCCCGCCGGCCGCACCACCGCGGCCCGGTGATCGCGACCCGCACAGCCCTCCGAACGGGGGCGGCCGCTACTTGAACTGCCCCCGGGCCACGGCTAGTCTGCACGGGGTCTGAGATCCCGGGTTCGTCGCTGATTTCTTCTTCTGGCTGCGACGAGCCGCCCTGATTCGCCACACTTGCTGTTCAAGCCTCGCGCGTGAGCGGACGTGCGTGGCTCAGATGACTGTTTGACCGTGTCGCCAGAATCCCGCCAGCCAACCCTGTAAGGAAGAAGGACTCTCCTTTATGACCACCGCCCGCGCCAGTGCCGTCGCCGCCATCAACAACTACAAGCCCACCGGCCAGGCTTGGAACTTCCGAGAGACGCCGACCAGCGAGATCTTCGGCGCCAACGTGTTCAGCGAGTCGGTCATGAAGGACCGCCTGCCGAAGAGCGTCTACAAGGCCCTTCAGGCGACGATCAAACAGGGGAAGCCGATCGACCACACGATCGCCGACGCGGTGGCCCTGGCGATGAAGGACTGGGCGATTGAGAAGGGGGCCACCCACTACGCCCACGTGTTCTATCCGCTCACCGGCATCACGGCCGAGAAGCACGACAGCTTTCTGACGCCGACCGGAGACGGCGACGCGATGGCGGAGTTCTCGGGCAAGGAACTGATCCAGGGCGAGCCCGATGCCTCGAGTTTCCCGTCGGGCGGCCTCCGCGCCACGTTCGAGGCCCGCGGCTACACCGCCTGGGATCCGACGAGCCCGGCCTATATTCTCGACAACCCCAACGGCACCACGCTCTGCATCCCCACGGCCTTCTGCTCGTGGACCGGCGAGGCGCTCGACAAGAAGACGCCGCTATTGCGATCGATGCAGGCGGTCGACAAGCAAGCCAGGCGGGTGCTGGCGATGTTTGGCCACAAGGACGTGGGGCAGGTGACGGCCTCCGCGGGCCCGGAGCAGGAATACTTCCTGATCGACCGCAACTTCTTCTTTGCCCGGCCCGATCTCGTGATGGCCGGCCGCACGCTGTTCGGCGCCAAGCCGCCGAAGGGCCAGGAGTTTGAAGACCAGTATTTCGGCGCCATCCCTGAACGGGTGCTCGCCTGCATGCTGGAAGGCGAGCGGGAGCTGTTCAAGCTCGGCGTGCCGGTGAAGACGCGGCACAACGAGGTGGCACCGAGCCAATACGAGATCGCGCCGATGTACGAGAACGCCAACATCGCGACCGACCACCAGCAGACGATCATGCAGGTGCTGACGCGGGTGGCCCAGAAATACGGCATGTCCTGCCTGCTGCACGAGAAGCCCTTCGCGGGCATCAACGGCTCGGGCAAGCACGTCAACTGGTCGATCGGCTGCAAGCTCGGCAACCTGCTCGAGCCGGGCGAGACGCCCCATGCCAACATGCAGTTCCTCGTGTTCTGTGCCGCGGTGATCCGTGCGGTGCACCTCCACTCCGACATGCTGCGGGCGGTGGTGGCGGCCAGCGGCAACGACCATCGGCTCGGCGCCAACGAGGCTCCTCCGGCCATCATCTCGATCTTCCTCGGCGACCAACTCGCCGACGTCTTCGAGCAGATCGAGAAGGGCAAGGCGACGAGTTCGAAGTCGACCGGCACGCTCACGGTCGGCGTCGACACGCTGCCAACGCTGCCGAAGCACGCCGGCGACCGCAACCGGACGAGCCCGTTTGCCTTCACGGGCAACAAGTTCGAGTTCCGCGCCGTCGGATCGAGCCAGTCGATCGCCGGCCCGCTCGTGGCTCTCAACACGATCATGGCGGAGAGCCTCGACTACATCGCCACGGAGCTCGAAAAGGCCACCGGCGGTGATCTGGCGAAACTGCCTGGGGCCGTGGAAAAGCTCCTTCAGAAGATCATCGCGGACCACAAGGCGGTGATTTTCAATGGCAATGGGTACTCGCAGGAGTGGCACGACGAGGCGAAGAAGCGCGGGCTGCCCAACCTCAAGGCCACGCCCGAGGCGCTCGACGTGCTCGTCTCGCCCAAGAACATCTCGCTCTTCGAGAAGTACGGCGTGCTCTCGGAACGGGAGATGCGGAGCCGCTACGACATCTACATGGAGCGGTACTGCAAGGACATCAACACCGAAGCCTCGTCGGCCCTGCAGATCGCCAAGACGATGATCCTTCCGGCCGGCTACCGCTACCAGGGCGAACTGGTCGACATCGCCAGCAAGCTCAAGGGCCTGGGTCAGACTCCCCACATGGGCACGCTCGACAAGCTCACGAAACTTGTCGGCGACTTCGAGGGACGGATCGAGGCGCTCGAGAAGGCGCACGGCCACCACGGTGGCGGCGACCTCCGGGCCGAGGTCAAGCACTTCCACGACGACGTCATCCCGGCGATGAACGCGCTGCGGGAAACGGCCGACCAGATCGAGGTCATCCTGCCCGACGATCTCTGGCCGCTACCGACCTACCGTGAAATGTTGTTCATTAAGTGATGTCTCAGGACCTCGCCCGGGCGATCGCCGCCGAATGTGACCGTTTGGGCATCGAGGCTCCTCCCGATTCCATGCACAGGCTCGCCGCGTATGCGGCGAGCCTGTGGTCGTGGAATGAGAAGCTCAATCTCACGCGTCACACCGACGTGGAAAAGTTCGTATCGCGCGACGTGGGCGATGCGGCCGCCATCGCCCCGCATCTGGCTCGGGGCGAGCGGGTGCTCGATGTGGGTACCGGCGGCGGCGTGCCCGGGGTGCTGCTGGCGATCCTGCGTCCGGATCTCCGCGTTGAACTCGCCGAGAGCGTGGCCAAGAAGGCCCGCGCCGTGGCCGCAATTCTCGCCGAGGCGGGCCTCGACCTGCCCGTACACGAGGGGGCGGCGCAGGCGCTGGTCGCCCGTCGCCCGTCTGGCCCCGATCGGTTCGACACGCTCGTCGTTCGGGCGGTTGCGCCCTTGGTGAAACTCCTCGGTTGGTTCGAGCCGATCGCGGACGCCTATGGGCGAATGCTTGTCGTGAAGGGCCCCCGCTGGGAGGAAGAGCGGGACGAGGCCCGCTTTCGCGGACTCACGCGGAAGGTCACGATCCGCCGCATCGCCTCATGGCCGATCCGTGGCAGCGACAACGAGAGTGTGCTGCTCGAAATCGGCAAGCGCACGGTCTCGTAGCAACTCGTCGGCAGGCACGGTCTCCGTGGGCGCCCTGCGACAGAAGCAGCGCCGCATTGGTTCGCCGGCGGTGGGCATGCTCGACGCCGGGGGGTTTTGCTCCAGGATGCTCGGCTGGCCGACTGGGAATCGCCTGTGAGGCGCAAACACTCCCCGGACGTCTGTGCGTGCCCCCCGACCGGCTCCTCAGCATCGGGAGGAACGGGCACGAACTCAGCGAGGGGCTGCCCATGCCCCGGAGCCGGCGTATGCAGCCAAGCGCAGGCAGGATGCCGAAGCGCCGGCGGCATCCGAGTGAGTGACCAGGATGGGCGGAGCGAACGTCCGGCTCTCGGGGCATGGGCAGCCCCTCGCCGCGCACCGCTGGACACCTGCGGCCTTACGGCCGGTTGGCTTGCACGAGCCCGATTCACGCACGGCGTCGTTGCGGGCAGAGGCTAGAGATTCATCCCCAGATATCCCCCGGCGGCGTCGCTGGCGGCCTGCTCGCGGGCGAGCCGTTCAAGGGCTCGCGAGAGGTCGCCCGCCGCGATGTAGCGGTCGAACTCGACCTCCACCGCATGCTTTGCCGACAGCCCGAGCCATTCGACGGCCGGCTGCGTCAGCCAGTCGCAGGTCTCTTGATCGAGGGTGATGTCGAGGTCGCTGCCGATCGTCTTGGCGTCGGCGTCGTCCGTAATCAGCGTGCCCTCGAACCGAAACCGCACCCAACCGACGGCTGGATCGTTGGTAAAACAGAAGACGCAGTTGCCGTCGGCGAGGTAATACGTGTTTCGCGCGCCGTGGCTCGCCACCGCCCGCTGGAGTCGTTCGGCTCGGCGACGATACCCCGGAGAGGCATCGAGCGGGATGTCGAACCGCGGCATGCTCCGCAGCGGCGTGCAGTCGAACGTGATCGCGACGACGGGAGAGGGTGCTGTTTCACTCATGATGCCAGCAGTGTATCGAAGGCTCGGCATGGTGGCACTGGCGGCAGCGTGCTGCCTCCCCCTGGGCTGCCGGCGTAAGGTCGCCGATCCGGTGGCGACCGTCCGCGTGTCCATGACACAGCCACACATGGGCGTGCCCTGGACCATCACCGTCTATGCCGCTGACCACGAAGCCGGGGCCGGGGCGATCGCCGCGGGGTTTGCCGAAGTGGCGCGACTGGAGCGAATTCTCTCGGATTACGATCCCGCCAGTGAACTCAGCCGCCTGTCGGCTGCGGCCCCCACGCCACGGGCGGTTCCCGTGGGCGAAGATCTCTGGAACGTGCTCGTTCGCGGCGAGGAGATCCGAGTGCTCACCGACGGCGCGTTCGATATCACTGTCGGTCCGTTGACCACGCTCTGGCGGCAGTCACGGCGATCGGGGCATCTACCCCGGCCCGATAAACTCGCGGCGGCCCGGACGGCGGTGGGGCCAGGTGGCATCATCCTGGATCGGCAGGCCCAGGCGGTCTCGCTCAGACGGCCGGCTATGCGGCTCGATCCCGGAGGCATCGGCATGGGCTACACGGCCGATCGAGTGCTCGAGGTGCTCCGCCAACACGGGATCGCCGCCGCGATGGTCGACGCATCCGGCGACATCGCCGTGTCGGCGGCACCGCCCGGAGCCGACGGCTGGCGGATTACGGTCGCCGGACTGCCTGGCGACGAGGGGTCTGGGGGCGGCACGGTGCTGCTCGAGCGGGCCGCCGTGACCACCTCGGGCGATGCCCATCAGGCGGTGGAGATCGCTGGCCATCGCTACAGTCACATCGTCGATCCCCGCACCGGCCTCGGCGTGACGGGCCCGGCCGCGGTGACGGTGATCGCCCCGGACGCCACCACGGCCGACGCGCTCGCGACGGCCGCGAGCGTGCTCGGACCCGACCGGGGGCCCGACGTGGTCAGCCGATTTCCAGGGTGCTCAGCCAGATTCATCTGGCACGACGGCGAAGCCCGGCGACATCTGGCCACGCCCGGCTGGCCCGTCCGAGAGTGAGTCCGACGGCCATCACCACTCTCCCCCGTCCTCCCAGTCCACCACCCGGACGGAGGTCTGTAACGATTCCTCCAAGTTTGCGGGTAAGGCCGTCGATACCAGAAGTGCTGCTGCTGCGCCTGGGCGTATGCGATTCGGGCACGAAGTCGGGGGGCGACGTGCCGGGAGCCACCGTGGTGACACGGTGATTTCCCCTCGGGCGCAGCGGCGGCGATTTGGATTGTGTGATTTCGACACAAAGACCGCCGGACCCGAGCCGGCGCCCCCAACGTGCCACGACTTGCCCGACAACTCTGGGTGGCCCTCACGAGCCTCACGCTCGTCGCCAGTGGTTGCGCCCCGCGGCAGCCGTTTTACTTCTTCGAGGACGGCGATCTCTCGCACTACGTGGGAGCGATTCAGAAGCTCGAATATCCCGATAGTGAACAACAGCCTCTCGACGAGGCAGCCGGGGCGGTCGAGCCGCTCACCCTCTCGAATCCCAGCTTCGACAACATCTGGGAGGTCTCGCTCGAGGAGGCGGTGCGCACGTCGCTGGAAAACGGCAAGGTGCTCCGCAACCTCGGCGGCCGGTTCG
>JAUMAF010000168.1:0-5623 GCA_032117045.1 Pirellulales bacterium | reverse complement strand
CTGCTTGCGGATTTCAGGCGTGTTGCGGAAGCGAACCTGATTCTGATACGCCTCGCGGTAGCTGTAGGCGGCGCCGAGGTGCATGTAGAAGCGGCCGTCACTGGCCTCGTCCCACCACGGCAGGAACGTGCCCCGCATGGTGAGCGCCTGGCCGCTGTCGAAGGAGTCGTTGCCCACGTTGTCGCTGTTGGTGCGGAAGGTGCCGATGGCCCAGGTGGCCCGCTCGTTCTCCGTGTTGCCGTAGGTCATCACTCCCATGTTGCGGGCGGGAGCGAACGTGTCGACCAGCGACCGCTCCATGAAGGTGTTGTTGCGGTTCTGGGTGACCCGCTCGAGCGAGAAGGGCTCGAAGAAATGGCCGGCCCGAATGTTCTGCAGCCACGGCAGCTGCTTCCACTCGACGTAGTTGTCGAGGTAGCTCGGCTGGTTTGCGAGGGCGAAGTCGACGCCGAGCGAATACTCGATGACCTCGAAACTCGTGCCCCGGGCGCCGATCCGGAGACGACGAAACTGGGTGCCGTCCTGGAGATCACCCACGTCGATGCGGCTCTCGGCATCCTGGCCGAAGGAGACCGCGTCGGCCTGCACTTGTCCGGAGATGACGAGCGACGGCTTCTCGGCATCGTCGGCGAAAGCGGCACCGGCGGTCAGCAGCCAGGTGGCGAGAGCGAGGAGCCCGTGTGCGGCCGTCGCCGCGACACGGGCATATGATGGTGTTGGAGAGCGCAACGTTGCCTCGGTGCCGAGTCCATGATGGAGGGGGCGACCGCCTCGTGTCATTCACGTTGGCACTGCCGGAATCCGCAGTTTTTATCGGCATAATCGATACGAGCGGTGCAAAGCCCGCAGTTCCCACGATCGATCGCCATGTGAAGCCGGGCAAGCGGGCGACGATGGGGAGGCAGCCCGCACCTTGTCGGTCATGGACAGGGCAATCCCGGGGGCTGGGGAAACTCGTGGGCGAATGGCTGGCAGCGGGCAGGCGCCGAATCAGTCGGCAAGTTCGCGAGAGAGGAAGGTCCAGCCGAGGGCGTCCATGAAAGCCCTTTGCCGGTTGTCGGCGGCGCCGCCGTGGCCCCCTTCGATGTTTTCGTAATAGAGCACCGGCTTGGCGAACTCCATCAGTCGGGCTGTCATCTTCCGCGCGTGACCGGGATGCACCCGGTCGTCCCGCGTCGACGTCGTGATCAGGATTGGCGGGTAGTCGCGATCCCGCGTCACGTTGTGATACGGCGAGAAGCCGCGGATGAAGGCCCACTCCTCAGGCTTGTCCGGATCGCCGTATTCGCCCATCCAACTCGCCCCGGCGAGAAGCGTGTGAAACCGCCGCATGTCGAGCAGCGGCACCTGGCAGACGACCGCCCCGAAGAGGTCGGGACGCATCGTGAGCATGTTCCCCATCAGCAGGCCGCCGTTGCTGCCCCCCATGATGCCGAGGCGCTTCCGCGACGTGACCTTGCGGGCGACGAGATCCTCGGCCACGGCGATGAAATCCTCGTAGGCCCGGTGGCGGTGCTCCTTGAGCGCCGCCTGGTGCCATCGTGGGCCAAACTCCCCGCCTCCGCGGATGTTCGCGATCACGTAGACGTGGCCCCGCTCGAGCCAAGCCACTCCCGACACGGGGTTGTAGCCCGGCACCAGCGGGATCTCGAAGCCGCCGTAGCCGTAGAGGAGTGTCGGGGCGGTGCCATCCATTGGCAGGTCGGCCGGGCCGATCTGGAAGTATGGAATCCGCGTGCCGTCCTGCGACACCGCTTCGTGCTGCTCCACCTTCAGCCCCGCCACGTTGAAGAAGGCAGGCGTGTGCTTGAGTTTCTCCGGAGCCTCCGCGGGCGTGGCGGCCGAGCCCAGGGCGAGCGTCGAGGGCTCGAGCGGGCTCGATGTCACCAGCCAGTAGTCGTCCGACTCCATCTCGTCCACGGGCGAGATGGATGCCGTGCCGAACTCCGGCACGCCGGTGAGCGACTCGCTTCGCCAGGCGCCGGCCGCGAACGCGAGCACGGCCACGTGGCTGCGGACGTTGTCGAGCGTGGTCAGAAGGATCCGGCTTCGAGTGCCGGCCCAGCCGGCGAGTGACGAGCGAGCGGTCGGCTCGAAGAGCATGTGGAGCTGCCGCTCACCCTTCACGAAGGCCTCGAAGGTGGCGGCGAGCAGGGCCCCTGCAGGATAGGTCGTCTCGCCCACGGTCCACGGCGACCGCAGCTCGATCATGAGCCACTCGCGGTGCACCGAGGCATTGGCGTCGTCGGGCTTGTCGATCTTGATCAGCCGCCCCTCGCGCCGCAGAAAGAGCTCGTTGGTCCAGAAGGTGATCTGCCGCGAAATGAAATCCCGCTCGAAGCCGGGCGTGAGATCGCGATAACCGCCTACCGCCATGTCGTCGGGCTGGCCCTCAAAAACCATGGTGGCCGCGGTGAGCGGCGTGCCCCGCGTCCACTCCCGGATGGTCCGGGGATAGCCGGACGTGGTCAGCGAACCAGGTCCGAAGTCGGTGGCCACGAACACGCTCTGGCGGTCGCGCCAGGCGACGCGGCTCTTGGCCTCCGGCAGCGCGAAGCCATCCTCGACAAAGGCCTTTCGTTCGAGATCAAACTCGCGGACCACATCGGCATCGGCCCCGCCGCGGGAGAGCGACACGAGGCAGAACCGATCTTCGGGCTCGAGCACCGTCGCCCCGTGCCACACCCAGTTTTCGCCCTCGGCCTTGGCGAGGGCATCCACGTCGATCACCGTCTCCCAGGCCGGCTCCGACTTGCGATACTCGTCGAGCGTCGTCCGTCGCCACAGGCCCTTCGGGTTCGCGGCGTCGCGCCAGAAGTTGTAGAAGCGGTCGCCGATTTTCGTGACGGATGGAATCCGCTCCTTCGAGTCGAGGATCGAGAGAATCCGCCGCTCGAGTTCGGGAAAGCCGGTGCCGCTTGTCAGGGCCCGCATGCTCTCCGCGTTTCGCTCACGGACCCAGGCGAGTGGCTTCTCGCCCGTCACGTCCTCCAGCCAGAGGTGCGGGTCAGCGGGCTCGGTGTCGGGGGCGGCGGTGACGGCAGAGGTCATGAGCAGTGCGATGCAGAGGAAACGAGTGAACGTCATGTGCGAATCTGGCCCGTGCCGGTGACGATGTACTTGTAGGTGGTGAGTTCGCGGGTGCCGCAGGGGCCGCGGGCGTGGAGCTTGTCGGTCGAGATGCCGATCTCGGCCCCGAGTCCGAGCTCACCGCCGTCGTTGAACCGCGTGCTGGCGTTGACCATCACGCAGGCGGTGTCGACCCGGGAGGCGAATCGTCGGGCGGCCGCGGAATCGGCCGTGATGATCGCGTCGGTGTGCCGTGAGCCGTAGCGATTGACATGGTCGATGGCGGCATCGAGCGAGTCGACGACGGCGACGGAGATCTTCGGCCCGAGAAACTCGGTGGCCCAGTCGGCTTCGGTCGCCACGCTGGCCATGGGCACCAGGTTTCGCGTGGCCTCGTCACCCGCGACCTCCACGCCCCGCGTGGCGAGGGCCGCCGCGATCTCCGGCAGAAACGCCGCCGCCACGTCACGATGCACGAGCAGCGACTCGGCCGCGTTGCAGACGCCCATCCGCTGACACTTGGCGTTGACCGTGATCGTCTCGGCCATGGCAAGGTCGGCCGCCTTGTCGACATACACGTGGCAGTTGCCGGTGAAGTGCTTGAGCACGGGCATCCGCGCCTCGGAGCAGACACGGCGGATCAGGGCCTCGCCGCCCCGCGGAATCGCAAGATCGATGAGATCGTCCATGGCGAGAAACTCGCCCACCGCCTGCCGGTCGGCCACATCGACGAGTTGCACGGCATCGACCGGCAGCCCGGTCTCGGCGATCGCCGCGCGGACGCTCTCCACGATCCGCCGACTGGAATGGGCCGCCTCCTTGCCGCCGCGGAGAATGATGGCGTTGCCCGCGGCCAGCGCCACGGCCGCCGCATCGGCGGTGACGTTGGGCCGGCTCTCGTAGACGAAGAACACGACGCCGAGCGGCACGCGGACCTTGCGAACGACGAGTCCGCTCGGCCGCGTCTCCTCGCCGATGATCTCGCCGACAGGGTCGGCCTGCGAGGCCACGGCCTCGACGCCGGCTGCGATCCCCTCGAGCCGCGGGGGATCGAGGAGAAGCCGGTCGATCTGGGCGGAAGTGAGACCGTACGAGGGGGCGGCGGCCACGTCGCGGGCGTTGGCCGCGAGAATCTCGGCCGCGTCCCGGCGGATGTGTGCGGCCGCGGCCCGCAGGCAGGCGGCCTTCTTCGCGCTGGCAGCGTCGGCGAGCTCGATGGCGGCCCGCCGTGCCCGGATCGCCATCGCGCGGCAATGGTCGGGGAGTGAGCCTGTGACGGCAGCGGAGGCGGTCGTGGCAGCGGAGGCGCTCGTGGCAGCGGAGGCGCTCGTGGCAGCGGGAATGGTGGCCATGGTGCGTAGCGGCAGGGGGGCGGGGTCGAAAGACCGTATCTTACTGGCCGTCGCCCCCGACGTGGGTCGCGGCGAAGAGTTCGAGGGCGGAGCGGACGAGGCCCACGGCGTGGACGCGGACGATCTGGATCCCCTGCGCGGCCAGCCGGCAGGCGGCGCCGGCCGTGGCGGCGTCGCGGTCGGCTTCGGTCACCGGCCGGCCCAGCGATCGCTCGAGCGACTTCGCGAGAAAACCCTTGCGGGAATGGCCCACCAGGATCGGCGTGCCCAGATCGAGAAATCGGCCCGCGTGCTGGAGGAGCACCATGTTGTGCTCGTGGGTCTTGCCAAACCCGATCCCGGGATCGAGGCAGACCCGGTCCACGGGAATGCCTGCCGCCAGGATCGCATCCCGGCGGGCCGCCAGATAGGCATGGATTTCGGCGACGACGTCGCCGTACCGTGGATCGACCTGCATCGTCTGCGGCGTGCCCTGCATGTGCATGGCACAGACGCCCGCGCCGCTCGCCCGGGCGACGGCCATCATCCGCGGATCACCCTCGAGGCCGGTGACGTCGTTGATGATCTCGGCTCCGAGGTCAACCGCCCGCTCGGCCACGGCCGCCTTCGACGTATCGATCGACACGGGCACACCGCTCTCGCAGGCGAGTCGCCGCACGACGTCCGTCACGCGGCGGAGCTCCTCGGCCTCCGCGACGGCCGCCGCATACGGCCGCGTGCTTTCGCCGCCGACGTCGAGCAGATCGGCGCCTTCCGCGGCAAGCGCGAGCCCGTGGGCCACAGCCGCCTCGACGCTCGAGTAACGCCCACCGTCCGAAAACGAATCGGGCGTGACGTTGACGATTCCCATCACGAGCGGCCGACGCACTCGTCCGCCGGGAGCAGGCAGCTCGAGACTGCGTGTCCGGAGTCGCCAGTGCGTGGGAAAGCCGCTCGCGGTCATGCCACTGAACCTACCACGCCAAGGCTCGGGGCACGCTCAGCCCCTCGCTGACTTCATGCCCGTGCAAGCCGACCGGCCGTGAGGCCGCGGGCTGCCCTGGTGCACGGCTCGGGGCTGCCCGTGCCCCGTCGCCGGACGTTCGTTGCGGGCATCCTGCCCTTCACTCACTCGGATGCCGCCGGCGCTTCGGCATCCTGCCTGCGCTTGGCGGCATACGCCGGCTCCGGGGCACGGGCAGCCCCTCGCTGAGTTCGTGCCG
>JAUMAF010000167.1:0-2231 GCA_032117045.1 Pirellulales bacterium | reverse complement strand
GGGATTACCAGAACCCGGAGTACCGGTCGGCCCTCCATAACGTCGACGTCTACCGCGTGGCCTATCGCACGACGATCCCCGAGCAGGGCAATCGACCCACGGTCGCCTACGGGTTGGTCGCGATTCCGCAGGGGGTGTCGGGCGCGATGCCGGTCGTTTCCTACCAGCATGGCACGCTGTATTTCAAGGAATCCGCCCCGTCCCAGGCCTTCTCGTGGGACAAGACCTCCGAGGCTCCGGTGCGGTACGGCCTCAGGCAGAAGGACTTCTACGCGACGTGCTACGAGACGCGGCTGAACGTCGCCGCATTCGCCGGGCAGGGCTACGCCGTGGTCGCGGCCGATTACATCGGCATCGGCAACTCGGTCGAGAACGACAGCTTCTTCGCCAAGCAGAGCGGGCAGCAGGCGTGCCTCGACATGCTCGCCGCGTCCGAGCGGCTCCTGGCGAGCAAGAGCCTGTACCGCTCCGAGCTGTTCCTCAACGGCTGGTCGCAGGGCGGGCTCGCCACGCTCTCCTTCCAGGAGGCCCTCGAGGCCCGAGGCGTGAGGATCGCCGGGGTGTCGACGGCGGCGGCGCCGTCCGACACGGATCTGTTCATGAACCGGGCCATCTTCAATCGACGGCCGTATTCGGACGTGACCGTGCCGGACGCACCGTGGGTGGTCTTCATTCCGCAGTTCTCCGCGTTCTCGCTCGGTGGCTATCAGGGCCAGGTCAACACGCCGTTGGAACTGCTCGGCGGCAACTACGAGGTGTCGCGGAAGTTCTACATGCGGGAGTTCCACGCACCGCCCGCGCTTGAGTGGCAGCGGGACGTTCGCGGGGACATGGTGCCGGTCATGATCGTCGACGGCGTCACCACCACGGCGGAGGTTTCACGATTGATCGACCAGAAGGTCGCCCGCAGTCCCCTTGCCTACGAACAGACGGCCTTTGCCAAGCTGTTTCGCGCCGCGGGCTCGGGCAAGACCCGGCTGGTGAGCGACATGCGGATGTATTACGGCATGCAGGACGAAGGGGCTCCCGAAGCCGTGGCCACGATCACCGACACCTGGCAGCGGGGTACCTTCGGCAAGACGAACATCGAAATGATGCCGGTACAACATGCGAGCCATCGCAGCACGGCCCTCACGGCCGTCGCGGGGCAGATCGAGTGGTTCAACGCGAAGCGCGGCCTGCCCGATCCCGTGAGCGACCTCACCGCGACGCTCAACGGCGATGGCGATGAAGCGACGCTCGCATGGACGAGCCCCGCGACCAACGGCTCGCCGATTACCGGCTACTGGGTCGAGCACAAGCCCGTCGGGGGCACGACTTGGACCAGGCTCCCCGCCATCGGCCCGGTGCCTGCGTCCGCCACGGTGAGCGGCCTGACTCCCGGCCAGCGGTATCAGTACCGGGTGTTCGCGTTCACCGGAAACGGTGGCCTCGGATTGGTGTGCCCCAGCAGCAACCTCGCCGTCACGGGCAACCAGGCCCCCACGGCCACGGCCGTGGTCACGGCCCCAAATCCCATCTCCGGAGAGGTCACGGGGGTGCTGACCAGCGTCGACAACAACAACGACTCGCTCACGTACCGCGTGTCCGTATGGCCCGCAAAGGGGAGCGTGACGTGGACGTTCGTGAAGGTCGAAGACGTGGTCGACACCACGCGGATGTTCTTCACCTACACGCCCACCGCGGCGGCCCGGCAGGCGGCGGCCGCTCCGGGGGCCACATCGGCCGACCAGAGCGACACCTTCACCGTCACTGTCAGCGACGGGTATGGCGGGACCGTGAACGTGGAGATCGAAGTGCCGATCGGCGTGGTGGTCGGCTGACGGAAACCAGGAACCAGACCTCATGGCCCCTTCTCCCCGCCGCCGTGAGCGGCCCCTGAAACTCGAGTCGCTCGAACCGCGGCTGGCGCTCGCCGCTGTCGCGGGGCTGCCCGACACGATCGCGCCCGTGGTCCGCTCCGTCTCCCTGCCCGCCGCCGGCACCTACGGCACGGGCAGGCCGCTGACCTTCAGGGTCAACTTCAGCGAGCCGGTGAACGTGGTCGGCAACCAGGCCGACGTGTTCCTCCCCATCGAAGTCAACTACGCCATGCGGTCGGCGCAGTACGTGTCGGGCAGCGGCACCAGGTCGCTCACCTTCCGCATGAACGTGACGGCCAACGACGTCGACACCGACGGCATCAGCCTGGGCCGGGTGAACGACTCGGCCGTCCGCGACTTCGACTTCGC
>JAUMAF010000166.1:0-30429 GCA_032117045.1 Pirellulales bacterium | reverse complement strand
ACGGGTGCGAACTCAGCGAGGGGCTGCCCGTGCCCCGAAGCCGGCGTATGCCGCCAAGCGCAGCCAGGATGGCGGAGCGCAAGCGGCATCCGAGTGAGCGAAGGACAGGATGTCTGTAGCGAACGTCCGGCGACGGGGCATGGGCAGCCCCGAGCCGCAGGACACCCGCGGCCTTACGGCCGGTCGGCTTGTACGGGCATGAACTCAGCGAGGGGCTGCCCGTGCCCCGAAGCCGGCGTATGACGCCAAGCGCAGCCTGGAGGGCGAAGCGCTGGCGGCATCCGAGTGAGTGAAGGGCAGGATGCCCGTAACGAACGTCCGGCGACGGGGCATGGGCAGCCCCGAGCCGCACGAACGTCCGGCGACGGGGCATGGGCAGCCCCGAGCCGCTACCGGTTCGTCATGTCACACGACACTCCACCAGCCGCCGGCACGTAGCAGGCGCGGGCGTAGTCCATCACCATGCGATGGGCACTGAACCGCCACGCCAGCGAACTGATCGAGTTCATCATCATCTTGATCCACTCGCGAGGCAGGCCGTCGGCATCGCGGTCGTAGAACAGCGGGATGACCTCGTTCTCGAGGACGTTGAAGAGCGCCTCGCCGTCGCGGCGATCGGTGATCTCGTCGTTGAAGTGGGTCTCGCCGCGGCCGATCGCGAAGCCGTTGCGGCCGTCGAAGGCCTCGGCCCACCAACCGTCGAGAATCGAGCAGTTGAGGCCGCCGTTGAGCACCACTTTTTGGCCGCTCGTGCCGGAGGCCTCGAGGGGCCGTCGCGGATTGTTGAGCCACACGTCGACGCCCTGCACGAGGTGCCGCGCGACGTTGATGTCGTAATCCTCCACGAACACCACGCGGCCCGCGAAGCGGGCGTCGTTGCGGAGGTTGGCGATCCGGCGGATCAGCGCCTTGCCAGGCTCGTCGGCCGGATGGGCCTTGCCGGCATAGATGATCTGGATCGGCCGCTCGGCGTTGCTCACCAGATCGTGGAGACGGTCGAGATCCGCCAGCATGAGATCGGCCCGCTTATACGTCGCAAACCGCCGGGCGAAGCCGATCGTGAGGATGTTGGGGTCGAGCACCGTCCGCGCCATCTCCACCGCCTCGTCGCACTCACCGCGGCGGCGGCACTGTCGCGAGAGCCGGCGGCGGACGAACTGGAGCAGGAGGTTCTTGAGAGCGTAGTGCGTCTCCCAGAGTTCGCCGGGGTCACACTCATGGATCTTTTGCCAGATGTCGGGCTCACCCATGCGGCGAAACCAGTTGGCGGGGAAGATCCGGTCGTAGAGTTGCAGCATCTGCCACGAAAGCCAGCTCGGCACATGCACGCCGTTGGTGATGTGTCCGATCGGCACTTCTTCCTCGATCCGCCACGGCCAGAGGTTGGCCCACATGCGACGGCTGACATGGCCGTGGAGGGCGCTGACGGCGTTGGCCCGTCGCGACATCTTGAGACCGAGCACCGTCATGCAGAACGGCTCGCCATGGTTGTGGGGCTCGACCCGACCGAGACCCATGAGCTGATCGTGGGAAATCCCGAGGGCGTCGCGGGTGGGGCCGAGATGCTCCTCCATGAGGCCGTTGTCAAACCGGTCGTGGCCCGCCGGGACCGGCGTGTGGGTGGTGAAGACCGTCTGCCGGGCCACGCGGCGAACCGCGTCGTCGAACGGATAGCCGTCTCGCTCCATGCGGCCGCGAACCGCCTCGAGCGTCGCAAACACCGAGTGGCCCTCGTTGAGGTGATAGACGCCCGGCACGATCCCCATGGCGCGGATCGCCTTCACGCCGCCCACGCCGAGAATCAGTTCCTGGCGAATGCGGATGCGCGTGTCGCCGCCATAGAGGCGGCTGGTGAGTTCGCGATCTTCCGGCGAGTTGCCCTCGACGTCGGAGTCGAGGAGAAACAGGCTCACACGTCCCACCGCCATTTTCCAGACCTTGGCATAGAGCGGACCGCTGCGGGTGTCGATCTGCACCTGAACAGGCTTGCCATCCACGCCGAGCGCCGGTTCGATCGGAAGGGCATCTTCCCGCGACTGCAGGTATTCCTCGTGCTGGTAGCCGTCGATGTCGAGTTGCTGGCGAAAGTAGCCCTGATCATAGAACAGGCCGACGGCGAGCAGTGGGATGCCGAGGCCGCTGGCGCTCTTGATATGATCACCGGCGAGCACACCGAGGCCGCCGGAGTAGATCGGCACGGACTCGTGGATGCCGAACTCGGCCGAGAAATAGACCACCGGCTTCGAGCCGAGCACGCCCGCATGAACGGTGCTCCAGCTCGATTCATTGGCGAGGTATTCCTTGAGCCGCCGGTAGGCCTGGTTGATCCGGCTGTAGAGCACGAGTTCGCCGGCGCGGGCCTCGAGCCGCTCGGGAGTGAACTCGGCCAGCAGGGCGATGGGGTTGTGATCCAGTTGCCGCCAGCGGATCGGATCGAGCTCACGAAACAGGTTCGTGACCTCGGGGTGCCAACTCCACCAGAGGTTGCGGGCCAGCGCCATGCACTTGTCGTACAGATTTTGCGGCGACAGCTCGTCGAGCCGCAGCGGTGCAGGGCCGGCAGCCGGCATTCCTTTCGGGCTGCCGTTCTGAGTTCCGTTTGTAGAAATCGTGGCGGGAACGCCACGGGCCGAGAGTTCTTCAGCCTGGCTCATGGGTGCAGCTCCGGGAGGGCGAGGAGAGGGTAGGACACCGCGCCAGAAGTGGACGAAGTATAACCAGATCCATTCCCGGTGCGACCGACCCGCCGGGAACGCTCCGAGCCGTGCATCATGCTCCGTATGTTCGCCCCCGGCCGCGATCGACCGCATTCCGCCGACCTCGAATCCTTGTGCCAGGCACTCGGCCGCCTGGCCGAAGCCTCGGCCTCTGTGGGGCCGTGGCGGAGCGGAAGTTTTGCGGAACTCGCCCGTGCCGGCCTGCTCGCGGGATTCGTGCCCACCGATCAGGGCGGCACGGCTGCCTCCGAGCCGGCCGTCATCGAGGCGCTGGTCGCGATCGCCGGGCGGTGCCTGACAACAGCGCTCGCCCTGACGCAGTGGGCCGCCGCCGTGCGGATCATCACGACCGGGCCATCTGTGATTCGCGACCACATGCTCCCTCCGCTCGTCCGCGGCGAGAGGCTGACGACCGTGGGCATCTCGCAGTTGAGCACGAGCCGGCGGCATCTGGGCAGACCGGCCCTGGTCGCCTCGCGCGTTGATGACACATGGCGGCTCGACGGCCTCTGTCCGTGGGTGACCGGGGCCGACTCGACGGACACGATCGTGACCGGCGCGGCCTGCGACGATGGAGGGCAGATGTTCTTCGTCGTGCCGACCGATGCCGCGGGCCTCACGATCGATCCACCGCTCTCCATGCTCGCGCTCACCGGGAGCCGAACGTCGGCCGTGCGGTTCATAGGCGTGCGACCCCTGCATGCCATCGCCCCGGCGACTGGCGACGGCATCCGCACGGGAGGCCTGGCGACGACGGCGTTGGCCGTGGGCGCGGCGCGGGCTTCCGCGGCCGTCATGGCCCGCGAGGCGGCATCGCGGGCAGGACTCGCAGCGATCGCGGCGGGCTTCGCCACCGAGATCGAAGCGGTTGCCGAGCGGCTGTCAGCAGCGGCCCGCGGCGGCATCGAGCCGGCCGATCGTGATCGGCTCAGGGCCGATGCCAACGGCATCGTCGTCCGCGCAGCGCAGGGGGCCCTCACGGCTTCGAAGGGAGCGGGCTTCGTGGCGGGGCATCCGGTGGAGAGACTCGTCCGCGAGTCGCTCTTCTTTCTCGTCTGGAGCTGTCCGCAGTCGGTCTCGGACGCGGTGCTCTGCGACCTCGTCAGCGGCGAATGACGAACGGTCGGTGGCCCCGATACCAAACGCCAGACGCCCGCGGCCTTCCGGCCGGTCGGCTTTCACGGGCATGAAGTCAGCGAGGGGCTGCCCGTGTCCCGGAGCCGGCGTATGACGCCAAGCGCAGGCAGGAGGCCGAAGCGCCGGCGGCATCCGAGTGAGTGAAGCCCAGGATGGGCGGAACGAACGTCCGGCGACGGGGCACGGGCAGTCCCTCGCCCACAGCGAGCGTTGGGCGAGGGGGCACGGGGGAAACTGGCCTTGCCTCGAGCGGACGCGAGGACGATCCTTCTCCCTCCCGAGCCAAGGATCCCGTCATGCAGGCACCACGCTCGATCGTCATCGTCAAGCTCTCGTCCATCGGCGACGTGCTCCACGGCGTGCCCGTGGCCGTCGCCGCCAAGCGGGCCTTTCCCGAGACGCGGATCGGCTGGGTCGTCGAGGGCCGCGCTGCTGACGTGCTCGCCGGCCACTCCGCCATCGATCATCTCTTTCGCATGCCCCGCGGCTGGCTGAAATCGCCATCCCAAGTGGCGTCGTTGCGGAAGCAACTCCGCGCGTTCGCCGCCGACGTCGCGATCGACCTTCAGGGGCTGCTCAAAAGCGGCGTCGCCACCTGGCTGTCGGCTGCGGCGATGCGCATCGGCCACGCTCGGCCTGCCTCACGCGAGCGGGCGTGGCTGGCCTACACCCATCCCGTGGCGACCACACTCCCGCACGTCGTGGAGCGGAACTGCGACCTGCTCGCGCCGCTGGGCGTGACCGCCACGATGCCCGAGTTCGACATGCCGCACTGGCCCGTGAGCCGGCTGCGGATGCAGCAGTGGCTCCAGTCGCAGCGGCTCGGGACCGCGCCCGTGATCCTCAATCCTGGCGCCGGATGGGCCTCCAAGCTCTGGCCTGTCGAGCGATTCGCGGCGGTGGCCCGCGGCCTCCAGCGTCGCGACGGCGTGCCGGCGATCGTCGTCTGGGGTGGCGATGCGGAGCGGGCAGCAGCCGAGCGGATCGTCGCCGATTCCCTCGGGGCGGCGATCCTCGCGCCGCAGACCTCGCTGCAGGATCTTGGCGAACTCACTCGGCTCGCACGACTGTTCATCTCCGGTGACACGGGGCCCTTGCACCTTGCCGCAGCGGTCGGGACACCCTGCGTGGGGCTCTTCGGCCCGGTGCCAGGGTCGCGAAATGGCCCCTACGGCCGCCACCATGTCTGCGTGGAGCCGCCCGCATCACAGCGGCCTTCCTGGGACAATCGCAAGACCGACACCGTCGCCATGAGCGGCATCGAGGTCGATGCCGTGCTCGCCGCGACCGAGTCGCTTCTGTGCCGTGCCCAGGCGGCCTGACGGTCGCAGTCGGTATACTTCGGCTTTCCTTTGGAGACGCCGAATGCCCCGCCCGCGCCGCAATCCCTTCTATGTGATTCTCGGCATCGTGGGCGTGGTGTTCACGATCACCTCCGCGAGCTACTGCCTCTCGGTGCTCCGTGGTGTGCGGCCCGAAACGGCGGCCGATCGCGGCTCCCACCCGCTCGAGAAAATCATGGACCGCCACGGCACGACGATTCTGGCGGCAGAACTGGCGTTGCTCGCGTTCGCCACCGTCGGGGCGATTGCCATCGATCACGTCGACGGGGAGCGCACCAGAGCCGCGCGAGCTGCCGAACAGGCAGCCGATCAGGCAGCCGATCAGGCGATTCAGCGGCGAGTTGCCGGGTCTCGACCCGGTTCAGAGACCGGTGACTCGTGACCGCGTCGGCTGCGTCGAGGATCTCGCGACTGCGGGAGCAGATCCGGCATCACGACCGGAAGTATTACGTCGAGGCGGCAGCCGAGATCAGCGACCGCGAGTATGACCGCCTCATCGACGAACTCCTTGAACTCGAGTCGCAGCATCCCGACCTCGTCACCTCCGACAGCCCGACGCAGCGGGTCGGCGACGAGCCCGTGCCGGAGTTGCAGTCGGTTCGGCACCGGGTGCCGATGCTCTCGATCGACAATACGTATAGCGTCGATGACCTCGCTACGTGGGGGAAGCGGGTCGAGAAGCTGCTCACCGAGGCGGGGGCGACGGGCCCGGTCGAGTGGGTGCTGGAACTGAAGATCGACGGCGTCGCGGTGTCGATCACCTACGACACGGGGCTGCTGGCGCTGGCCGCCACGCGGGGCAACGGCATCGTGGGTGACGACATCACCCACAACGTCCGCACGATCCACGGCGTGCCGCTCGTGCTCGATCTCGGGGACCCGCCCGCGTCGATCGAGGTTCGCGGCGAAATCTACATGACCAACTCCGATCTCGTCGCCCTCAATGAGGCACAGACCACGGCGGGCCTGTCGCCGTTTGCCAACACCCGAAACGTCGCCGCCGGCAGCATTCGGCTGCTCGATCCACGGGAGTGCGCGGAGCGGCCGCTGCGGTTCTTCTGCCACGGTGTCGGTGATTCGAGCGGCCTCGGTGCCGCGTCGCAGACCGACCTGCTCGCCTGGGCCGTGGCCGCGGGGCTCCCGGTGGCTCCCGGCACGCAGGTGTTCCAGTCGATCGACGCGCTCGTGGAGCGGGGCACGGAGCTGATCGAGGAACTCCACGCGCTCGACTTCGAAGTGGACGGCTTCGTGGTCAAGGTGAATCGATTCGACCAGCAGCGGCTCCTGGGGACGACGGCCAAAAGCCCGCGGTGGGCGATTGCCTGGAAGTTTGAGAAGTTCGAGGCCACGACCACGCTGGCTGGCATCCGGGTGCAGGTGGGCCGCGGCGGCACGATCACGCCCGTCGCCGATCTGGAGCCGGTCGAACTCGCCGGCACGATCGTCCGCCGGGCGAGCCTTCATAACGCCGACGAGATCGCCCGCAAGGACATCCGGATCGGTGACGTGCTCGTGGTCGAGAAGGCGGGCAAGGTGATTCCGCACGTCGTCCGGGTCGAGAAGCACCTCCGCAAGGGGCGGCATCCGACCTGGGCGTTTCCAACGCACTGCCCGGAATGCGGAACGCCGCTCGTCAAGGACGAGGAGGGCGTCTACATCCGCTGCCCCAACGTGGACTGCCCGGCCCGCGCCCGCGAGCGGCTGCGGTTCTTCGCGTCGCGGGGCGCGATGGACATCGAGGGGCTCGGCGACAAGCTCGTGGAGCAGCTCGTGGCGACCGGCCTCGTCAAGGACTATGCCGATCTTTACACGCTCACGGCCGATCAGCTCGAGCCGCTGGAGCGGATGGGGAAGAAGTCGGCCGCCGCGCTCGTCGATGCGATCGGCAAGAGCCGGTCGCGGGGCCTCGTGCGGGTGCTCAATGCCCTGGGGATTCGCCACGTGGGACCGCGGGTGGCCACGCTCCTCTGCGAACGTTTCCCCGTGATCGAGAAACTTCAGGAGGCGTCGGCCGACGATCTCGGCAACGTGCCCGAGATCGGCCCGACCATCGCGGCGAGTGTTCATGAGTGGCTGGCGAGCGACTACGGCCGACGAACGATCGCCGGTCTGCAAGACGCGGGCGTGCGGCTCGACGTGCCGGCAGCCGACCGCACGGCGTCCGGCCCGCTCACGGGCAAGACGCTCGTGGTCACCGGCACGCTCCCCGGCTTCTCACGTCAGGAGGCCGAGGAGGCGATTCGCAAAGCCGGCGGCCGGGCCTCCTCGAGCGTGTCGAAGAAAACCGATTATCTCGTCGCCGGCGAGGAAGCCGGCAGCAAGCTCGCCACGGCCCAGAAACTCGGCGTCGCCGTGATCGACGAAGCGACGTTCAAGACGCTGCTGGCGGGCGGCTCAAACTCGTGAAGAACAACGCCGCGACGCACGCACAAGGCAGCCCGCGGCCTTACGGCCAGTCGGCTTTCACGGGCCTGAACTCAGCGAGGGGCTGCCCGTGCCCCGGAGCCGGCGTATGACGCCAAGCGCAGGCAGGATGCCAAAGCGCCGGCGGCATCCGAGTGAGCGAAGGACAGGATGTCCGTAGCGAACGTCCGGCGACGGGGCCTGGGCAGCCCCGAGCCACGCACAAGCACCGCCCGCGGCCTCACGGCCGGTCGGCTTGTACCGGAGCCCCCGGCCTCACGGCCGGTCGGCTTGTACCGGAGCCCGCGGCCCTACGGCTGGTCGGCTTGTACCGGAGCCCGCGGCCTCACGGCCGGTCGGCTTGCACAGGCACGAGCTCGGCGAAGGGTACCGCGAAGATCCCCATGGCGAGGCCCCACAGAGGCTCTCCCGCGATCGCGCCGATGAGCGGCCAGGCGACGAGGGCGACCCGGGCGATCGTGCGCCGCATCGGTCCACACCAGAGGCCTCCCGCGAACACGATCTCAAACGCCACGATTGCGTGGGTGATGAAGTTCATCAGGTATTCCGAGCGGGCGTAGAACGGCGCGAGATCGATGATCCGGGAACTCCGCATCGCCAGCCACCAGGCCGCGGTGCCGTCCCACCAGGTGTCGCCCTTGAGCTGTGCCATCACACCGGCGAGCGTGATCGCCGAGGCCAGCACCATGAGCAGGCCGAGGGCCACCCGGGTCCACGGCGATGCCGCCGGAGCGGGCCGACCGGCGCGGACGGCGAGCCAGCGGTCGAGCGACCAGTCGTGGCCGCACGGCCCCACGACAAGGCACCAGAGGATCGCCGCCAGGCAGTCGTCGGCCGGTCCGGCAAGCATCGGACCGCGATGGAGCAGCGATGCCCAGAGCGCGGCCGAGGCGATCGCCGCGGGCCGCGAGGCGAGCCCCAGCAGCAGCGCTGTGAAGGCTGCCACCGTCATGCCAAACAGCATCCACAGTGAAGGAGCCGTCGTCGCCAGGTCGAAGAGCGAGAATCCAAATCGCGACCGCCATGACCGGGCCGCATCGACCGGCAGCATGCCGCCGGGACCGAACCATGCCTGGAGATCGCCGGCATAGCTCCAGAGCAGGAGCAGCCCGAGCAGGGCCGCGAGGACGCGGACGGCCGCGAGTGGCCGTGCGTCGGCCGGCGTGAACCAGAATCGCGTCCAAGTCTCGCCGATGCCGGGGCTTTCCATACCCCAAGGATAACCACGTGGCCCTCGGCATCGACCTCCCCGCGTCAATACCGCAGCCCGATCCCCACGTTGGAGAAGAAGGCCGGCGTGGTCTCGTTGAGCCCCCAGCCCACGCGGAGTCCGATTTCGAGATCCTCCGTCGCCAGCACGTGGCCGCCAAAACTGGCGTATTGGATGTTGAGCGGGGTCTCTTTTTCGGACGTGAAGATGGCGAAGTATTCGGCGTGCAGGCTCCCGCGCTCGCCGATCGGTGCTTTGATCACGCTCGACGGCGCCCATTGATTGAAAGCGTCTTTCTCTTCGAAGCCGGTGCCGTACCGCATCGCCGACGTCCACTCCCAGCCGTTCGCAAATCGCCAGCCGAACGATTCGCCGACCACGACCGTCGACTTGTTGGACGGGCCATAGACGGGCGTGTAGCCCTGCAGCACGACCGCCGACCGGGGCAGCCAGCCGTTCTGCTCGCTGGTCTCCACCTTGGTGCCGTAGAGCACGCGGCTCTCTTCCTCGGTCTCGATGTCTTCACCGCCCAACTCGCTTCCCGATACCGTTCCAGGGCCGCCGGCCTCGTAGTTGAAGCCGAGGCGGGCTTCGACTCTCTCGCCGATTCCCCGGCGCACGAGTACCTCGGGAAAGCTGTGAGACTCCGGGCCGGTCCGGTTGTCGATGAACGAATACGATGCCTCGAGAATCGACGTGTCGGCGCCGGCGGCCGTGGGCGCGAACGTGAAGGCATCGCGGTCGGTCTCGAGCTCCTCCAGGGCTGCCGCTTTCCCGGCCGTCGCATTCCCAGCCATCACCATCCATGCCGCCGATGCCACGATCAGGCACGCGCGTGCCGCCCGGTGCCGATGATTCCCCCGTGACGGTCCTGACGTCATGATGCGGACCGTGGGCGGCTGGCTGGGGGCCGGTCGAAGTGCCAGGTGAAGCCGAGGCCAATCCAGTAGCTTTCGATGCTCACGTATGTGGCGTCGCCGAGACTCTCGCCGGCCGGAAACATGCCGCCGGCGAAGGCGTCAAAATCGAGCCCCCGCATCAGGAAGTCGCTGACACCGATGCCGGCCGCCATTCGATGCTCGTTGATGATTGCGAACTGTGACTGGAGATACTTCACCGCCGGAATGCCGCCGGGAACGTCGATCGCGCCGATCCGGGTGCCGACCGTCTCGTCGATCGGGTTCTGGGCCAGGGCGTAGCCGAGCCGGAGCTTGATGCGGTCGGTCGCCTTGTACTGCGTGCCGAGCTGCATCACCCACTGCCCGCGGTAGATGTTCTTGAAGAGTGCGGCGCTGGGCCAGTCGAGATAGAGGGCGTCGGCAGCCAGCAGCAGCCGGCCGTCCATGAGCGACTCGTTCGCGATCCCCATGCCCACCTGCTGCGGCAAACCCATGTCAACGTCGCGGGGCCGACGTTCCGAAAACAGCACCGCCTCGTTCTCGAACCGAAAGGCCTGCGTGGACTGGTAGTAGGCCCCCAGCCAGGTCGCGTCACCGAGTTGGTAGTCGAGCCCGAGGCCGGCCCGGAGCGCGTAGGCATTTGTCATCCCGCTCGTGCCCACGAATGGCCCGGATGCATAGCCGTCGCCGATGAACATCGTCGCCCCCAGCGACAACTGCTCGGTGAGCTCCACCGCCACCGATGGGGCAAACTCGAGCAGCAGCAGGTACGACGCGGTGGCGTTGCTGGCCGGTTCCCGCACGTAGCTCGAACCGCCGCCCGCCGCGCCGAGCACGGCGAGGCCCACGGTCATCGGCAACGGGAGCCCTTCGACTTCCTGGGCCACGCCGATCGACGGCACGATGGCTCCCGGCGTGCTGCTCTTGGCCGAGAAGGGCCCGACCCCCAGCAGCGGCAGGGCTGTTTTCTGCTCGAGGTTGACCGTCGCTTCCGCGAAGGCTCCGCCGAGCGTGAAGTGGGTGCCCTTGTAGTGCGTGAGCGCCGCGGGATTGGCGTTGATCGCGGAGAGGAAATCCTGCGGCGCGGCGACGCTCGTGCCGGCCATGCCACCGGACGCCGGCATCAGCGTGTTGCGAAAGTCGATGCCGTAGGTCTGGGCCCGGGCGGGGCCCGTGCCGGCGAAGACCGCGGCCATCATCGCAAGGCCGCACACCAACCATCCGTGCTGCAGAATCGTCATAAGCCTCCCCCTCTTCACTTCCGCTGCCATCGGCACGACACGAACTGCCGCTTGAAGTCGTGGGGAAATGTCTGAACCAGCACACAAGATGGGCAAGCCGTAGGGCCGGTCAGCCGAGTGGGTGGCCCAGGAAAGTCGGCTTAGCCGCACCGGTCGCGGTGTTCGGCGAGACAACCTCTGACCTTTTCGTCGACCGTGCCCGACGCAGCGGCCATGCCGGTCATTCCGCCGATGATCTTTTCGCTTATGGGGCGGGCATCGAGTCGGCGGGCTCGGGGAGAAGTCATGTCTTTTTTTCAGATACCAGCTGCGCGTGGTGCGGTGGCCTGCGCGATCGCTCTTGTGTCCGCGGCCGTCGTGGTCGGCCAGGAACAGGGCTTCGTCGGTGGGCCGGGCCAGGTCGGTGCGTTCGAGTCATTCGATCCAGTCATCTCCGATGAGGTGATGACGGGCATCATCCCGTCCGGCCAGGATTGGTTCCTGTTCGGCGAATCAGAACGTGGTGGCGTTTACGGCTGGCTGGACGGCGGCTTCATCGGCAACTTCGGCGTGCCGGCGAGCAAGTTCAATGGCCCCTACAACGCCATCGATCGGGCCAACGAGCCGATGATGAATCAGGTCTACCTCATCGGCGAACGAACGCTCCCCACCGACGGTTCGAACGGGATCGGGGCCCGCACCGACGTGCTCTACGGCGAGGACTTCCCGCTCGCGATGTCGCTCGGCTGGGAGACGAACCCCGGCCCCCGCGATTGGAACAGCGGCGAGTATTACGGCTTGGCGATCCCGCAGCTCTACGCCGAAGTGGGCAGCCAAGACCTTTCACTCAAGCTCGGCCACTTCTACACGATCGTGGGCTACGAGGGCGTGCCGGCGGTCGGCAACTTCTTCTACATGAAGAGCTACAGCTACCAGTTCGCCGGACCGTTCACCCACTGGGGCGGCCTCGTCAACTGGAAGGCGACGGATAATGTCGAGATCGACGGCGGCCTCGTGAACGGCTGGAATAGTCTCGCCTCGCCTTACAGCAAGGCCAACTTTCTCGGCCGCATCCGCGCCAAGAACGACGACAACTCGCTTGCCAGCTCGTTTGCCATCATCAGCGGCGACGAGGGCAACGACTTCTCGCCTCTCTTTCAGCCGGCGCCGCCGCTCACCTCCGCCAACCGCACGCGGTACAGCCTGATCTTCGAATACCGTCCTTCGGCCACGTGGGAATACCTCTTCCATCACTGGCTCGGCACGCAGGCCAACGGACTCGCCGACGGCAGCACGGCGCTGTGGACCGGCATCGACCAGTATCTCTACTACCGCGTCAGCGACACCTGGCTGTGGGGTGCCCGGTTCGAGTGGTTCCAAGACACTGACGGCACGCGCGTGGGCCTCAATCGCCCGAGCAATCCCAACCACGTGCCGCTGCCAGGCAACTACTACTCGCTCACGATCGGGCCCAACTGGACGCCGACCGGCAACTTCCTGATGCGTCCCGCCTTCCGTTGGGACTTCCTTGGCGGCCCGTACGGCGGCCCGCGGGCTCCCTATAACGACGGCATCAGCAATCAGCAGACAATGCTCGGCTTCGACATGATCCAGCGGTTCTGACGCCGGCCTCGTGCGCACTCCTGCAACGCCGCACTGGCGTTGCAGGAGCAGTCGTGACGGGGAATTTTGGCGTGTTTTGCACAGGCCGTGCGGCTCACGGCCGCACCCGCGACGTCGAAAATCTCCTCTTCCCGCGCGAGCGCAGCGGCTGTTATCACTCGGTCGTCGACGAATGCACTCAACGCACCGAGGAAGGAGAACGCGATGCACATGACGTTTCAGCGGACGACTGGTCGTGGTTTGGTGATGGTGTCTGCGGCAGCCGTCATGATGGTGGCGACCCTGGCCCAGGCCGGCCCGCCCGCGCTCAGCACCAATCCGGGCAACCTCGCGATCTTCCCGGCCAAGGGTCAAACCCCCGAACAGCAGAGGGCGGATGAATCGGCCGCCTATGACTGGGCCACCCAACAGACCCGCTGGGATCCCTACCAGGCGAAGGCGGTCCTGGATCAGCAGGGCAATGCTGCGGCGGCGTCGGCCAATGCCGCCCGGGGTGGTGCCGTGAAGGGTGGGGCTGGAGGCGCCCTCCTGGGCGCCGCCATCGGCGCGGTTGCCGGCGACGCGGGCAAGGGGGCGGCCATCGGCGCCACGTCGTTGGGGCTGACGGGAGGCGTGCGTTCGCGGCGGGCTGTGAAGGCTGCGGGCGGGTCTTCCGATGCCGCCGTGGCGGCCTACCAGCAACAGTTCGGCGTCTGGACCCGAAACTTCATGGCGGCCATGGAGGCCAAGGGCTACACGGTGCGATGAACCCGGGACCGTGGCGTGCATTCAGCGAACACAATCCAACAACCTCAGGAAACCTCTGATGACTATGCCGATCAAGATGCTGCTGGTGACTCTGGTCGCAAACCTTGTGATGTGCGGCACCACGTGGGCCGGCCAGACGTGGATCTGCTCCGTGGCCTCTGCCGTTGCGGTGGACGAGGACGGCACGGTGGGGCCTCCCGATCTCGGCGACCGGGATCGCCCCACCTTTCTTCGCGTCGATCCCGCGAAGAAGGAGTTGACCATCCTGGCGCCGGAATCACGTCGTGGTGAAGTCACGAAACTCGACACGGTGCACGAGGCCGAGGGCAACCACATTTTCTCCGGCATGGAGAACGGGCGAAACGTGAGCCTGATCATCACCGCGGAGGGCCGCATGACGCTGTCGGTCATCGCCGACGGCGTGGTCTGGTCCGTATTTGGTCTCGCGTTGCCGGATGATGTCGAGACGAAGTAGCGGGCCACGAGCCTCGGACGACGATCGACCGACGAGACTCGACCTCAGGGGGCGGCTCCGGCTGCCGGGGCCTTCACGAGCGGGGCGAGTTCGCTCGTGGGCTGCTCCTTGATCAGTTGCAGGTCGCCGCCAACCAGCCGCACCCGTGCGTCGTACACCTGCTCCGACGCGCCGGTATCGACCGGATCGGTTCGTGCTGGAAGCGGCAGCCTGAAGACGCGAACGTCGACGTCCTCCACACGGAGCTTGTCGAAACCACCGCGGCCGACACCCGCGGCGATGACGCTTCCATCGCCCTCCACGTTCCCCACCGCAATCGCGCGGGCCAGCCGTCGCCACCGCGCGGCCTGCTCGCCGCGCCGGCCGCCGGGGAGGGCGAGCGGTTCCGTCTTGGATGCGTGGTGGCCCACAATTTCCAACTCGTGATCCGCATCCTCCGGAAGGCCGTAGGTGAGCCGGTGATCGAAGCCGACATCAAGCCATGCGGGCACGAGCATGGGGGAGAACAGTCGCGATTTGATCGTCAGCAGCAGGGCCGACGAACCGCTCAGCGAGTTGGTCGCGATCGCCAGCATCAGCCCGCCCAGAAAAAGCAGGATCGCCACGGTCGCGATGGCCGCGGACGCATCGGAGAGCCGGCCGTCAGCCGGCGGCGGGGGAGTCTGCGCGTGGTTCTGTCTCATGTCGTCGGAGGGCATTTCCTTGAGTGTGATCCGTGGCCAACGCCATCGCCAGTGTCGACGACGACGGGGTCAAACCACGCGTTCGCCCAACGAACCCCGCTCACGTTGACATGCTGGCAGGGGGGCGATACGGTTTAACGGAGAGTTTACTTGCCTCGGCACGCGTCCCGTTTCGATCTCCCCGCCTTCGCCGGCCCGTTCACGGTCCGACATTTCGGGGGATTAGCTCAATTGGGAGAGCGTCTGGCTGGCAGCCAGAAGGTCAGGGGTTCGAATCCCCTATCCTCCACTGCGATCGAAACGATGTCCGCGGCCGAGGCGATCCGGGGCGAGCAGGCATGGCTCGACGGACGATTTCTTTCGCGTGCCGAACTGGCCCTGCCGGTCGGTGATGCAGGCTTCGTGCTCGGGGCCACCGTCACGGAGCAGTTTCGGACGTTTCGAGGCCGAATCTTCCTGCCCGACGATCATGCCCGACGGCTTGCCGAATCACTGGCGGTGGTGGGCATCGCCACCGCCGTCACCATCGATGAGATGCTGGCGGCCGCCGAACGCATCGCGAGCCACAATCACTCACTCGCCGCCTCGGCAGCGGTCGGCCATCTCGGTCAGGCGTTCACCGCCGACGACCCCGGTCCCGACCTCGGCCTCGTGATCTTCGTGACGCCCGGTGATGTCGCATCGCAGCATGGTGGCGCCGGCGGGTCGCCGCGGGTGGCGATCCATACCTTCCCGCTCGCGTTTCCGATGTGGGCCGACGCCTACGACAGGGGTGTTGCCCTGCGGATGGTCTCGGTCACGCAGGTGCCCGAGACCTGCTGGCCGCTTCGCGCCAAGGTCCGCAGCCGCCTGCATTATTATCTCGCCGACCAGGAGGCCGCCGCGGCTGAAGCCGGTGCTCGGGCTGTGCTCGCGCATGACGACGGCCGAATCAGCGAGACCTCGACGGCCAATATCGCCGCCGTCATGGAGGGCGGGATCGTGACCCCGCCGACCACCGATGCGCTCGGCGGCGTGAGCTTGGCCTGTGCGCGGAAGCTTTCCGACTCGCTCGGCATCCCGTGGCAGGAACGGTCGCTGACGGCCGCCGATCTGGCCGCCGCCGATGAAGTTCTGCTCACGAGCACGCCGAACTGTATGCTGCCGGCAACACGTTTCGACGGCCATCCGGTGGGCGACGGCACGCCGGGCCCCGTCTTTCGGTCGATCCTCGCGGCCTGGAGCCGTCTCGTCTCGCTCGACATCGCGTCGCAGGCACGCGTCGAAGCGGCCCGGATCCGCCGCGCCGGCCCCCCCCCCACCACGCATCCGACATGACCTCCACCATCCGCTCGGGCAATGCTTCCACCTCCGGTTCCGCACGCTACGACGTGCGACACACGACGACCTACACCTATTCCGAATCGGTTCCCGTCTGTCACAACGAGATCCACCTCGTGCCCCGCAAACAGCCGCGGCAGCGACTGCTCGCCATCGACCTGCAGGTCGATCCGCAGCCGGCGCAGGTCGCGACCCATGCCGACTATTTCGGAAACAACACCGGCATCTTTTCGATCGACGAGCCGCATGAACGCCTGACCGTGACGGCACAGAGCCGGGTCGAGGTCGATCCGCCCCGCGACTGGCGGTTGTTCGAGTTGCTCCCGTGGGAGTCGCTGCGGGATCGACTGGCCCGCGACACCGACGCGGCCACGCTCGAGGCCAGGGAGTTCAGCTTCGATTCACCGCTGGTCCGCGGCTCGCCCCATCTGGCCGCATGGACAGCCGAGTCGTTCACGCCCGCGCGACCGTGGGCGGAGGCGGTCGTCGACCTCACACGGCGAATCCATCGGGAGTTCGCCTACGATCCCACCGCGACCACCACAAGCACGCCGGTCGAGGAGGTGTTTGCCCTCAGGCGGGGAGTGTGCCAGGACTTCGCCCACCTGCAGATCGCCTGCCTGCGGTCGCTCGGTCTCGCGGCCCGTTATGTGAGCGGCTATCTCTCCAACGAGCGGCGTGTCGAAGGCACGGTCGGGGAGGGGGCCAACGACGCCGGCATGGTCGGTGCCGACGCCTCACATGCCTGGTTGGCGTGCTGGGGAGGCGAGGACGGCTGGCTCGACGTCGATCCCACCAACGACTGCACCGCGGGCACCCTCCACGTGACCGTCGCCTGGGGCCGCGACTATGCCGACGTCAGCCCGATCAAGGGCGTCTGCGTGGGGGGCGGCAGCCACGCCATCCAAGTCGCCGTCCATGTGTCCCGGATCGGCTGACCGTCCGCTGTTGACGATCCTGTCCAGGCAGCGATGCCTTATCCGAGTTCGCCCACAACTCGACGCTCCAAGGACTTGCCACGCTCGACGAAGGCGACGCACCAGAGGTCCAGCGACTCGCCGAGCCGGAGACCGCTTGCCCCGAGGGCCCCGGAGAGAGTGCCGCACCGGGGTCCGATCCTGCCTTCTCGGCCGGCCGCGGCTTGCGGAAGTCTCCATCGCCGGGCTATCATCTCGCCACTTCATGGGGGGGCGTTAAGAGTCGCTCGGCGGGGCCATCGTATGATGCCAGTGGCCGGATTGACGCAGCTTGCCTATGAAACTTCCAGTTGCCGCTGAAAACGTGAGGCGGCGGCATTTTTTCTTTACCACACGAAAACAGGTGAAGCGATGATCGAAGGTTTTTGTTTGTTGGGGTCGGCGATGCCCGACTTGTCTCTGGTCCAATACAACTCGGTTGACAACATCTTTTCGATGACGGTCGCGACGATGGGGGCAGCCGCGCTGTTCCTCTTCATGGCCCGGGCCCACGTCGATCCAGAATACCGGCCGGCCCTGCTGGTTTCGGGCCTGGTGACGGCGATCGCCTGCTACCACTACTTCATGATTCGCCACAGTTGGCACGACGCCTACTCGCTGGTGGACGGTGGCTACAAGGGCACCGGCGCCGCCTTCAACGACTTCTACCGCTACGCCGACTGGATCCTGACGGTGCCACTGTTGATGGTGGAACTCGTGGCGGTCCTCCGGCTGCCGGCTGCCAAGGCGACAAGCCTTCTGACCCGGCTGGTGATCGCGGCGGCGTTGATGATCGCGCTCGGCTATCCGGGCGAGGTGATCGCTGACCCGGCTCGGTGGAACGAGCGGGTCATCTGGGGCGGCCTGTCGTCGATTCCGTTCTTCTACATCCTGTATGTCCTGTGGACGGAACTGACGAACTCGCTCGCCAGCCAGCCGCCCGCGGCCCGCAAGCTCCTCGAGATCGCCCGGCTGGTGATCCTCATCACCTGGGCTGTCTATCCGATCGCCTACGCCCTCGGCGGTACGCCCGACGCCCTCGCGGCGAAGGCCGGCACCGCTGATGCGGCCACTGGCATCATCGGGGCCAACGGTGTGGTCGGACTGCAGATCGGCTATGCAATCGCCGACATGACCGCCAAGGCGGGCTTCGGGGTGCTGATCTATCTGATCGCCCGGGCCAAGAGCACGAAGACGGCGGCGGGCGAGGCATATGCCACGGCCTGACCTTTCTTCGGAAGAAAAGTGACACCATGCACGCGGCCTCGGTAATCTTGCTCTGCTGGGCGATGATCGGGGCCGCGTGCTTTTTTTCTCCGGCCATGGCCGGAGTCACGAACGGGATTTTGGCGGTGCTCGTCGCGCTGGTCGGCCTGCCGCACGGCGCGGCCGACCATCGCTTCGCCCGGCCGCGGCTCGAGCCGGTGCTGGGGATGGCCTGGCTGCCGGTGTTTCTGACCGGGTATGTGGCGGTTGCGGTCGCATTCGCGAGCGGCTGGTTCGTAGCGCCCGCATCCACGATCCTCGTGTTCTTTTTGGCTTCTGCGTGGCACTTTGGCACGGAGGAGCCGCAGCTTCCGATCGGTCCGCGGAGCCTGCGTCCGCTGTTCCGCTTTGCCCGCGGCGGGCTCGTGATCTGGGTGCCGCTGGTGTGTCACAACGCCGAGGTCGGCGCGATCCTCGGCTTGGTCGCGCCGGGCGGCTCGGATCCCGCCATCCAGCAGGCCACCAGCCTGCTGACGGCTTGCGCGTGGATCATGCTGCCGATCGCCGCGATCGCCTGGGCGCTCCAGGGCCTGGCGGCAGGCGTACGCTGCGGGCAGGTGCGGCGGATCCTGCTCACCGACAATGCACTGGTCGCGTCGCTGGTGATGCTGTTCGCGGTCGCGAGCCCGCTGGTGAGCTTCCCGGTCTATTTCTGCGGCTGGCATTCGGCCCGGGGCTTGAAGCGACTCCGCATCGAGCTCGGCGAGAGCTGGCCGGAGCTGGCCCGCAGCCTCGCGCCCTTGACCGTGGGGGCGATCATCTTGGTCGGACTGGCGGCGTGGCTCGTGCTCGGGGGGGCAGGCTGGAACGACACGCTGATCCGTGCGACCTTCGTCGGCTTGAGCGCTGTGGCCATTCCGCATCTGCTCCTGCACGGGGTCGCCCCGCTGTTTGATGCGTCGGCCCGTCGGCGGATGCCGCCGCCGCTTCAGCTCGGGAGCCTCGCATGACAATTGCGCCGGGGCTCGACTTCGACTACGGAATCGTGGGCGGCGGCCTCCAAGGCTGCCTCCTGGCCCATGCCCTGGCCTGGCACCGGCCGGAGGCGACCGTCCTCCTCTTGGAACGGGCCGCTGAACTGTGCGGCAATCACACCTGGTCGTTTCACGAGACGGACGTCGCCGAGCAGGCTCAGGGCTGGTTCGACTCTTTGGTCAGCCACCGCTGGCCCGGCTATCGCGTCAGATTTCCCGGACTGTCGCGGCGGGTCGAGATTCCCTATGCGACGATCACGTCCGACCGCCTCCGCGAGGCCACCCTCTCGCTGGCAGGTGAGGCCGCGGCCCCGCGTACAGGCCGGCTCGTCGTTCGCACCGGTGAGTCGTGCGAGATCCTCTCACCGACCGCCGTGAGGCTCGGCGGGAACGATGACATTTTCTGCCGCGCGGTGCTCGACTGTCGCGGGCGGGCAGCGGCTGGTCCGGTGGGCGGCGTGGGCTATCAGACCTTCATCGGTCATGAGTATGAGACCGGTTCCCGCTGGCCGGCATCCGAACCGACGGTCATGGATGTCCGGGCAGACCAGTCAGGCGGCTTCGAGTTTCTCTACGAGCTTCCGCTGGGTGATGATCGCGTGCTGCTTGAATACACCAGGTTCCACGAGGAGCCCGCCTGTGACGAAGTGCGGGCCGCCGAGCTGATCGCGATGCGGCTGGTCGAGGCCGGCGCGGGATCGGCAAAACTGCTTCGCACCGAGCAGGGATGCCTGCCGATGCCCTATGCGGCCGCCGCCAGCCACACGGGGCCGTCGCCGGCGGGCGGCTATGCCGGTGGTTGGTATCACGCCGCCACGGGATACTCGATGCCGCTGGCCGTGCGCTTCGCGGAGCTTGTCGCCCGTGCCCGCCCGGAGCGGGTCGCCACCGAGGTCGCCGCGGCCGCCTCGGAGGATCGGCTGCGGCGGGGCTTCGCGCGATTTCTCAACCGGCTGCTCTTTTGCCTGGTCAGGCCTGCAGACCGCTGGAAGATCTTTCAGCGGTTCTACCGCGTCCTGCCGGAAGAGCGAATCGCCCGGTTTTACGCCCATCGCTTCACGTTCACCGATGCCGCCCGGATCCTGATCGGCTGGCCGCCCGCCGGCCTGGCACCGATTCGATTTGCCCGGTCATTCGTCACACTGCCTGGGCCGGTGCCGACATGACCGCACATCCTCTTGGATTCGCCGGCCCGACGCACCAGACCGCCCGCACCCGGCATGGCTGGTCGAAGGCTCTCCAGCTTGCCCCCGATCTTTACCCCGGGGTGGGTGGCAAGCGGCTGCGGGCCACCCTGCTCGAGCGGGCCTACGCGTTCGCCGGCGGCCGCTTGGCAGCTCCCGCGCTGATCGTCGATGCGGTGGAAATGCTGCACGCCGGTTCACTCGTGATCGACGACTTCGAAGACGAGTCGCTCACCCGCCGCGGGCAGCCGGCACTCCACCGGGTGATCGGGCCGGCCCGGGCCGTCAATGCGGGCAACTGGATGTATTTCCGGGCCCTCGAGCTGGCAGCAGCCGCCTTCGAGGATCCGGCCAGGTCGACGGCGCTCGTGGGCAGGTTCATCGCGGTGGCCCGGCAGTGTCATGAGGGTCAGGCGATCGACCTCGCCACTCGGATCGACGATGTCACGCCGCGACAGGCCCAGTGCACCGCGCTGGCGATCTCGCGGTGGAAGACCGGCCGCCTGGCATCGCTGGCTGCCTGGTGCGGAACGCATGCAGCCGGTGGAGACCAGCAGACCCTGCAAGCCGTTGCCGCCTTCGGCTGCCGCGTAGGCATCTGCCTGCAAATGAAGAACGACCTCGACGAGCTCTGCGAGCTGCTCGACGGATCGGATCGGTGCGACGACCTCCGCAACCGCCGGGTCACCTGGCCCTGGGCCTGGGCCGCCGGCGAACTGTCGGCCCGTCAGTTCGCGGCCTGGCAGCGTCGCCTCCGGCAGTCGGGCGACGAGCCGGCTGCGTTCCGCCCGCTCGCCAAAGATCTGCTCGAGGCGACCCACCGCCGGGCGGCGGCGGCAATCAACGCGCGGCTCGACCGGGCGACCGACAGGCTCGCCGCCGCGACGGACGGTGCCCCCGAGGTCGGCCCGCTCGCCGCGGTCTGTGACGTCCTTCGGATCGCCAATCAGCCGACCAAGACGGAGGCTCTGCCGTGAGCCTTGCCGCCGTCGCAGGGCCGCGTGCGCCCCGGTCGGGCACAGGCTCGCACCGTCGGGCGGCCGTGATCGGCAGCGGCTTTGGCGGCCTCGCGGCGGCCATCCGCCTGCAGTCGCTGGGCTTCGAGACGGTCTGCTACGAAACCCATGATCAGCCCGGCGGCCGGGCCGCCGTCTACGAGGACGGCGGCTACGTCTTCGATGCAGGGCCGACCGTGATCACCGCCCCGCACTGCCTGGAGGAGCTGTTCGCGCTCTCGGGACGACGAATGGCCGACTATGTCCGCCTGTTGCCGGTGACGCCGCTCTATCGCCTGCAGTGGAGCGACGGCGTGGCCTTCGACTACGTCGCTGACGAGGCGGGGCTTATCGAGCAGGTGCGGCGGGTGAACCCAGCCGACGTGGATGGCTACCGTCGGTTCGCCGACTACTCGCGGCAGGTGTTTGCCAAGGGCTACGAAGAGCTCGGTGCCGTTCCCTTTCTCAACTTCACCGACATGATTCGTGCGGCCCCGCAACTGGCCCGCCTGCGGGCCGACCGCAGCGTCTACGCGACCGTCTCGCGATTCGTCAAGGACGAGCACCTGCGGCAAGCGTTCAGCTTCCATCCCCTGCTCGTCGGCGGAAATCCTTTGGAGACGAGCTCCATCTACACGTTGATTCACTGGATCGAGCGAAAGTGGGGCGTGTTCTTTCCAGAGGGAGGCACCGGAGCGCTCGTCCGCGGCCTGGTGCGGCTTTTCCAGGACCTCGGGGGCACGATGCGCCTCGAGGCACCGGTCGATCGGGTCACGCTCGAGACCAACGGCGGCGCGACCAGGCATATCGTCCACGCCGCCGGCGGGCCGCCGCAGGCGTTCGATGCCGTCGTCTCCAACGCCGACGTTCACCATACCTATGCCCGGCTCTACCGCGGGGTCGCCGCCGCCGGCCGCCGGCAGCGGCGGCTCGAGCGAATGGCCTGGTCGATGTCGCTGTTCGTGCTCTATTTCGGCACCAACCGGCGATATCCGAATCTGGCCCACCACACGATCCTGTTCGGGCCGCGTTTCCAGGGGCTCCTGCGGGACATCTTCCACGGCCACCGCCTGCCCGCTGACTTCAGCCTCTACCTTCACGCCCCCACGATCACCGACCCGGGCATGGCCCCGCCAGGAGGCGAGTCGTTCTACGTGCTCAGCCCCGTGCCCCATCTGGGAAACGCGGCGATCGACTGGGAGGCGGTGGCCACGGGCTACGGCGACGCAATCCTCGAGTCGCTCGAGCCACACCTCCCCGGGCTCCGTGACGCGATCGTGACCCGGCGACACAGCACGCCCGCCGACTTCGCCAGCCGGTTCAACGCCCATCACGGCTCCGCCTTCTCGGTCGCCCCGACGCTGACGCAGAGCGCCTACTTCCGCCCCCACAATCGCGACCCGGACATCCCAGGTCTGTATCTCGTCGGGGCCGGCACCCACCCGGGCGCCGGAGTGCCCGGCGTCGTCAACTCCGCCAAGGCCACCTGCGACACGATCGCGGCCGACTTCCATGTCGTCGGCAGCTAGCGGCCCGGCCGCGGGAGACTCGATCCGGCGGCACAGCCGCTCGTTCTCCTTTGCCAGTCGGCTCCTGCCCGCCGCCAAGCGGGCGGATGTGGAGCGTCTCTACGCCTGGTGTCGGTGGTGCGACGACGGCGTCGATGCGGCCGCCACGCCGCAGGAGGCGGGCGAGTTCGTTGATCTTGCCACGGAGGACATCCACCGGATCGCCGCTGGGGAGAGCCCCGTCGCCGTCGAGAGCCGCTGGCTGGCGGAACTCATCGGCCGGCACGACCTGCCGCTCGCGGCGGCGACGGCCCTGCTCGAGGGGATGCGGTCAGACCTCACGCCTGCGGCCGGCTTCCACGAGGCCGACCTCTGGCTGTACTGCTTCCGGGTCGCCGGTGCGGTCGGCGTGCTGATGTGCCCGATCCTCGGCCTCGATGATCGAAGCCTTCTCCCCCATGCCGCGGCGCTCGGCATGGGCATGCAGCTCACCAACATTGCCCGTGACGTCGCGGAAGACTGGCGGCGAGGTCGCTGCTACCTGCCGGTTGAATGGACTGACGGCCTGCGACCCGGCGGCGGGCCGCCCGATCGGGAGCGAGTGCGGCAGGGCGTGCGGACGATCCTTGAAATGGCCGATGGCCACTACGCCGCCGGGGAGGCGGGGATCACCGGGCTCGATGCCGATTCCCGGCTGGCCGTCCGGGCGGCGGCGAGGATCTATGATGCCATCGGCACCAGGATCAGAAGGCGAGGCTTCGAGGTGCTCGACGAGCGGGCCCGCGTCTCGACGCTCGGCAAGCTTGGGCTCTTCGTCGGCGCGATGCTCGTGCCCGGCGGCGGCCGGCGGAGACGGCTCGATGACTCGGCCCGGCGGTCCCTCGCCACAGCGGAACGATTACTCGAACAACATGGAGTCTCGTCATGAAGTGGGAAGCTTGGAGCATCGTGTTCACCGGTCTGTCGCTGACATGCGTGACAGCCATCGTGCTGTTTCTGCTCGTCGCCATCAATCCAAAAGACGCCGCGTATGGCTCGACGCCGCTGGTGTACGCCGCCGGCTCGGTCATCGCGGCGGTGGCCTTCAATCGGGCCTCGGCATGGGCGGCCCGTCGGGCTGCACATCCCGGACCGTGAATCGCCGCTGTTCGATCGCGGAGAAGCAGGCAAACACCCCGAGCACGGCCAGCCCGTAGAGCATCGCGATCAGTGCCAGCGCCACGTCATAGGGCTTGGGCGTCGAGAGGGAGACCCGCAGGAGAACCGTGGAGATCACCAAGCCGGCGTTGCGAAACACGTATTCGTAGCGGTCGTAATAGGCCAGCGACACAATCAGGATAAAGACGTCGGTGAAGATCATGAACTCGAAGAATCGG
This sequence comes from Pirellulales bacterium, assembly GCA_032117045.1. Classification (GTDB taxonomy): domain Bacteria; phylum Planctomycetota; class Planctomycetia; order Pirellulales; family UBA1268; genus QWPN01. The sequence continues at coordinate 6,372 of JAUMAF010000166.1, read as the reverse complement.
GGGAAGAAGAAGAGATCGACGTCGATCGGCGGCGGCCCCAGCACCGCCGGCAGCTGCTTGACCAGCCCGGCCCAGCTGGCCAAGTTGACCGCCGCCAGGGCGACCAGCACGACCAGCAGCAACACGGCCACGGCCTTCTTGAGCTGGATGAAGGCCTCCAAGTCGCGAGGCGTGCGCATCTTCGGCGTCACGTGCCGCAGCAGGGTGAAGCCGGTGACGATCAGGAACATCAAGACGGCCCCGGCCATGTCGATCAGGACAGCCCGGACCGCGGCGGGCTCGGCCAGCCAGTTCTCCAGGTCGTGGAACCCGCCGATGTCCTTGAACACCCCGCGGACGACGATCAGCGAGATGATCTGGTATTGCTTGGCGATCTCTCCGGTGTGCGAAGCGGCCAAGGCGAACACCAGGAGCACCACCTCGTAGAACAGGATCACGCTGAACGGCGTGTAGACGGCATGAAGCGGACTTTCGTCGATCCCCTTGAAGAGCGTCGGGGGCAGGTCGGGAAACAGCCGGGCAATCCCGATCACGGCCAAGTGCACGATAAAGCCGACGGCCGCCGCCTTGACCACCAACCGCTCGAGCCAGGCCCGCACGGGAGGGCTGTCGAGGCCGTCGAAGACGCCGGCCAGCCGGCGGCGGATCGAACCCAGCACGGCAATCCCTCCGAGGTGATCGATCCCCTGGGGCTCAGGAAGCCCTCAAAAAACCTATTGTAGGCAGCGGCCATCGCCGAGGGCGGGCGCGCCACAAAAATAGCCGGAACGATCCGCGAAACACGGATCGCCGGCCCTGTCACTGCACGTGAGCGATGGCGAATCGACGTCACCTCGGGAACGGTCTACCCTTGAGCCAGCCCAACCTCGGCCTCGCGGAGCTTCCCAATGATCTGCTCCGCCGTGAACTTCTTTCCTCGTGGCATCTCTGGCCCTCCCTTGGTCTGCGCCACCAGAAATTCCCTCTCTGAAAGTGGCGGCGTTGAAGGGGGGCAGGTCAGTCGCACGCCCACCGGCCCAGGCACGCCGTCGCTCCGTCCTGAGGCGTTCTGCCTTCTGACCGGCTACACTGCCGCGACTCCGCGCCGATCATCCTTCGACGAACCTTCACCGACGGACCACGATCATGGATTCCCCCGGCTCGATCCTCGACATCTTCCTGAAGCTCGACGAGGTTCTGCATGGCGTCTTGCAGACCTGGGGCCCGTGGACCTACGCCCTGTTGTTCGTGATCATTCTCTGCGAGACGGGCCTCGTGGTCACGCCCTTCCTCCCGGGCGACTCGCTCCTCTTCGCGGCCGGCGCGATGGCCGCGCTCTACCCCGACGACCTCAATGTCGTCGCCCTCCTCGTGCTGCTCTCGATCGCGGCGGTGCTGGGCGACACGATCAACTACGCCATCGGCCGCTGGCTCGGCCCCCGGGCCTTCACGATCGACAAGTGGTTCCTCAAGCACGAGCACCTCGAACGCACGCAGCGGTTCTACGAGCGTCATGGCGGCAAGACGATCGTGCTCGCCCGCTTCGTGCCGATCGTCCGCACGTTCGCTCCCTTCGTCGCCGGGGTCGGCCGAATGCACTACCCGCAGTTCCTCTTCTACAACGTCGTGGGGGGCCTGGCCTGGGTGCTGATCTGTACGCTCGCAGGCTACTTCTTTGGCAACTTCCCGGTCGTCAAGGAAAACTTCGAACTCGTGGTGGTGGGCATCGTGGTCGTCTCCGTGCTCCCGATCGCCTGGGAGATGTGGGCGGCCCGGCGCCGCGATCGCTGATGCGGTTGCCGGTGCTTCTGCACGGGCTCGCCCAGGTGCGTGAGAATCAGCCGTACGGGCTCCGGCTCGATGACGAATGAGACGAGCCGGATGTCACCGCTGCAAGTCGGACGCCCGAGCGGTGGCCAAACGCAAGTTGCCAGTGCTGACGTCGTCACAAGACTCGTCGGGGTGGGCTTGGAGAGGGTCCGGCAGATGTGCGGCCTCCAGGCGGCTCACGCCTTCGCGAGCCGGGCTTCGGTTTCGTTGAAAATCCGCTCGAACTCGGCCCTCGTACGGGCGGTCACGTTTTGCACGTCGTGGACCAGCGCGTCGGGGCGGTCGTAGCCGAGAAGATGGGCGAGTGTCCGCTGTTCGTCGGGCGACGAGGGGAAATCGTGACGGGCCGCCGCGTCGAGCAGCCGGAGCCGGCCTTCGATCGACCGCAGCGTGCGATAGGCCCGCTCGAGGAAGTCAAACCGCTCGTCTCCAAGCAGGCCGGCCTCGTGGAAAGCGACGAGGGCCGGAAGCGTGCCGGTGGTCCGCACGCGTGGCTCGTGGCCGCCATGCACCAACTGCAGCATCTGGGCGACGAACTCGATGTCGACGACGCCGCCCGGGCCCCGCTTCAGATTCGAGGCCTTCGCCCCCTCCTCCATGCGATACCGCATCCGCCGCATCGCCTCCACCTCGTCCGCCTGCCAGGCGTGGCCATAGGTGGCCGTGTCGATGATCCGCCGCACCTCGTCGGCCGCCGCGGAGCCCGCCACGATCGGCCGCGCCTTCACGAGCGCCTGCCGCTCCCAGACGGCGGCCGGGCCGTCGGTGGCGAGATACCGTGCAAACTCGGCCAGCGAGATCGCGGCCGCGCCGCTGCGGCCACTGGGCCGCAGCCGCGAATCCATCTCGTAGAGCCGGCCCTGCGGGCCGAAGGCGTTGAAGACCCGCATCGTCCGCTGGGCGAGTTCACCGAAGAAATGCGTGTTGGTCGTGCCGTCGTTCGCTGTGCGGCTGCGCCGCCGGGGCGCCGTCATTCCGTCATGGTCGTAGAGGAAGATCACGTCGACGTCGCTCGCGTAGTTCATCTCGCGACCGCCAAACTTTCCCATCGCCAGCACGACCGCGTCGGCCGGCTTGCCGTCGACGGACCGCGGCTCGCCCAGCCGCTCGACGAGCTTCGCCCGTTCGATTGCAACCACCTGCTTCACCAACGCGTCGGCGATGGAGGTCAGCGCGGCCGTGGTCGTCTCGGCGTCCTGCCGGCCGAGCATGTCCCGCACACCCACCCGCAACTGGTGCGATGCCTTGAAGGCGTGCAGGATCGGGTCAGGATCGACCGCACCCCGGCAGAGTTCCGCGAGGCTCTGCTCGAGGGCTTCGGCCGCCGGTAGCCGTTCGATCAGCAGGCTGTCGAGCAGTTCGTCGATCATCCCCGGATTCGTAACGAGGAGGTTGGCGAGGAAGGGGCTCGACGAACAGAGCCGCACCGTCAGGTCGAGCGACGGCGGGTTGAAGCTGAAGAGTTCCCAGAGCACCCCCTTGCCGCCGAGCGAATCGCTGACGGCCACGAGATTCACGAGCGTGGCATCGGGATCGGGGGTGTGGCCGACCGCGGCCAGAAGCCGGGGCGCGATCGCGGCCAGGAAGTGCCGGCAGCGGCGGGTGGAGAGAAACCGCACCTTCTCCTCGCCGAGCGAGAGGAGCGCCCGGTGGGCCGCCGGCACGTCTCGGAAGCCGTGCCGCTGGAGCACGTCGCGGACGAAGTCGGCCGACGGCGCAGGGTCGAGCACCAGATCGACCTCGGGCTCCGGCACGGCGTCGTCCGGAAAGGCGTCGTGCAGCAGGTGGTCGAGGATCTTTCGGTTGAGGATGGTCGCCTCGGTGAGATCGCTGCGGAGGCGTTTGCGGGCGTCGTCGTCGCCGCCGTAGCCCATCCGCGCCGCCAGCCGTCCCATCTCGTCGTCGGTCCTGGGCAGCGCGTGCGTCTGGCGGTCATAGAGGATCTGAAGCCGATGCTCGACCGTTCGCAGCAGGGTGTAGTTGCGTTCCAGGATCTCCCGCTCCTGATCGGTGAGACCGCCGGTCTCGGTGAGCCTGCGGATCGCCTCGAGCGTGGCGCCCGTCCGCACCCGCGGCGTGTCGCCGCCGCCGAGGAGCTGCAGAAACTGGATCGTGAACTCGATGTCACGGATGCCGCCGCGGCCGCACTTCAGATCGGAGGCGTCGCAGCCTTCCCGGATCGCCCGCTGCTCGATCCGCCGCTTGAGCGCCTTGATGCCGCTGATATCGGCCCGCGTCAGCCAGCGGCGGTGGATCCAGGGCTCCATCTCCGACAGCAGCCGCATGCCGAGGATCTCGTCCCCGCCGACGCATCGCGCCTTGATCCACGCCTGCCGCTCCCATGTCCGCCCCGACTGGTCGAAATACTGGAGCATCGCCTCGAGCGACATCGACGCCCGGCCCGTGCTGCCGTGGGGCCGGAGCCGCAGGTCCACGCGGTACGTCGCGCCGAGATCGGTTGGCTCGCCGATCAGCCGCACGGTCTCCTGCACCACGCGGTCGAAGAACTCCTGATTGGTGCAGGGCTTGAGTCCCTCCACCCGGCCGTCCGCCGAGTGCACGAAGACGAGGTCGATGTCGCTGGAGTAGTTGAGCTCGCCGCCGCCGAGCTTGCCCAGCGCGATCGCCGCGATCGTCGCCTGCACGCCGTCGGGACCGTGGGGCACGCCCCGCTGTCGCGTCACCCGGGCCAGCGACATCTTCACTGCCGCATCCACGATGCAGTCGGCCACGTGCGAGATCTGTGCGACCACCGTTTCGAGTCGCTGCTTCTCGACGATGTCGCCGTAGGCGATGCGGAGCGTCTGCCGCCGCTTGAACCGCCGCAGGGCCCGCATCACGCTCTCAGGCTCGTCGAGCGTGCCAAGCTCCGCGGCCAGCGCCGCGGCCAGCGTCTCCCGCTTCTCGGGCTGCCCTCGGCCCACACGGACCGCCTCCCAGGCCTCGGGATCGGCGATCACCATCTCGGCCAGATAGGGACTCGCCGCAAAGATGCCGAGCAAGATCTCGAGCGCCCGCGGGTCGCGTTCGAAGACCGCGGCCGCGGCCAGTGGATTCCGCACGGCGGCCAGGAAACGCTCGACCGTCACGAGCACGCGATCGGGATCGGCGACCTGCGGGAGCAGCATCGTCAGTCTGCCCAGGAGCGCCGCGAGCAGGTCTTCGGGCACGCCCGCCGCGGCGAGGCCCGCGATGGCACGGTGCGCGATCGACGGATCGGCAAGGTTGGCCGACCGGCCCCAGTCGAACGCCGCAGCGGGATCGTCGAGCAGGCGAGCGACGTCGACCGCGGCCCCCGACGCACGGGCCGACTCGGACCGCAGCGCTTTGCGTGGGGAGGATGGCACCTTACACCCGTGGGGCTTCCGCAGCGGCCGCCCGTGGCGGCATCTTCGCGATCGTCGCCGGCAACGCGATGTCGTGGAGTTGGATCGCCTCGGCAGGCTCGCCCGAGAGCCGCAGCGAATCGAGCGGCTGGGCATCGGCGAGCCCGTCGGCCACCACGCCGGCGAGCGACCACGCCGCGGCTGCGAGAACGTCGATGTCGACCAGCCGACCGACGAGCCGCGTCGGCGCGTCGAACACGATGATCCGATCGCACATCGTGCGGCCGGTCAACTGGGCGATGCCGTCGGGGCCCGGATCGACCGCCCGCCGCTCGTCCCGCGTCGAGAGGCCCTCGACGAGCACCTGCTGCCGGGTGCCGATGAACCGGCGGTTACCCGCGAGGCTCACTTCCTCCTGAGCGTCGAGGAGCAGCCGGTTCCGTTCCTTCTTGACGTCCTCGGGCACGTCGTCGGGGAGCCGATCATGGGCCTTGGTGCCGGGCCGCGGGCTGTATTTGAAGATGAAGCTGTTTTTGAAATCGGCCGACTTCACGAGCTCGAGCGACGTCTGAAACTCCGCGTCGGTCTCGCCGCAGAAGCCGACGATGAAGTCGCTCGTCACGGCGGCCTCGGGGAGCGCCGTGCGGATCCGGCCGAGCATCTCCATGTATTCGCCGATCGTGTAGCCCCGCTTCATGCGGCCGAGCACGGCATCGGAGCCGTGCTGCGCCGGCACGTGCAGGTAGTGGCAGACCTTGGGGAGATCGCGGACCGCCGCGATCAGGTCGTCGGTCATGTCCCGCGGATAGTTGGTGACGAACTTGATCCGGTCGAGGCCGGCGACCGCGTCGAGCAGCGCGAGCAGGTCGGCGAGCCTGGTGGTGCGGCCGCCGTCGGACCACTTGTAGCTGTTGACCGTCTGGCCGATGAGCGTGATCTCGCGGCAGCCCTCGGCCACGAGCTTCCGCGCCTCGGCCACGATCGTGTCGGGGGCCCGCGCCTGCTCGGGGCCGCGGACATGCGGCACCACGCAGAACGCACAGAACTTGTCGCAGCCGGTCTGCGTGCGAATGAAAGCCTGAAACGGCGTGGGCCGCATCGCGGGGTCGCGGTCGGGATCGTAGCTCTCGAAGCTCCGCGCGATCGCATCGCGGCTGGCACCCTTGCGGTCGAGGCTCACCTCCAGCCGCGGACCGCCGCCGGCGAGCACACCCTCGACGAGCGCCGGCACCTGGTG
>JAUMAF010000165.1:0-11569 GCA_032117045.1 Pirellulales bacterium | reverse complement strand
CGTCTCGACATGCTGATTTCGAACGGCCTGCAGGGGCTCGTGATCGTGTTCGTGATGCTGGCCCTGTTTCTCGACCTCAAGATCGCGTTCTGGGTGGCGATGGGTATTCCCTTCTCGATGCTCGGCACGGGGGCGCTGATGTTCTCGACCGATCAGACGCTCAACATGCTCTCGATGTTCGCCTTCCTGATGGCGATCGGCATCGTCGTGGACGACGCGATCGTGGTGAGTGACAACGTCGACCGGCATCGCCGGATGGGCAAGAGCCTGACGACGGCCGCGATCGACGGCACGGTCGAAGTGGTGCCGAGCGTGATTTCCAGCGTGCTCACCACGGTGATCACGTTCCTGCCGCTCTGCTTTGTGTCGGGCGTGATGGGGAAGTTCATCGCCGTCATGCCCTTCGCCTTCATCACCACGCTCCTGATGTCGCTTGCGGAGTCAACGCTCATACTGCCGGGGCATCTCGCCCATGAGAAGAATCTGCTGTTTACGGTCATCGGCATCGTGCTCTTTCCGCTGCGGATGCTGCTGCCAGTCGTGGCCTGGCTCCAGCGGGCCTGTGATCGCGGGCTCAAGTGGTTCGTGAAGCACGTCTACGCCCCGACGCTCGACCTGGCCCTCGACAACCGGCTCTCGGTGCTGGCGCTGGCGGTGGCGCTCCTGCTTGGGGCGTTTGGGATCGTGCGCAGCGGCATCACCCCCTTCCAGCTGTTTCCCAAGATCGATGCCAATCGCCTGCTCGCAAAGGTGGTATTTCCGGACGGCACTCCCGCCAGCGTGACGGAGGAGGCGACCAACCGGCTCGAGCGGGCCGCCTTCGACGCGGCCAAGAAGCTCTCCCCGCCCGACGCACCGATCGTGGAACTGGTGCACCGAGCCGTGGGACAGGTGGCGGCGCAGGGTGAGATCGGCCCCAATGCCCGGATGAGCGGCAGCCACGTGGGCGCCGTGGCCGTCGAGCTCGTCGAGGGTGAGTTGCGGGACGTCACCAGCGAGCAGTTCATCAGCGAGTGGCGGCAGTTGGCGGGGGAGTTCAACGGCACCGAGTCGCTCATCTTCGGCACCGAGAACATCGGGCCCGGTGGCAAGACGATCGAGTTCAAGCTCTTGGCCGCCGCTGATCCGCAGGCCGTTCCGCAGCTCGAGGCCGCGGTTGAGAAGTGCAAAGAGTGGCTCGCTCAGTATCCCGGCGTGATCGACATCGACGACGACTCACGACCGGGCAAGTGGGAATACCAGGTCAAGGTGAAGCCCAGAGCCGAGGCAATGGGCGTGTCGCTGGCGGATCTCGCCGGCACGGTCCGGGCGAGTTTCTACGGCGAGGAGGTGATGCGGCTCCAGCGGGGCCGGCACGAGGTGAAGCTCATGGTCCGCTATCCGCAGGACGAGCGGAGGACGCTGGCAACGCTCGACGACGTCCGTGTCTCGGGCCCCGACGGTGTGAAGCGGCCGATCGGCGAGCTGGCCGATGTGTCGGTGCAGCGGGGCTATTCGGAGATCAATCGGCTCGGCCAGAAGCGATCGATCACCGTCACCGCCGACATCGACGTCGCGAAGAGCTCGCTCACCAGTTCCCAGATCACCAGCGACATGGAAGCTCGACTGATGCCCGTGCTCAAGGCGGAGTATCCGCTCGTCCGCGTGCGCTGGGAGGGCCAGCAGGAGCAGACCAATGAGTCGCTGGAGAGCCTGGGCGTGGGCTTCGTGGTCGCGTTGTTTGCGATGTTCGTGCTCCTGACGATGGAGTTCAAATCGTATTTCCAGCCGTTTCTCATTCTGGCGGCGATTCCGTTCGGCATCGCCGGGGCCGTCTTCGGGCACGCTGTCATGGGAATGCCGCTGACACTCTTCAGCATGTTCGGGCTCGTGGCCCTGGCGGGCGTCGTTGTCAACGACTCGATCTGTCTGATTGACTTCATCAACCTTCGCGTCCGTGCCGGGCATCCGCTGCGGGCGGCCCTGAGAGAAGCGGGCTGCCTGCGGTTCCGGCCGGTGCTGCTCACGAGCATCACCACCATCGGGGGCCTGATGCCGTTGCTGCTGGAGAAGAGTTTTCAGGCCCAGTTCCTGGTGCCGATGGCCACGTCGATGGCCTTCGGACTGATGATGACGACACTGCTCGTGCTGATCCTGGTACCGGTGATGTACTCATTTTTCGGCACGAGCGCCCGCGAGGAGCATGTCGACGAGTTCGCCGCGGGTTACGCCCCGCATGCCGGCGGTGAGACGAGCATGGTCGCGCCCGACGACGCGGAGAAAGAGTGGCTCCCTGATCACCTCCGCGACGACGCCGACAAGCCCGAGTCGCTGCCCGCGTGAGTGGAGAATATCGCCAGTGTCGGCCTGCTCCGGGGGATACGAATCATCCGGTACAAGCCGACCGGCCGCGGGCTGCCCTGGTTCGCGGCTCGGGGCTGCCCGTGCCCCATCGCCGGACGTTCGCTACGTCGACCAATCCGCTCACGCGGATCGGTGCCCGCTGTCCTTCGCTCACTCGGATGCCGCCGGCGCTTCGCCATCCTGGCTGCGCTTGGCGGCATACGCCGGCTCATGAGCACGGGCAGCCCCTCGCTGAGGAAATCAGGGACGGGAGCGGATTTGCGCGCAGCGAAATCCGATCCCGTCCCCGATTTCTCTTGCCTACTTGTTGATCAGGAAGTGGCAGATGTCGCCGTCGTGCATCACGTATTCCTTCCCCTCCACGCGAAGCTTGCCGGCGGCCCGGATCTCCTTCTCGCTCTTGTACTGCTCCAGGTCTTCAAGCGCGTAGATCTCCGCCCGGATGAATCCCTTCTCGAAGTCGGTGTGGATCACGCCCGCCGCCTGTGGGGCGGTGGCACCGACGGGCACCGTCCAGGCGCGGACCTCCTTCTCGCCGGCCGTGAAGTAGCTCTGCAGGCCGAGCGTCTTGTAGGCCGCCCGCGCGAGGACGGCGAGCGCCGGCTCCTCGAGCCCGGCCCCGGCGAGCATCTCGGCCCGGCCATCCTCGTCGAGCTCGGCGATCTCGGCCTCGAGTTTCGCACACACCGGCACGACCTCGGTGCCCGCCCTCGCAGCCGCCGTGCGCACCGCCTGCACGAGCGGGCCTTTCCCCTCGATATCACCCTCATCGACGTTGGCGACATAGAGAATTGGCTTGGCGGTGAGCAGGCCAAACTCCTTGACGGCCTTCCGTTCGGCCTCGTCGAGCGTCAGCGTGCGGAGCGGCTTTTCCTGGCCGAGATGCGCGAGGCACTTCTTCATCACCTCGACCTTGAGCTTGGCCTCCTTGTCGGTGCTCTTGGCAGCCCGCTCGGCCTTGGGCAGCAGATTGTCGAGATGCTGGATGTCGGCGAGCATCAGCTCGATCTCGATCGTCTCCATGTCGGAGAGCGGATCGACTTTGCCCGCCACATGGATCACGTCCGGATCCTCGAAGCAGCGGACCACCTGGAGAATTGCATCGACTTCGCGGATGTGGGAGAGAAACTTGTTGCCGAGTCCCTGGCCCTCGCTCGCACCCTTCACGATGCCCGCGATGTCGACGAGTTTGAGGGCGGCCGGGATCACCTTCTGGGGCGGGATGAACTTCGTGATCCGCTGGAGGCGGCCGTCCGGCACGCTGACCATCCCCTCGTTGGGTTCGATCGTGCAGAAGGGATAGTTCGCGCTCTGCGCGGCCTTCGACATGGTCAGCGCGTTAAAGAGGGTGCTCTTGCCGACATTGGGCAGTCCGACGATACCTGCTTCCATGATGGGTGGCGGGGCTCCGGGGCGGGATGGTGGGCAAACCGCGGTATGATGCCCGATATGCCTCGCCAAGCCCATCCCCGGCGGCTGCGTCCGCTCGCCGCCGACTTCTTCGGCCGGCGGGCCGATGCCGTGGCGCGCGATCTGCTCGGCGCGTGGCTCGTGGTGCGCGATGCCGATGGCGGTCTCAAGCGGCATGTCGTCTTCGAGACCGAGGCCTATCTCGGGGCCCACGACCTGGCGTGTCATGGATCCAAGGGGATCACGAAACGCAATGCCACGATGTTTGGCCCGGCGGGACGGTGGTATGTCTACCTCTGCTACGGCATGCATTGGATGCTCAATATCGTCACCGGGGCGGAAGGCCAGCCGGCGGCCGTTCTGATCCGGGGCGTCGGCGAGCACGTCGGCCCCGGTCGCGTCACGAAGGCCCTCGGTATCCACCGCTCGTTCGACGGGCGGCCCGCCAGTCGGACGGGTGGGCTCTGGTTCGAGCCGCGCGCGGGCCGGGTGCCGCCGCGGCTGATCGAGCGCACGCCCCGGATCGGCGTGGGCTACGCTGGGGCATGGGCCGAAAAACCGCTCCGGTTCGTCGTCGATCCCGAACGGCTTCCTACAATCCACGACGAAGGGAGACCGCATCAATGAACCGTCGTCTTTTCATCCTGACCGGATTCCTCATCGCAGGAGCAACCATCATGAGCGTGGGATCAACAGAGGCCGCGGAGGCCGACACGCCATCACTGGCGAAGGCGACGTTCGCCGGCGGCTGCTTCTGGTGCACGGAAGCCGTGTATGCCGAACTCAAGGGCGTGAAGGCGGTCACCAGCGGCTACATCGGGGGGCAGGTGCCGAATCCCACCTACCAGGCCGTCTGCACGGGCCAGACGGGCCACGCCGAGGCGATCGAAATCGAATACGACCCCGCGATCGTGCCGTTCGAGAAGTTGCTCGAAGTCTTTTTCGCCACGCACGACCCCACCACGCTCAACCGGCAGGGAGCCGACGTCGGCACGCAGTATCGCTCGGGCATCTTCTATCACGACGACGAGCAGAAGCGGATCGCCGAGGACGTGATCACGCGGCTCGACCAGGCCAGAGTCTTCCCGGGAAAGATCGTGACCGAGGTCACGAAGGCGACGATCTTTTACCCCGCCGAGGCCTACCACCAGGATTACTTCGCCAACAATCCGTTCCAGCCCTACTGCCAGGCGGTCGCGGCCCCGAAGGTGGCCAAGGTCCACAAGTTCTTCAAGGATTTGGTGAAGTGACCACGAGGGAGCAGCTTTCCGGCGCGGTCGATCTCGCGATCGCCGGCTCATGGGAAAAGGCTCACGAGATCGCGCAGCAGCACGAAGGCGACACGACGGCTGACTGGCTCCATGCCGTGCTCCACAAGATCGAGGGCGACGCGGGCAACGCGCGGTATTGGTATCGCCGCTGTGGGAAACTCGACCGCGCGGGTGACGATGCGACTCTTGAACTGGCCGCGATCAAGGAATCCCTCGGCGGGTGATCTGCCGACGACCTCCTTACCGCTGCGCATCGCGTGCGCGATGCCTCCGCGGCCTTACGGCCGGTCGGCTTCACAGGGCCAGCTGTGCGGTCACGCGTCAGCGTACCGTGCCACAAGCTCTCCCGCTTCGACCGGGGTGCCCGGGGCGACGAGCACTTCGGCGAGCGTGCCGTCGCGCTCGGCGTAGACCGTCGTCTCCATCTTCATCGCCTCGAGCGAGAGCAGCTTCTGGCCCTTTGTCACCGCGTCGCCGGGCTTCACGGCCACCGTCACGATCAGGCCCGGCATCGGGGCCCCGACCTCGCGGGCGTCGCCCACCACCGCCTTCGGCCGCCGCTGCACCTTCGCTTCGAGGCTCTTGTCGGCCACCGACACGCTGCGGGGCTGGCCGTTGAGCTCGAAGAACACGGTCCGTGTGCCGTCGGCATGCGGCTCGCCCACCGTCAGGAGGCGGATCAGCAGCGTCTTGCCCGGCTCGATGTCGACGGAAAGCTCCTCGCCCGGCTTCGGTCCCTCGAGGAAGGCCGGCGTGGGGAGCACGCTGACGTCGCCGTGCTTCGCGCGGTGGGCCGCGAAGTCGGCGAACACGCGTGGGTAGAGGAGCCACGAGAGCACCTCGCGGGGCGAGGCGGTGCGGCCCACGAGTTCGGCCGTCTTCTTGCCTGCAGCCGCGAAATCGGCCGGCGGCAGCGACTCCCCGGGGCGGCCGGTGACGATGTCGGCCGTGCGCACGATCCGCTTCACGACGTCTGCGGGGAAGCCGCCCGGCGGCTGGCCCATGCGGCCCGCCAGCAAGTCGATGACCGATTCAGGAAACGCGAGCTCGCGGGAATCGGTGAGCAGGTCGGCGGCGTGCATGTTGTTGGTCACGAGCAACAGCGCGAGGTCGCCCACCGACTTGCTCGTGGGCGTGACCTTCACGATGTCGCCCACCAACTGGTTGACGTCGGCATAGGCCCGGCAGACGTCCTCCCAGCGGTCGCCGAGGCCGAGTGCCTTGGCCTGCTCGAGGAGGTTGGTGAACTGGCCGCCCGGCATCTCGTGGAGGTAGAGGTCGGCGTCGGGCGCCTTCATGCCGCATTCGAAGGCGGTGTAGTGCTCGCGGACGGCGGCCCAGTAGTGGGAAAAGTGCCGCAGTGGCTCGGGGTCGAGGCCGGTGTCGAGCGGCGTGTGGCGGACGGCATCGACGATCGCGTTGAGGTTCGGCTGGCTCGTGAGGCCGGCGAACGAGGCGAAGGCGGCATCGACCACGCTGGCGCCGTTCTTGGCCGCCTCGAGAGCGCTGGCCAGCGATGCGGCGGAGGTGTCGTGGGTGTGGAAGTGGATGGGAATGCCGACTTCAGCCCGCAGTGCCGACACGAGTTTGCCGGCGGCGAACGGCTTGCAGAGGCCCGCCATGTCCTTGATGGCGAGCATGTGGGCGCCCGCCTTCTCCAGCTCCTTGGCAAGCTTCACGTAGTAGTCGAGGGAATACTTCGCCCGCTTGGGATCGAGTACGTCGCCGGTGTAGCAGACGGCCGCCTCGCAGATCGCGCCGCTTTCGACGACGGCATCGATCGCCACCCGCATGTTTGGCACCCAGTTGAGCGGATCGAAGACGCGAAACACGTCGATTCCGCTGGCCGCCGACTCCTTCACGAACTCCTGAACGACGTTGTCGGGGTAGTTGGTGTAGCCGACGGCGTTGCTTGCCCGCAGCAGCATCTGGAAGAGGACGTTGGGAATCCGCTCCCGCAGCGTCAGGAGCCGGTCCCACGGGCATTCCTTCAGAAACCGCATCGAGGTGTCGAACGTCGCTCCGCCCCACATCTCCAGTGAGAAGAAGCCGGCGCACTCCCGGGCGTAGGCGTCGGCCACCGCCAGCATGTCGTGCGTTCGCATTCGCGTGGCGAGGAGCGACTGATGCGCGTCGCGCATCGTCGTGTCGGTGATAAAGAGCTGCTTCTGATCGCGGACCCAGGCGGCGAACTTCGTGCCCCCGAGCTCCTTGAGCTTGTTTCGCGTGCCGGCCGGCGGCGGTGCGAAACGGTCGAACTCCGGCAGCGGTGCCGGTTGGCGGCGAGCCGCGGCCGGACGGCCCTTCACGAGCGGGTTGCCATTCACGATCACGTCGGCGAGGTATTCGAGCACCCGCGTCGCCCGGTCGCGGCGGATCGGGAAGTCGAAGAGGGCCGGGGTCTCGTCGATGAACCGCGTGGTGCAATTGCCCGCGAGGAACTCGGAGTGGGTGACGAGGTTGATGAGAAACGGGATGTTCGTCTTCACGCCGCGGATCCGAAACTCCTGCAGGCAGCGCTCGATGTGGCCGGCTGCCTCCTGGTGGGTCAGGCCGCGGGCGGTGACCTTCACCAGGAGCGAGTCGAAGTAGGGCGTGACGACGGCGCCCGAGAAGGCGGTGCCCGCGTCGAGGCGGATGCCCATGCCGCTGGCCGACCGATAGGCCGTCATCCGGCCATAGTCGGGGAGGAAGCGATTCTCGGGATCCTCGGTGGTGACGCGGCACTGGATCGCCGCCCCCATCGACCGGATCGCCTTTTGGTCGCCGAGGCCCACCTGCGGATCGGAGAGCTTGTGGCCCTGGGCCACCAGCAACTGCCGCCGCACGATGTCGATGCCGGTGATCTCCTCGGTGACGGTGTGTTCCACCTGGATCCGCGGATTCACCTCGATGAAGAAGAACTTGCCGGTGTCAGCGTCGACGAGAAACTCGACCGTGCCGGCATTCTCGTAACGGGCCGTGCGGCCGATGGCGAGGGCGGCTTCGCAGATCGCGTCGCGGGTCTTTGGATCGAGGTTGGGCGCGGGGGCCAGTTCGACCACCTTCTGGTGCCGCCGCTGCACGGAGCAGTCGCGTTCGAAGAGGTGCACGAGGCTGCCGTGCAGGTCGCCGAGCAGCTGCACCTCGATGTGCCGCGCCCGCTGAATGAACTTCTCGACGAATACGCTCGACGAGCCGAAGGCGGTCTTGCTTTCACGCTGCGCGCTCTCGAGCGCCACGGCGAGCTCGTCTTCGCCGCGAACCACCCGCATGCCGCGGCCGCCGCCACCATGGGCCGCCTTGAGGATCACCGGCCAGCCGAGCCCCTTGGCGATTGAGAGCGCATCGGCGAGGCTGGCGACGGGCTTCGAGCTGCCCGCGAGGATCGGCACGCCGGCCCTGTGCGCCAGGTCGCGGGCGGCCGTCTTGTCACCGAGCGTCTGCAGCAACTCGACCCGCGGGCCCACGAACGTGATCCCGGCCTTGCCGCAGGCCGCCGCAAACTCCGGATTCTCGGAGAGGAATCCGTAGCCCGGATGGATGCCGTCGACGCCGTGGGCCTTGGCGAGCGCGACGATGCCGTCGATGTCGAGATACGAGCGGATCGGCTCTCCCGGCTTGCCGATGAGATAGGCCTCGTCGGCCTTGAAGCGATGGAGCGCGAAGCGGTCTTCGTGGGCGTAGATCGCGACGGTGCGGATGCCGAGTTCGTGCGCCGACCGGAAGACCCGGATGGCGATCTCGCTGCGATTGGCGACGAGGAGTTTCGTGATCGGTCGCATGGAATTTTCCGGGGCGGAGGCGTGAAACGGAGAGCCTGAGGCACCAATGTACCGGGGCCGTACGGGCTGGCTACCGTCGGAAGTCCGGGGGCGCGTGGTTCGAGCGTCGTGCTCGTGATGCGGTGCCGGATTGGTTCGCCGGCGGTAGGCATGCTCGAAGCCGGGGATTTTGCGACAGGATGCCCGGCTGGCCGACGGGCCGCCGCTCGTGAGTCGCAAAGATTCCCGGCTTCTGTGCGTGCCCACCGACCGGCTCCTCACGATCGCATCCGGGATGTGTGCAAGCCGACCGGCCGTGAGGCCGCGGGCCGAGCCACGTTGGACCCCAACCCCATTTCGGAGTTCACCCCACGCCTCACGGCGTTGGGCTTGGACAGTTCACCCCATGCCTCACGGCGTTGGGCTTCCCGAGCCACGAGGCTTTGCTTCTTCGGCGTAACTCGGCCGGAGGTAGTCGGGCACCAACGTGCGGGGATCGTCGAACTCGCCTGCGAGCGCCTTGAGCCCGGCGATGGCTGCCGTATCGAGCGCGAATGGCAGGCACGCTTCGCGCGACGCGCACACGACGCCGCCGTGGGCCACGAGTCGCTCCCGATGGGCATCGACGGCCGGACCGCTCACGTGTGATCCCGACGGTAGCGATCCGAGCCAGTCGTCGAACGGGAGCAGGCACGGCGCTGCCAGCCGCCAGCCAAGGGCGTCGGTGGCGGCAGGCTCGGCCCAGGCGGCAAAGACCTCGCCACGACCGGCGTCGTAGGCAATCGCCACGGGAGTGTCCGTCCAGCCGTCCAGCCGACCTGTCCGGCGGGCAATGACCTCGAAACCGGAGACGCCCACGAGGTGGCATCCGGTGGTCCAGGCGATCGCCTTGGCGGCCGTCACGCCCACACGAAGACCTGTGAAAGAACCCGGACCTCGGACCACCGCCACCACGTCGTCCGGCCCGAGGCCGGTGATCGGATTGCTGCCCTCGCCCCATCCTCTCCGGCTGGCGACCTCGATCAGGGCCTTGGTCAACACCCGCGCATGCTCGCCGGCAGGCCCCAGTGGCATCTCGTCGCCTCCGCCTTCATCGGCCGCGGCCACCGAGCCGGAACCGAGACTCGTATCGATCGCGAGGATTTTCATGGGGCGATGGTGACGCGGCGGCAGGACGTGTCCTTGACCGCGCCGGAGGGGGGCCGTAACCTGAAAATGAGCGGAATGCCAGCCAAATCGCGGCCCGCGACGGTTGGAGTCTACGTGAAGCGGGCCATCATCAGCGACGTCCACGGCAACCTCGAGGCGCTTCAGGCGGTTCTCGAGGATATCGACCGTGAGCAGGTCGATGCCATCGTCTGTCTCGGCGACATCGTCGGCTACGGTCCGAATCCGTGCGAGTGCGTCAAGCTGGTCAGGGATCGGTGCGGCCTCGTGATCCTCGGGAATCACGATCAGGGCGCGCTCTTCGATCCGGACGGTTTCAACTCCGGGGCGGAGCGGGCCATCCGCTGGACCCGTAGCCAACTCGAGATGCACGACCGGATGCCGCGGCACTCGGCCGATCCGCTGATGGATTTCCTCGGCGAGTTGCCCCGCACCCATGCCGAGGGCGACCTGCTCTTTGTCCACGGTTCGGCCCGCCGTCCGCTCGATGAGTATGTCTTCCCCGAAGACATCTACAATCCGCTCAAGATGGAGCACATCTTCGAACTCGTCGGCCGCTACTGCTTTCAGGGCCACACCCACATCCCCGGTGTCTTCACGATGTCGCCGGAGTTCATTTCGCCAAGCGTGCCGCGGGATGACGCGGAGGTGGCGATCGATCTGCCCTCGACAAAGGCCATGGTCAACGTCGGGTCGGTGGGGCAGCCACGAGACAACGATCCACGGGCCTGCTACGTGGTGGTCGAGGACGATCGTCGGGTGCGATTTCGCCGCATCGCCTATCCCTTCGAGACGACGTGCCGAAAAATTCACGGCATCGCCGACCTCGACAACTTCCTCGGCGACCGGCTTGGCCAGGGCCGCTGACGAACCCCCGCCACGAGTTGCCTAGACTGTCGTTTGCTTTCGTTCCAGCCACCGCTTGCTGTCTCCGCGTTCAACCGTTTCTCACAACCGCTCCTTTCCGCCACTCTTTCCCGCCGCAAGGATTCGCCGTGGACCGTCGTTACATTCAGTTCTTCGCGATCTCGCTGGCCATCATCATCGCCAGTCAGGCGTTGCAGACGTGGCTCTTCCCCCGGCCGCCCAAGCCGGCTGCCGATGCGGCCGTGGCGGTCGGCGATACCGCCGTGCCCGAGGCTGGCACCGAGAAGCCCGCGGCTGCTGACCGCCGTCCGGAGGCGACTCAGACGGCCACCAGCGAAGACGGTCGCGCCGGCGACGCTGTCATCGGCGGCATGCCGGCCGCCGCCCCGAGAGTGCGACGCACGCTCGGCTCGCTCGATCCCGCAGCGGCCCGGATGCTCGTCACGCTCACCAGTCGTGGTGCCGCCGTCGAGCGGATCGAACTGGCCGACGAGAAGTTTCACGATCAGGACGATCGGTCCGGCTATCTCGGCCACCTGGCCGTGGAGTCGGTCGACCAGGGCTGCCGCGTGGGTGTCGTGGGGGCCGGTACGCCCGCGGCGCGTGCAGGTCTCAAGCCGGGCGACGTGATCACGCGGATCAGCGACGCGCCCACCGCCGACGCCGCGGCGCTGCGTGCGGCGCTCGCCGCCACCAAGCCGGGCCAGACCGTCACGGTCGAATTCCTCCGCGATGAGACCGCGGCCAGCCTCGACGTGGCGGTGGAGC
>JAUMAF010000164.1:0-4066 GCA_032117045.1 Pirellulales bacterium | reverse complement strand
CGGCTGGCATGATGATCGCATGGCCGCCATTCCGATTTTCGACCTCGATCCGTGCGATCCGGCGTTCGTCCGCGATCCGTATCCGTTTTACGCCGTCATGCGAGACCTCGGCCGCGTGTTCGCGTGGCGGCAGCTCGGGCATCGCTGCATGGCGCGATACGACGACGTCAACGCCTTGCTCCGTGACCGACGCTTCGGCCGGCAGATCCTTCACGTGGCCACGCGGGCCCAACTCGGCTGGCCGGAGCCGGCGACACATCTCGGCCCGTTTCGCGACTTCGAGCAGCATTCGCTGCTGGAGCTCGAGCCGCCGCGGCATACCCGGCTCCGGGGGTTCGTAAACGCGGCCTTCCTTCCCAGACAGGTGGATCGCTTTTCGGCGCCGATCGAGCAACTGGCGCACGACCTCGTGGACGGCTTCGCGGGCCGTGGGCGGTGCGACCTCGTGGCCGAGTATGCGGCACCGCTCGCCGTGGGTGTGATCGCCGACTTTCTGGGCGTGCCGCGGGGTCTGGGCCCGCGACTGCTCGCCTGGTCGCACGACATGGTGGCGATTTACCAGGCCCGCCGCGATCGGTCGATCGAGGATCGCACAGTGGCCGCGACCGCTGAGTTTTCGACGTTCATGCGGGAGTTCGTGGCCGCGCGACGGCGGGAACTGCAGGACGACTTTCTCTCGCAACTCGTGATGGCGACCAATCATGCGGGGCAGGGGCTCACGGACGATGAGATCGTGACAATGGGAATCCTCCTTCTCAATGCCGGCCACGAGGCGACGGTGCATGCGGTGGGCAATGGCGTGCGGGCGATCCTCGAGCACGTGCCACATGCCGCCGCGGCGGTTGCCGCGAACCCCGCCGGCCATGTCGAAGAGATGCTGCGGTTCGACGCCCCGCTTCACATGTTCACGCGCTACGCGCTGGAAGACGTCGAGGTCGCCGGCGAGCGGTTCCTTGTGGGCGACGTGATCGGCCTGCTGCTTGGCTCGGCGAATCGCGACCCCGCGAGGTTTGCCGAGCCGGAACGATACGACGCCACCCGGTCGCCGAATCCCCACGTCAGCTTCGGCGCGGGCATCCACGCCTGCGTGGGGGCCCCGCTGGCGAGGCTCGAGATGCAGGTGGCCCTGCGGGTGCTGTTCGAGCGGCTTCCGGGAATGCGGATCGAGGAGCCGCCGCTGATCAAGGATGCCTGGCACTTCCGCGGGCTCGAGGCCCTGTGGATCGGCTGGTGAGGCTGCGGGCCGCTGTCTCAGGTGGCCACCATCGAGACGATCGCGAGCGACAGCCCCGCGGCGAGCCCTTCCTCGGCGTCAGAACCGCCAGCCGACGCCGGAGTCGACGAAATAGCCCGCCGCGTCGCGGGTGAGGCCCCAGCCCATGCGGCAGCCGATCTCGAAGGTCGGTGTCAGCATGAAGTGGGTGCCAGGGCCGGCGAACGGCTGCACCGAGTCGTCGGCGAGGCCCTGGCTCCAACTGCCGAACCACTCGGCGTGGACCTCCCAGCGGTCGGTCACCGGGATCCGCAGAACGGCCGACGGCATCCAGCGATCGAACCAGCCCTCCACGCTTTCGGCGCGGGCGTAGCGGATCGCGGTGTCGAACCTCCACTCCGTGGGCAGTTCCCATCCGAAGGCATAGGTGGCCGACGGTTCCGTGCCCCAGATGTCGCCGGCGACGGGCGTGAAGGCCTCCACGATGGCCGAACTCCGCGGTATCCAGCCTTCCTGATCGGTGACCCGGAGCTTGCAGCCGTAGAGCAGATTGGCCTCCTCGCCGCCGCTCTCGCCGTCCGGCGGTTCACCGACTTCGACGGCTGCGACGACGCTGCCCCCCGAGTTCTGCTCGTAGTTGAAACCGAGCCGCCACTCGAATCGTTCGCGGGCGCCGATCCGCACGAGCAATTCGGGGAAGCTGTTGGTGGCCGGCGTGCCGCGATTGTCGATCCACACATACGACGCCTCGGTGAGCACGGTGCCCATCGTCGCGGTCGTCGTCGCGGGCGTGAACGCATCGCGATCGGTGTTGAGTTCCTGAAACTCAGCGGCGTTGAGCGATCCGACGCAGGCGAGCCACACCGCCACGACGATGGCGGCGGGCTTTGCAGCGGCTCGCGCGGACGTCGTGGTGTGCTTCGCACGGGTGGTCATGGCCTTCAAGGTTTCGGCTCGGTCGCGTGGCGACGTGCAGCCTGCGGGCAAAAAAGCTCGGGCGGTTCCCCGTTGGGGGCCGAAGGTCTCGTGAAGCTGGGGAAGTTGGGCCCGCCATGGTCGCCGAGCGCGACTCTGACGGCTGGCGGCGCGGTCTCCACGGGTTTGATCGAACCGCCAAAGCCCAAGGCAGGCGGGGCACCCGTGCGATGCTTGCGGAAGTGCCGCTACCAGATCTACTCTGCAGCGGAAGCGTCCAGGCTTCGCCGCCGCCGGCAGGTTGCGCGATGCCGCGACCGGTGACGGACATGCGATACGCGGAGATGCCACCGGCGACTGCTGCGACTCGTGCGACCAACCGCTTTCTCACGACACATCCCGGATCGCCTGGGCCAAACTCATGGCCCGGGTGGGCGAGGAGTTTCCGCTGGGGGTCAGGCAGTGCCGGTGTTGTACCCCGAACTCTGCGAGCGGTCTGGCCTATGGCGTCCGTGCCAACGCGACCTTGTGAACACGGCCACGGGAACCGTCAGTGGGCGCCCGACGCTCCTTGCTTCAGCGTCTCCATGACCTTGTCGAGCGAAAAACTGTCAGCCTTCATGCGCGGCGGGAAGTCCTTGAAGGTCGCCAGGAACTTCCCAACGTAGGCCTGGGCCGGCACCAACATGAAGGCCCGGTCGATCATCCAGTCGTAATAGGTGTTGGATGTCACCGAGGCCCGCTCATAGGGGTCGCGGCGGAGACCGCTCGTCGCTGATGTGCGTGCGAAAGTGCATCCGCGTGCCGGGATCGAGCGGGCTGATGCCCTCCTTGGCTCCGGGGAGGCCGACTTTCGACAGCCCGGTGCGGAAGACGCTCTGGCCGAGCAGGAACGACGACCGACCCGCCGTGCAGCTCTGTTCACCGTAGTAGTCGGTGAACATCATGCCCTCCCGCCCGATCCGATCGATGTTCGGCGTCTGGTAGCCCATCGTGCCCCGCGTGAAGGCGCTGATGTTTGACTGGCCGATGTCATCGCCCCAGATGACGAGGATATTAGGCTGCTTTGGCTGTGCCGCCGTACCGCTGGAGGACACCAGGCCGACAACCGCGCCTGCGGCGAGCGGCGCCTGCGGCGGCAGCGATCCCGATCGCCGCGAGCACCGTCGCCGAAGGCTCCGGCACCACAGCCACGCTGTTGACTATCACGAGGCTGCTCGGATCGAGCGACGGACTTGTGAGAGGGAGTTCGGAGAAGGCCGATCCCAGCTGCACGCTCACGTCGTAAACCGTTACGGCCCCGATCGTGTCGAGCGCCGTGAGGCCCTCCGCCCCGACCACCCGGCCGAACACGGCGTAGTTGCCGTTCAGGGCCGGGTTGTCCTGGACGTTGAAGAAGTACTGGCTGGTGGCACTGTCGGTCGCCGCGCCCCGGGCCATGGCGAGCGTGCCGCGGACGTTCGTCGCGGTGCCCGACTCGAGCACGATCGGTGCGTTTGTGGCGACCGGCAGGATCTGGTTGCCCGAGAGCAGGTAGCCGCCTCCCTGGATGATCTGGATGTCGGACGGGTTGTAGGTCGTGCTGCGGTGGATGAGCGTGGAGGAGTACGAGCTGCCCGACACGTACGAGAGGAAGTTGGCCACCGTGATCGGCATCTCCGCGTCGAAGAGTTCGACGTCGAAGTCGGCGAGATTCGTGTCGAAGCGGACGACCGTCCCGCCGCGGGCGTCGGTCGGGACGATTCCGGCGAGCAAAACAACGGTTGCGACGACGAGCAGAGGGCGAATGCCTCGACGAAGCACGGCAGGCAAAGCGTTCATGGCAGGCCTCGGATGGTGAACCGCGGGAACCGCGACGCCTGCGGGGCGCGGATGAACGAACGGCGCGAACAGCGGACGGATCAGAGAGGCCGGGGCGGCGCTAGGCCGCGAGAACCG
>JAUMAF010000163.1:0-6622 GCA_032117045.1 Pirellulales bacterium | reverse complement strand
GGTGTCCTGAAGCGTCGTGAACACGTCGCCGCGGCGGACGACCCGCCGCTGGCCGACCACCTGCACCTCGTCACGCTGAAACGTCTCGAGCCGCACCACATCGGCGAGCGGCACGGCGACCCTCCGGCCCCCGAGGGTGCCACAGACGAGGTAGCGGTCGGCGATTTCGATGGCGGGAGCCACGGCGACGTCGGGCTCACGCTCGACCGCCGGCAGTCGTGCAATTCTTAGAAGGCCGCGGAGGTCGAGGATCAGCACGACACCACCGTCACCGAGCACGGTGGCGCCGGAGTAGAGCCCCATCCCCGTCAGCAATCCGCCGATCGGCTTGACGACGATCGTGGAGAGGCTGGCGGCGTCGAGGAGTTCGCGGCACCGCAGATGACCCGTGCCGGACTGCATCCCGTCGACCACGAGGCCAAACTCGCGGTCATCCACCCGCACGAGCACGACAGTCCCGTCCTCGCGACAGGCCGTCGTTTCCCGGATGCCGAGAAACTGATCGAGAAACACGATCGGCACGAGCCGGCCACGAACCCGCATGACCGGCGCCTCGGCGAGCCCTTCGATCCGGGGCCCGGAGCGGTCTCGCTTGAGCGGCACCAGTTCGCCCACGGCCGACTGCGGGATGGCAAACCGCTCGCTCCCGCAGCGGACGACGAGCGCCGGCATGATCGCAAGCGTCAAGGGCACATGCACGCGTACGACGGTGCCGGTGCCCACGCCGCTCTGGATATCGACCGTGCCGCCGATCGCCTCGATGTTGGTCCGCACCACATCCATGCCCACGCCGCGGCCCGACACGCTGGTGACGGTGGCCGCCGTCGAGAACCCGGGCTCGAAGATGAACTGCAGAACCCGATCGGCAGGCATGGTCGCCGCCTCCGCGGCCGAGACGAGCCCCCGCGCCACCGCCTTTTCACGCACCTTCTCGAAGGCGATGCCGCCGCCGTCGTCGGCCACCTCGATCGTCACCCGGCCGCTCTCGTTGAAGGCCCTGAGTGAAAGCCGGCCCACCCGGGGCTTGCCCCGGGTGATGCGGACGTCCGGGGGCTCGATGCCGTGGTCGACGGAGTTGCGGATCAGGTGCGTGAGCGGATCGCGAATGCTCTCGATGAGTGTTCGATCGAGTTCGGTATCGGCGCCGTCGATCACCAGCTCCACTTCCTTGCCACAGGAAACGGCGACGTCGCGAACGGTCCTTGGGAAGCGGTTAAAGACGTGCTCGACCGGCTGCATCCGGGTTTTGACCGCGGTCTCCTGGAGCGCGTTGGTCACGGTGTTGATCCGCTGAGCCACGGCCTGCACGGCTGGATCGTCGCTGTCGAGGCTCCGCAGCTGGTTGCGGGCCAGCACGAGTTCACCGACCAGATCGAGGATCGACGCGAGCAGATCGACGTCCACTCGGACCGTGGTCTCCGCCGCCGCCCCGGCAGCGGACGCGGCCGGCTGGACGGGTGGAATTCGCTGCGTCGGCGGAGGTGCAGCCGCAGGAGGAGCGGCTGGAGTGGGGATGGCGACCGGCAGCACCGGGTCCGACGCCACCGCTGAATCTTCTGCTGCCGCAGCAGGCGTGGCCGCTGGGGCCTCGGGAACGGCCGGTGGCTCCTGAGTCGCCGGTGGCGGTGACGTGGACATTGCGGTCTGCTCGGCCGCGGCGGCGAGTGCCCGAGACAGGTCGCGATAATCCTGATCGCCCTCGTTGCCCGTGGTCTCGATCGACTGCAGGATCGACCGCACCGCATCGACCATCGAGTAGAGCGAGCCCGTGACACGATCATCGAGCGTCAGCTTGCCGTCCCGCAGGCGGCCGAGAAGATGCTCGCCGCTGTGGGCCAGGGCGCCGAGTTTCGAGAACCCGAAGAAGCCGCTGTTGCCCTTGATCGTATGAACCGTTCGAAAGATGCTCGCCACCCGCTGGGCATCGCCAGGCTGCTTTTCCAGCGCAAGCAGATCCTGGTCGAGCTGGTCGAGGTTTTCACCCGACTCGACGAGAAACTCCTCGATGAACTCGCGGTTGTCAGTCATCCGTGTCAGACAGGGGGCCGACGGCAGGGAAGCAGGTCGATACCGGGGCGAGACGACGGGGCAGTCTGCGGCGACTTTGCCGGCGCAGCCCCCGACCCCCAAGCATACACCTCAAACCGACCCCGGTCGGGCTGCCAACGCAGCACCTCAGGCGGTTTTTTCGGCACAGGCCGCACCGCCGGCCTTCTCCGTGCACGCGTCCATCGACGCATCCATGGACTGATCCATCAACGGCCACAGGGCGTCGATGCCATCCTTGAAGAAGTCGCCGATCAGGATGTCGGTGATGAGCGGTTTCGAATCGCCATGCTGTTTCACGAGCTGGCCGAAGTTGAGGCCGTCGTAGAAGCCGCACACGAGCTTCCGCATCCGATCCATTCCGGCGACATAGTCGGGCCCCCACACGCCGAGTCGATCAGCCGACGTGTCACCCTGGTCGAGTCCGGCGGCAATCGCGTCGGCCGCAAGTGCACCGCTCTTGAGCGCCAGCAGAATCCCGGACGAGTAAAGCGGATCGAGAAACCCGAAGGCATCGCCCACGAGCACCCAGCCGTCGCCGGCCACCTTCGTGGAGCGGTAGGAGTATTCCTTGGCCGCCCGAAACGGCGCGATCCGCTCCGCCGCGGCGATCCGTGGCTGCACGCCGGGGCAGCGGGCCACTTCCTCGCCGTAGATCGCTTCGAGGTCTTTCAAATCGCGATTCTTGAAGAGGTGATCGTAGGGGGCCACCACGCCGACGCTGACCACGTCGGCGGCGAGCGGGATGTACCAAAACCAGCCGATCTTTCCCGCCGTCTGCATGACGAGGGTGGCGCCGGCATCGCGGCCGGTCTCCCGCACCGCCCCCTTCCAGTAGGTCCAGATGGCCGCCTTCTTCAAGACCGGGTCCCACTGCCGCAGCCCCAGCCGATCGAGGATCAAGCCGCTCTGGCCGGCGGCGTCGACCACGACCTGGCAGCGAATCACCTGCTCGATGCCCGAGTCATCGACCGCCCGCACGCCCACCGCTCGCTCCCCCTCGAAAAGCACCTCGAGCACTCGCACCCCTTCCTGCACATCGACTCCGTGCCGGCGGGCGTTGTCGAGCATCAACTGGTCAAACTCCTGCCGCGACACCTGCCACGTCCGCGAGCTTTCATGCTCCTTGTAATCGGCAAAGTAAAACGGCTCCGACACGCGGCCCTGCTCGGACACGAACTGCACGCTGTGCTTCTCGACGAAAGGGCCGCCCCGCAGCGTCGGCAGGATGCCGAGCCGCTCGAGCACCCAGAACGTCTCCGGGATCAGCGACTCCCCGACGTGATACCGGGGGAACCGCTCCCGCTCGAGCAGCCGCACCGTCCGTCCCTGCTGCGCCAAGAGCGTGGCCGTGGTGGCCCCTGCAGGCCCGCCGCCGATGACGACCACCTCGGGATTGACTGACGCGATCATGACGTTGCTTCCAGCTCGACGACTGACCCACTGCCACAACCCCTAACCCTAGACCGGACACCCTCGACCGGCAACATCGCCTCAGCCACGGTTCGAAGGTCGGATTTTTGCAGGGCGCTGAAAAGGGGGTGCTTCCCGTGGGTGCCGTGGTCGCTATCGGACCCACAGCAGCGGCTGCGTGATCGGCACGTTGCGGCGGACCTCCGGATCCGATGGTTCAGCCGGAAGCCGCTTCCAGAGGTCGAGGCAGGCAGGGTCGCGAAAGGCCAGACCGGCGAAGAGCAGGTGCGGCTGCCGCACCGGCCAGCCGTCCCAATGCTCGACGTCGGGCGATTTGGGCCACGACGCCTTGTCGATGAGGTACGGCTGGAGCCAGCCCACGGCCCGGCGGATGCCCCGGCCGTCGGGGAGTTGGAACGACCACAGGTCGTCGGCCGGCGTCGAGAGAATCTGGCAGAGCGTCGCCATCTGGTCGAGTTGGAAGATCGAATAGCCGTAGGGCTTGGTCCGGCCAAGTTCCTCCGGGAATGAGCCGTCGGCCGCCATCTGATTCGGTATGAACACCTCCCTGAACTGCCGCCGGCACTCCGCGAGGAGCGACTCGTCTCCCACGAGGTCGGCGAACGCCGCGAGCTGCACGAAATAGGCGACGGCGTGGTTGTTCCTCGCCGCGGCCTCCTTACGGCCGTTCTCGCTCGTGGTCATCCACGCGCAGAGGTCGGCGAACCACCGCTTCACGCCAGCGACCGTCGCTGCGGGCAGGGCGTCTTCTCGCGCGAGCACCTTCACGGCGCGGGCGACCTCGATCAGGTGCAGCCCGTCGATGATCCCGGCCGGCCGGCCGGCCGAGACGCCGGGCACCGCCTGGGCATGAGTGAGATTCGGATTCATCCGGGTGGCGGGGTCGAGCAGGAACACCCGTAGCAGCTCATCGGCCTTCGCGGCGTAGCGGGCGTCGCCGGTCACGAGCCGGGCGGCGGCGAGGGCCGCGACGCGGTCCCGCAGCGCGTTCACCGCTTGCCGGTGGGCGACGAAGTTGCCGGGGTTGGTCTCGCCGTCGCGGCGGAGGTATGGCAGCCCGTCGGGCTTTGCAGGGTCAGGCCACCAGTAGTCGCCGTTGGAATAGAAGTCGTGCGGTGAGCCTTCGGCATGCGGGGCACGGTACGGCGTGATCGTGAGCGGCGGGAGCGGCAGGGCGGCGTCGGCGGCCGCCATGATCCGCTCGCGGTCGAGACCGGCGACGTCGATCATGGCCGCGGCGGATGCCCAGGAAGACGCGACCGGGGATGCCTTGGCCGAGCCGGCCGCGGCCGGCTCGGCCTTGTGGGCCGCCGGCTCCGCTTCGAGCGTCACGAACGCCGGCTTCAGACCGGGCGATGTGACCGCGGCCACCGCCTTGCGGCCCGAGAGCACGATCCGGATCCGGGCCCGGCCGTTGGCGAGCTGCACCACCCGCGAGCCGTCGGGCGTGCCCAGGTTGTCGACGAGGGCGCCTTCACCAACGGTGCCAAATCGGATGACATTGGCCGCATCGAGGCAGACGGCTCCCTCCTTGTCGAGGGCGGCGGCCTCGACGAGCACGGTAGCGACATCCCGCGACACCTCGGCGAGCGCGAGCCTCGTCGGCTTGCCCCAGGGCTCCGTGCGGTAGTCGAACGCGATCTCGTCGCCGAGGTCGCCCGAATCGCCGCGGGCCACCGCCCGGACCACGTTCCTGCCGGCGACGAGCGGCACGTTCCACCGCAGGCCGGCCGCCGGGTAATCGGCGATGTCGCGGGCCTTCACGCCGGCCGACGTGCCGTTCACGAACAGTTCCACCCGCGGGCAGTTGGAATAGACCCGAATCTCCTTCGCCTCCCCGGCCTTGCCCCACCGTTCCCGCCAGCCGTGGCCGAGCAGGTGCACCATCGGCTTCTCGGCCCAGTAGCTCTGGAAGACGTAGTAGCTCTCCTTCGGCGTGCCGTCGCGGGTGACCACGCCCTTCTGGTTGACGCGGGGCACGGGGTTCTCCGGCCGCAGCGGCGTCGAGAAGTCCTTGAAGATCCAGGCGGCGGCGCCGGAGAGGTTGTCCATCCGCTCCTGCTCGTGGAGGTGCCAGTCGAAGAGGTTCACCATGTAGTTCTCCGACCAGTCGCCGTCCTTCGACATCCGCACCTTGCCGCCGGATGACTTGTAGGCCTTGCCGACCTCGGCGGTCCCCTGTCCTTCCGCCACCTGCTCGAGCATCTGCTCCGGATTCTCGGCGAACCGGCCGGCATGGCTGTCGCCGCCCCACTCGGCATGGAAGAAGTGGGGCGTGTCGGCGATCGCCTTCTCGGCCGCCGTGCGGTATTCGCGGTAGCGGCCGGAATACCAGCCGGCCCAGATGCTCGGCGCATAGACGTCGACCACGTCCTTGCAGAAGTCGCAGCGGCGGATCGCCGTCTTCCGCGACGGGTCGAGCTTGTGGGCGAGGCCGTTGAGCTCGGTCATGAAGGAACGGATGGCTGCCTTGTCGAACGTCGGGAAATCGCCCGGCCAGTCGTTCTCGTTGCCGAGGCCCCAGAGAATGACCGAGGGGTGGTTGCGGTGCTGGTCGATCATCGCCACGAGCATGTCACGGCACTGCTGCCGGTAGCGTTCGCCACCGAGCCCGCCGCGGCACCAGGGGATCTCCTCCCAGACGAGCAGCCCGAGTTCGTCGCACAAGTCGAGCACCAGGGGCGCCTGCTGGTAGTGGCCGAGGCGGACGAAGTTGGCCCCCATCTCCTTGATCTGCGTCATGGTGCGGCGGACGACGTCGTCGGGCACCGCGGCCGCCACGCCGGCGTGATCCTCGTGGTAGTGCGTGCCGCGGAGCAGCAGGCGTTCACCGTTGAGGCGGAAGGGGCCGTGCGGCACCCACTCCACGCTCCGCAGGCCGAACCGCTCGGCAACCTCGTGGTCACCGTGGGGCGAGGCGAGCGTCACCCGGCACGAGTAGAGCCGGGGCGAGCCGGGCGACCAGGTGGCCGGTGCGGGAATCGCGAACGCATCGAGTTCCTTCTCGCCCTCCCACGGGGCGAGCTTCACCTCGCGGCGGTGGACGACCACGCCAGCGGGATCGCGGACCTCGATCGCGACCGCGAGTTCGTCGGTGAGCTGCTCGGGGTTGCGCAGCCGGCCGCGGACGACGACGCTCCCC
>JAUMAF010000162.1:0-10008 GCA_032117045.1 Pirellulales bacterium | reverse complement strand
CACCGTGAAGTCGGCGTCGAGCAGGAGCTCCTCGCACGCGGCGAAGGGATCTCGGCCGGACGCAACGGCGTGCCCGGGGCCGTTGTCGAGCATCACGTCGCCGACGAACACCACCGAGATGCTCCCCGGGGGAGAGGACGTGCGTTCGACGGGCGGACCATCCGCCAGCGACACCTGACCAAAGACGCAGGCGGCCACCAACACCTTCCACTGCATGACACTGAACCTCGATCGGACAGGATGGAACCGGGGCCTCGTGGCGACCCGTCGCTGGCTCAACGATACGTCCGGGACGGGCCGGCGTCTTGATGGCGGCAGCCGCCGCGGGGCGTCTGCTCAGTGCCCCGTCGCCCGATACCATTCGCCGCGGAGCCAGTCGGCCAGCAGCCCGATCTGCACGGCAGAGAGCGGCGGCAGCGCCCCCTCTGCGGCCTGGCCGAAACTGGGCATGCGGTCGTTGGTGTCGCCGTAGAACCGCTCGTGGGTCGGATCGGTGATGATGCCCACGAGCCACTCGCGACCGCCCCAACCCGTGAGATCGGGGGCCGAGCCGGGGGCGGTGCCGTTGTCACGGAAGGCATGACAGCCGCCGCAGCGGTCGCTGCTCACCACGAGTTCGCGGCCCTTGTCGACCATTTCCGCGAGCCCCTTCGGCACTGCCGTGCCCGACTCGGCCGCCATGGCGACGACGACGGCGTCGATGTCGGCCTTGGGCCAGGTGGCCTCGTCGGTGAGGTCGTTCTGCACGAAGTTCACCATGTCACCATCCTTGTGGGCCGTGTTGCCAAAGTAGGCGGGGCCGGCGACCTCTGCCGGGTCGAGCAGGCCCCGCATCCACTGTGCCGAGCCAAAGGCGAAGAGATTCGCGGCGGACGACTTCGCGATCACGGCCTCCGCATCGGCAGCGAGCGGGTCGACATGGGCATGGCAGCTGCCGCAGTGCTGAGCGAAGAGCCGCGGTCCCTGGCTCTTCGGGTCGTGGCGAACGAGCTCGAGCATCCCTGCCGGCGGGATCTTCTCCGGCCTGCCGGCGAGTTCAATGGCCCGCGCGGCGTCGGCCCTCGCCTGCGCCGAGGCGTCGAGGAAGGCCTGTGAGTGGCGAACCCGCTCGAGCTTCTTCCACTGCCGCTCCATCGCGTTGATCTTCGCTGAGTCGTTGCCGAGCGCGGCGGCGAGCTTCACCGGGTCTCCACCCGTCTGATCGTGAAGCTTCTCAGCCTCGGCCAGCGACGCCCTGTGCACCCACAGTGCGTAGGAGTCCTCATTGACCGCCATGGCCGTGAGCAGCCCGATCCCGGCGAGCACGGTCAGCATGAAGGCCACGTTGAAGCGATGGCCGAGCTTCCAGTTGCCGAGAATCGGCATCAGGAACATCACGCCCATGATCAGCCCCGGCACGACGATCGCGCCGAAAAACTCCCCCGTGGCCCCCCAGCCCTCGAAGACCTTGAGAAACTGGAAGAGAAACAGGAAATACCACTCCGGCCGTGCCGCCGCATAGGGCAGCGACGGGTCGGCCGGCGCCCCGAGTTCCGCGCCGAGTTCGCCCGGCACTACCGTCTCGCCCGCGAGCATCGCCCGCAAGGCCGGCATCAGGATCACCCCCAGCACGACCGCCATCACGGCGAGCATCGCCACGGCATCTTTGAGCACCTGATCGGGCCAGAACATCGCATCGGGCTTGGTGATCGGCTGCTTGGCGTGCAGGCCGTGCCTGCGAAAGAGCGACAGGTGCACGACGAGCATCACGATCAGCGCGCCGGGCAAAAAGCCTGCATGCAGCGCGAAGAATCGGGTGAGCGTGTGATGGCCATACTCCGGCCCGCCGATGACGAGCTGCTGCAGCGACGGCCCCACGAACGGCACGATGCCGGCGAGGTTGGTGGCCACGATCGTCGCCCAGTAGCCCTTCTGGTCCCAGGGCAGGAGATACCCGGTGAGCGCCATGCCGAGCACGAGCAGCATCAGCACCAGGCCGAGCCAGAAGTTGACCTCGCGCGGGGCCCGGTAGGCGCCGTCGATCACCACCTGCATGAGGTGCAGCGCGAGCAGCACCACCATCGCCTGGGCCATGAAGTGGTGGATCCCGCGAAGCAGCCAGCCCCCGGCCATCTCGTGCTGGATGTAGTAGACGCTCTCCCACGCGGTCTGGCCGCTCGCCGAGTAGCTCGCCCAGAGAAAGAGCCCCGTGATCACCTGCGTCATGAAGGCGAAGACGAGCGTGCTGCCCCAGACGTAGCGCCAGCGGGCTCCACCGGGAACCCGCTCGTAGAGCGCTTCGTGAACCAGCGCGCGGTAGCCGGTGCGGTCGTCGAGAAAGTCGCCGAGGCGTCCCACGAGTCCCTTGCGAGGGATCCCTGCGGTCGCCGCCGCGACGGTGCGCTGAACGTCGCGGCTCATCCCTGCACTTCCTTTCCGGCGATGCCGGCCCGGAACTTTTCCCACTTCACCTCCACCGCGCCGTTCCCGCCGATGCGACAGTCGAGCGCGTCCATCGCGCGGGGGCTGGGGCTGGGGGCGACGATGCCGCCGTCGAGCGCGAACGTGCTGTTGTGACAAGGACAGCGAAAGCAGCGACCCGTCGGCTCCAGTTCGACGAAGCAGCCCGCATGGGGACAGGTGGCCGAAAGCGCCTGGACCTCCGTCGAGCCCTTCTCACGCCTCAGGTAGACGGCGCCCACCGGCTCGGCCGCGAACCCCGTCCAGGCATCGGTTCGGTCCGTGATCACGAGATACTGCCGGGGCACGCCATCGTCGGGGATGGCGGCCAGATCGGTCACCGGGAGAAACGTCGCCCCGCTGCCGCGGCGTCCGAGGGGATCGAGAAAGCTCCACACGCCGGCGGCCACGGGCACGAGCGTGGCGATGCCACCGCAGCAGACTGCCGCCACCTTGGCGAGGAAGCTGCGTCTCGAATCCGCCGGCAACGGCACTGGGCCGCCCGCGACTGCGGGCCGCTCCGATCGCCGGGCGTCACGCTTGTTCATGGCTCTTACTCCTCGGGTTGGCCGGGGCGCCGCTGGCCGCGCCGGCCGGCGGC
Organism: Pirellulales bacterium; assembly: GCA_032117045.1. Classification (GTDB taxonomy): domain Bacteria; phylum Planctomycetota; class Planctomycetia; order Pirellulales; family UBA1268; genus QWPN01. Next base: position 6,968 of record JAUMAF010000162.1, on the reverse strand, counting down.
GCATGTGCTCGTTCAGGCCGGCGGCAACGCCAGCCATGCCGCATCGACCGCGGCCACGACCTTGCCATGAGCCGACTCGAAGGGCCCATCGACGATCGTCCCGGCCGCCGCCTTGTGGCCACCGCCGCCGAACGTCGCCGCCAGCGCGTTGCAGTCGAGCCGGCCGCGACTGCGAAAGCTCACCTTGATCCGGCCGTCGGGCTGTTCGATCAAGATCACGGCCACCTCGGTGCCCTTCACGGCGAGCGTCAGGTTGACGAGGTCCTCGGTGTCGGCCGGCTGGGCCTTCACCTCCTTGATGTCCTTCTGCCGGACGGTCGATACGATCACCCGGCCGTCGTGCGAGGTGACGGCACCCGCGATCGTCCGCCCCACCAGATGCAGCCGGGCGAGGGTGTCCTGCTCGAAGAGTTCGCGGTAGATCGCAGTCGGATTGGCCCCGGCATCGACGAGCCGCCCCGCGATCCGGAAGCTCTCGCCGCTCACCGACGGAAAGCGAAAGCCCCCGGTGTCGGTCGAGAGGCCGGCATAGAGCGGGGTCGCGATCTCCTCCGTGAGCGGCACCCGGAGCCGCAGGCCGATTTCGTACACGATCCTGGCGGTCGCCTCGGCGGCCGTGTCCTTGAACCACCGATCGGAAAGATCGTCTTCGCTGACGTGGTGGTCGATCACGAGCACCCGGTCGCGCATCGATTTGGCGACGTCGCCCATCGCCCCGAGCTGCGCCCAGGCGCTGGTGTCGAGCACGATGAACAGGTCGCGATCGGCGAGGTCCGCCGGCCGCACCTTCTCCGCGAGCGACTCGATCCTGCCGCGGGGATCGATCCAGCGGAGGTTCGCCGGCGTGGCCTGGGCGTTGACGATCCGCACGTGCTTGCCGATCGCCTCGAGAATCCCGGCCATGCCGAGTTCGCTACCGAGCGCGTCGCAATCGGGCCGCACGTGGCTCGTGAGCACCACCCGCTCGCATCCCTTGAGAACCGTCAACAGGCTCGCCCAATCGAGTCGCATCATATTTTCCTGGGAGCGGTGGTTTCGGCCGCGATCCGCACCGCGGCTGCCACGTCGATCGAGAGCTGCGACGTGAGATCGTCGATGGAGGTGAAGCGGCGAGTGTCCCGGACGCGGTCGAGGAAGTCAACGTCGAGCGTCCGGCCGTAGAGATCACCGGAGAAGCCGATGAGGTGCGCCTCCACCGAGATCGCCGTCTCCCCGAAGGAGACATTCGGTCCGACGTGCACGGCCGCCGCGTAGGCGACGCCATCGACGTGCGCTCGTCCCGCATACACACCGGTGGCCGGCAGGAGCGTGGCGATGTCCGTGAGGTTGGCGGTCGGAAAACCGATCGTCGCGCCCCGGCGGGCGCCCGTCGTGACGGTACCGCTCAGGCGATAGGGCATCGTGGCCAGGGCATTCGCCCGGGACACATCTCCCGCTGCGATCAGGCTCCGTAGTCGCGAACTCGAGGCAGGCGCGCCATCCACGATCACCGGCGGCACGATGTCGAGTTCGACACCATCTCGCCCGCAGAGCGCCTCCAGGAGCCGAACGTCACCGGCACGGCGGGCGCCAAACCGGAAGTCGTTGCCCTCGACGATGGCCCTCGCGGCCAGTCTCCCCCGGAGCATCGTCTCGTAGAAGACCTCGGCCTCGATCGCCATCAGGATCGGATCGGCTGGCTGCACATGCACCGCGTCGAGGCCGAGCGCCAGCAGGAGTTCCGCGCGTCGCCGGGGCGTGGTGAGCGGCGTCGGCGCCGTCTCGGGACGGAGGACGCTGGCGGGGTGCGGGTCGAACGTGAGGGCGACGGCAGGCACGCCATGCCTGTCGGCCGCCGCCCGCAGCCGTGCCACGATCGCCGCGTGCCCCAGATGCACGCCATCGAAGTTGCCCACCGTCACGACGCAACCGGCCGTCGGCACGGAACTGTCTCGGGCAAAAACGATCGGGGCGGAAAGGTGCTGCACTGGCGCGGACCAAGCCGACGTGACTCGAAATCGATTCTCGTGGCCCGTAGTGTAGCGTGGCGAAGGTATGATGGAGTCGACACCCTGGAATCACCCATCGTGACCGAATCGAGCCACCTCGGCGAAGACCGGCAGATTTATCTTTCCGCCGAACTGGCGTGTCGGCTGGCCGCGATCGACATCGGCTCCAACTCGGTTCGGCTGCTCGTCGCCGAAGCCCTCCGGGGGGGCACCTACCGAATCCTCGACGAGGAACGGGAGCCCACCCGTCTTGGCCGTAGCGTCTCGTCGGAAGGCCGACTCGACGACGAGTCGATGGATCGCACGGTCGCCGCGCTTCGCACCTTCAAGGAGATTGCCACCGGATATCAGGTGACGCGACTGCGGACGATCGCGACCTGCGCCGTTCGGGAGTCGCGGAATGGTCCGGAGTTCTGCCGCCGAGTCCGCGAGGAGGTGGGCCTGGAAGTCGAGGTGATCTCAGGTGAACGGGAGGCGCGACTCGCCTTTGCGAGCGTTCAGCAGGCGTTCGACCTGGCGGGCCGTAACACGGTCGTCGCCGACATCGGCGGCGGCAGCACGGAGATCGTGTTTGCCACGGGGAACCTCATCGAGTCGATCTTCTCGACGCCGCTGGGCGCCGTCCGCCTCACCGAACAGTTCGGACTCGGGGAGTGCTGCGACGCGGTCGATGCCGCTCGGGGGCTCGAACGGCTCGACGACGAGGTTGCGACCGTCCTCAAGAAGCGGACGACACGCCCCCTCTTTGCACCCCATCTTCTCGTCGGCTGTGGCGGCACGTTCACCACGCTCGCCGAACTGATGATGGCCGCGAAGGGCGAGAGCGACGCGCCCGTGGCGGGCTACAAGGCATCCCACGCCGAGGTCCGACATCTTCTCGACCGGCTGCGGGAGATGTCGCTGCGGGCGCGGCGAAGCATGCCCGGAATGACTCCTGACCGGGCCGACATCATCATCGCGGGGCTCACGATCATCGACGCCTTGATGAAACGATTCCACGTCAACACGCTGGCGATCCACACCCGTGGCGTTCGTGACGGGCTCCTCCGAGAGATGATCGAGGAGACCAACGTCGGCGGCGACGGTGACGATGAGGCACATCGCCACGCGGCGATCGAACGGCTCGCGGCCGCCTGCTCCGGCGAACTCGAGCATGGCCGCAAGGTCGCCGCCCTCGCGGGCCGAATGTTCGAGCAACTCGCCACCCCGCTGGAACTGTCCCCCGGCGACCGGCTGTTGCTCGAATGCGCCGCCCGTCTCCAGGACGTCGGCTATGTCATCAACTACGACCAGCATCACAAGCATAGCTACCATCTCATTCGCAACAGCCGGCTACCGGGCCTGCGGCCGCACGATGTGGAACTCATCGCCAACGTGGCCCGATACCACCGCGGCGCGCATCCCAAGCGAAAGCACGAGAACCTGGCCCGACTCTCGTCCGACGACCAGCGGCGCGTGCAGCGAATGGCGGCGATCCTCCGTGTGGCTGGCGGCCTCGACCGCAGCCGGTCGCAACAGGTCCGCGACGTGATCGCCACCGTGGAGGATGGCCGCGTCGTGCTCGACGTCGTCGCCGATCAGGAACCGCAGGTCGACATCTGGGGCGCCGAGCGGCGCACTGACCTCTTCGAGAAGGTGTATGGCATGAAGATGGAAGTTCGTTGGGCCGCGGCCCTCCCCGACGCAGCCTCCGAAGCGGCGTCAGGCTGACGGGCATCCCTACGACCGGCGCAATCCGTGCCGGTCGCGCCAACGGCAGTCCCGCGAAGATGGCCGGCCTCGCCGGCCGATACTCCTCCGAGAACCCGTCGTCCGCCATCCGGGAACTTCCGTCGTGCGCCGTCTGCCGCTCTCTCTGACCGCCGTCCTCCTCGCCCTGCTCGTCTCGGCATCGGTCGCCGATCGCGCCGAAGCCGCTGGCCGTCGCTGGTTCAGCGGGCCGCGGTCCGCAGCGTCGCTCGGCACGCCTCAGAAGCAGGCTCCGTATGCACCGGGCGCCTCACCGTACGTCACCGGCCACGGCACGCGGCCGAAGTATTTCGTGCCCCCGACGAATCCCCGCACGCCCACGTGGAAGATGTACGGCACGCCGCCGGGGGTGACCCCGGGCGACTGGCCCACGTATGCCCCTCTGGGATTCGGTGGTTATCGCTTCCCGGCCGTCGGCAATCAGGCGTATCGCTAGGCCACCTCCACCGGGGTTAGTCTGAAGGTTCGATCGCTGCGGCACGGGCCAAGTGATCGATCTCCCCGCCTGTCGCGGCGGAATCTTCAGCGAGCGTGCCGTGTCCGATCTGCTCATCGTCACCGAGTCGGGCCTGTACTGCGAGCGGGGCGATTTCCACATCGATCCCTGGCGGCGGGTGCCGCGGGCGGTGATCACGCATGCCCATGCCGACCACGCTCGCGCCGGCTGCGACCGCTATCTCTGCGCCACCGAGGGCAAGCTCGTGCTCCGCTCACGGATCGGCGGCGGTGCGCCGATCGACACCCTCCGCCGCGGCGAGAGCGTGTCGCTGAACGGGGTGAAGGTGTCGCTGCATCCGGCGGGCCATCTGCTCGGTTCGGCCCAGGTGCGGGTCGAGCACGGCGGCACCACCTGGGTGGTGACCGGCGATTACAAACTCCACCACGATCCGACCTGCGCTCCCTTCGAGCATGTGCCCTGTGACGTATTCGTGACGGAGTCGACGTTTGGCCTGCCCGTGTACCGTTGGCAGAGCCCCGCCGAGATCGCCGCCGAGATCAACGCCTGGTGGCAGGCCAATCGCGACGCCGGCCGCACGAGCGTGCTGCTGGCCTACTCACTGGGCAAGGCCCAGCGGCTGGCCGCCATGGTGGACTCGTCGATCGGGCCGATCGTGGCCCACGGTGCGGTCATGAAGCTCGTCGAGGCCTACCGGGCCAGCGGCGTGCGGCTCCCCCCGATCGACCGCGTGCCACCGCGGGCCCGCCGCGTGGGCGACGGCCGGGCGCTCGTCATCGCACCGCCGAGCGTGCTCGGCAGCTCGTGGCTCAATCTCTTCGGGGAGTCGAGCGTGGCGATGGCTTCCGGCTGGATGATGCTGCGGGGTGTGCGCCGCCGCCGCGGCTTCGACAAGGGTTTTGCCGTGTCCGATCATGCCGACTTCCCGGGCCTGCTCGCGGCGATCGACGCGACCGGCGCCCGGCGCGTGCTGGCGACCCACGGCTTCAGCGACGCGCTCTCCCGCTACCTCCGCGAGTCCCGCGGTCTCGACGCCGCAGTACTGGCGACGCGGTTCACGGGCGAAGCCACGCCCGACGCCGCCACGACGGCCGAGGATGACGACGTGAGCGATGTCGAGGACACCACCATCGACACCGCCGCCGCGGAGGGTCCGTGATGGGCGCGCGGCGATGAAACACTTCACCGATCTCTACTGGCGGCTCGATGGCACGACGAGCATCACGGAGAAAGTGGCCGCCCTGCGGGACTACTTTGCAGCCGTCCCGGCCACCGACGCGGCTGCCGCATTGGCCGTGCTCTCGGGCGGACGTCAACTTCGTAGCATCTCGACCGCGCAGCTCCGCGAGTGGGCCGCCGCGACCACCGGCTACCCCGCCTGGCTCGTCGAGGAGTGCTACGCGCATGTCGGCGATCTCGCTGAGACGCTCGCGCTCTTGTTGCCCGAGTCTGATTCACCGGCCGACGCCCCCTCTGACATTGGCCTTGCGGAGGCGATGCAGACCACGATCCACGACCTTCGTGGCGCCGATGATGCCCGCAAACGCGAGGTCGTTTCAGCCGTCTGGAAGCGGCTCGCCCCGCGGGAGCGGATCGTCTGGCACAAGCTGCTCACCGGCGGCCTCCGCGTCGGCGTGTCACGAACACTCGTGGCCCGCGCGCTCGCTGAACTGGCCGACGTCGATCAGGCCGAGATGGCCCACCGGCTGATGGGCGAGCCGCCGGCCGACGGCGCCGCCTTCGCGCAACTGCTCGCCCCGGAACCCGCGGCGGCCGACAGCCGGCGGCCCTATCCCTTCTTTCTCGCCTCCGCCCTCGATCGCACGCTGGTCGAGCACGTGGCCGAGGATCTCGGCGCGGTGGCCGAGTGGCAGGCAGAGTGGAAATGGGACGGCATGCGGGCGCAGCTCGTCCGGCGCGGCGACAGCGCGACGCTCTGGAGCCGCGGCGAGGAACTGGTGAACAACGCCTTTCCCGAGATCGTCGCCGCAGGAGGCTCGCTCCCGCCGGGCACCGTGCTCGACGGCGAGCTGCTCGCCGTTCGCGACGGCCGGCTGCTGCCGTTCGCAATGCTCTCGAAGCGGGCGAGCCGCAAGCAGGTCACGAAGAAAGTCCTCGCTGAAGTGCCGTGCGTGTTTGTGGCTTATGACCTCCTCGAAGAAGGCGGCATCGACCTGCGGCAGCGGCCCCTTGCCCAGCGGCGGCAGCGGCTTGAGTTCCTGATTGCCACGCCCTTTCCTGAAGCGCTCGCGGGCACGGCGCCGGCTGACGCCGGCCGCATCTTCCTCTCGCCGCTCGTGACGGGCGACTCCTGGGCTGACCTCGCCGCCTCACGGGCTGAATCCCGATCGCGGGCCGTCGAAGGGCTGATGCTCAAGCGGCGTACCAGCCCGTATGCCGTGGGCCGCACGCGGGGCGACTGGTGGAAGTGGAAGGTGGAGCCCCTGGAGATCGACGCCGTCATTCTCTACGCCCAGGCCGGCCACGGCCGCCGCGCCGGGCTCCACAGCGACTACACGCTCGGCCTCTGGCATGAGGGCAAGCTTGTCACGGTCGCCAAGGCCTACTCGGGGCTCACCGACGCGGAGATCGTGGAGATCGACCGCATTGTCCGCGGCACAACGATTGAAAAGCACGGGCCGGTGCGGATCTGCACGCCCACCCTCGTGATGCAGCTCGCCTTCGAGGGGGTGTCGCTTTCGACGCGGCACAAGTCGGGCGTGGCCATCCGCTTCCCGCGGATCGTCCGCTGGCGGAAGGACAAGGAGCCCGCC
>JAUMAF010000161.1:0-15475 GCA_032117045.1 Pirellulales bacterium | reverse complement strand
CAATACGGTCAGGTCATCGTCGTCGATTCGTCGCTCCCCCCGGCCGTCGATGCGATCGTCGGGGTGGCGGGCAACGACATGGTCATCAGCCGGTCCACCGGCAATGCCCTTGAGACCACGCCCCTCGCGACGCTGCCGGCCGGCAATACGTGGGTGTCGACGGTGGCCGGTGACTTCAACGGCGACGGCAGGGGCGATGTGGCCACCCAAAACTCAGCCGGCACATGGTGGGTGACGTTGACTCCCGCCTCCGGCACGGCCACGGCGAGGCCCTGGGCGACGCTCGCCACCTTTCAGTTTCCGACGGTCGGCGACTTCAACGGCGACGGCAAGGCCGACATCGCCGTCCGCAACGCCGCCAACGGCGCCTGGCGGGTGCTCGCGAGCTCCGGCGATGCGTTCACCTCATCCCGGTTCGGCCGCTGGAATACGTCGCTCACCTGGAGCAACGTTCTCGTCGGTGACTTTAACGACGATGGTCGCGACGACATCGTCGGCAAGCGGTCAGACAACGCGTGGGTCGTCTCGGCCAGCACGGGCACGGAGTTTACAACGAACGTCTGGGCCTGGTTCTCCGCCGATCAGTTTGGCACCGTGGGCGACTACGACGGAGACGGCCGTGACGATGTGGCTGTCCGCAACGCCGCCAACGGTTGGTGGCGGGTTCTTGCCAGCAATGGCACAACCTTCACGCCGCTGAAGTTCGGCGCCTGGGAGGCCTCGGCGACCTGGGACGCCGTTCGGGCGGGCGACTTCAACGGTGACGGCCGAACCGACATCGTCGGCCATCGGACGAGCGACGGCACCTGGTTCGTGTCGCTGAGCACTGGCACGTCGTTCACCACGTCAGGGTGGGCGGTGCTCTCGACATCGCAGTTCGCCACGGTCGGCGACTTCAACGGCGACGGCAAGGCTGACGTGGCCGTCCGCAACGCCGCCAACGGCGCCTGGCGGCTGCTGGCGAGCAACGGCTCGTCCTTCTCTCACTCCCGATTTGGCGACTGGCCGATAACCAGTGCCTGGTCCAAAGCCTTGGGCATCACGAGCTGATCGACCCCCGCGAACCGGGCACCTGAGGTGGCCCGCCACCGCGCGTTCACGGCCCACCGGCGATTCCCGGTGGATCAAACGTCGCGATGATCGGGCGATGGTCACTCGTCTGGTCGGTGTCGGGGAAATCGCCCTCGCGTACGACCACGTCAGACGTTCCCTTCCAGCCCTTGGCTCCGTTGGCGACGAACACGAAGTCGAGAATGGAACCAGGGTAGCTGTCGATCCCCTTCACCTCGGACCTCGGATCTTCCGACCAGTTGGAATCGATCAGGGGGTCCGGTTTCAGCCACTCCCACACGTGCCCTTCCAGCATGGCATCGAAGGCGGCGTTGCCCTTCGCGGTGCTGAACACGTAGTCGAAGTTGAAGTCGCCAGCGGCGATGACGGGCTCGGCGCGATCGGCAGCCCACTGCCGCAGCGCACGCCCCTGATCGGTCCGCAGATCCTCCTCCCCTCGGGCCAGGTGGTTCACGATGAACCAGAAGTCCCGGGAAGCGGCCCGATCATGGATCCTCGCAATCAACGGCGACCTCGCCCGGACCGACCCATAGTCGGACGACCCCGGGTCGGTGACGCTGAAGTTGGTCTTGATGCCGGCATACCGATGCAGCTCCATCACGTCTTCGATCCGAAATCTTTTTGTGTCGACCGCGAGCATCAGGGAGTCGCAATCCCGATAGCCGCCGCTGGCTGAGGTGACGAAGTCGACTTCGGTTCCGAGCCCCTCGGCGATCGCCTGCTGGTAGACCAACGCCGTTCGGGGCTCGACCTCGGAGAGCGCCACGATCTGGGAGCGTGTTGCTGGATCCCGCATCAGGTCCGCGAGCTGTCCGCCGATGACCGCGGCATCCGTGACCGGCGGCTGGTTCGGGCGGTTGCTCTCAACGTTCCATGCCAGCACGCGAAAATCATCGCCGACCGCCGGGACCATCACGAAGGCCGCGAACATGCAGAGCAGGGTTTTCATGACCGTTTTCCTGACCGTTTTCATGACCGGGGGGAGTGTTCGGAACGGGTGGCCTGGGCTTCGACCGCGTTCACACGTTGTCCAAGGTATCGAACCCGCGGAGACCAGGAGCCCGCACCCCCCCAGCGGGCCCCACGCAGGATGGTGAGCACCGGAAACCGCTGCCGAGCAGCGGCGATCATGCCAAAACGCATGAAAACAGCTCCTTTCAGTCATTTTTGCGAGCAGTCGTGGTTTTGGCACACGACGTGCTTTGTTTTCCTCTCGCCTGGGACTGCCGCAAGCGGCTGTCCCAGGCCTACGAGATTTCCTTCGCGATCGAGAGAGGTGTTCCGTGATGGTCGTTGCGGTCGGCATTACCTCCGAGGAAGTGCGTCCGATTCGCAGATAACTGCGTTTTTCGGCACGTTTCCCCGGGATTCGGCTTCCAGCAGGCTGGCCTTGGCCACAGGCTCAGGAGTGCGGATCGAGACGGTTGGTTTCAGGCGTTTTTAGCTGCTTTGGTCACCCGCTCCACAGGGGCTCGGACCATGCGGCTCGGTTCTCGTTTTTTCACGTTTTTTCAGAGTTTTTCCGTGTCTTTTACCCCCTCGCTTCCGCTCTGCTCCGCCCACGCGTCGCTCTCAGCGGCGTTCTGCGGCCAAGGCCTCCAGCGGCGGTCGCCACGGCCGTCTCACCAAAATGGTGAGGCCATCACCGAGGTGGTGAGCACCAATCTGGTGAGACCGGGATTCCGGGCAAACCCGCAGAAATCCGCGGAAAAGACTGGCGATGCCCGCCGCAGGCGGTCTCGCGACGGCGGGGTCCGTATCGCCCTCTCGGAGAGGCCATCGCCCCTCTCCGTCGCAGCACATCAGTTTCGTTCGTTTTCTTTCGTTTCCTTGCTTCAAACCATCAACCCCTGTGTTCGGGCAGGCTCGGTCGTTCGCGCCTGCCCGAACCTGATACGAGAAAGGTCCTGTGTCATGAACCGATTTCGCTCCCTGTTTGTCCGTGCCTTCGGCGTCGCAGTCGCCATTGCAGCCGTCACGTGCTGTGCGGCCAACGCCCGCGCCGACCTTCTGACCCAAAGTGAACTGCCCGAAGTCTTCGTGACGGCAACGGCTTCAAACGGTTCCCAGGGATTCGCCGACATCGGCACGCCCGTTGCCGACACGGGCAACATCAATACGGCCGGGACGCTCACGATCGGCAACCTGATTTCGACCGGTGCGAGCGTCGGCTACTTCACCGGACTTTCGACGCAGATTTTCGGACCGGTGGCCTTCAACCCCTCGGTGCCGTCGAGCATCAGCTTCGGCAATGCGACCTTTGGTTCATTTCTGTCAACGTCGATCACGGAGCAGACCAACACGGCGGGTGAACGGAGTTTCTATGTGCTCGGCAACTTCACCGCCGGCAGCTTCAATCCGGCTCTCGTCCCCAATCCCGCCCCGGGCAGCATGACGATCAGCTTCACGCAGACCCCCGCGGGCACCGGTGCCATCTCCGACTCGGCCACCCTGTCGATCCCGCCAGCGGTGCCGGAGCCGACGACCTCGGTGCTTGCTGGCATCGGTATCGCCGGAGCCCTCGTCCTTGACCAGTCGAGGCGGCACCGCCGGCCAGATTTCGGGACACACGAACGATCTCTCGACGTCCCTCAACTGATGGCCAAACGACCCGCCGGCAGGGAATGCGTCAGGGTGGTTGTTTGACAAGCTGATTGACGACAACGAATGAAGGCCGCGCTGGCATCCGCCAGCGCGGCTTTTTTTGTGGCTGGCCTGAAACTCACCTTCACCACCGGCTTCGGCCCGTGGTACCTTTCCGGACACATCGCGGCGGACCGGGTCGCACCACCGAGAACCGAGTCACATGGGAGTCATGAGATGCACGCCATTCGAGGATTGCTATCCCTGCTCGGGCGGCTGATGATCGCGGCAATCTTCCTGATGAGCGCCGTCTTCGGGAAGATCATGAGCTTCAACGGCACCGTCGAAAAGATGGCGGCGGAGGGTGTGCCCTCGCCCACGATTCTGCTGGGCGGCGCGATCGCGTTTCTTGTCATCGGCGCGATCTCGATCGTGCTCGGCTACAAGGGACGCTTCGGGGCCCTCCTGCTGCTCGTGTTCCTTGCCGCCGCCACCTACTACTTCCACGACTTCTGGAAACTCCCCGCCGACACGTCACCAGCTGCGAAGCAGGGCGAAATCATCGCCTTCATGAAGAACGTCGCCCTGATGGGCACGATGCTCTTCCTGATTGCCAACGGCACCGGCCCGTGGAGCCTCGACAACCGCGGCCGAAACACGACAGAACAGGCCGACGACGCCGATGACGAGTGAGTCATCGACTCGGGTGCCTCAGCCGCCGGCCGCGAGCAGCATCGTGCCCGCATGGATGTCGACGATCGACTCGATGTCATCGCAGTAGCCGCCGCCGCAGACGATGGCCAGCGGAGCGGCCGCAGCGCGTGCCGCAGATAGCACCATCTGGTCGCGGGCGAGCAGCCCCTGTTTGCTGACGGACAGCCGGCCAAGCCGGTCGCCGGCATAGGGGTCGGCACCGGCGATATAGATCACGAGGTGCGGTCGCCCGCGGGAGAATGACTCGTCGAGCCCACGAGCAAGCGCGGCGAGATACTCGCCATCGCCCACTCCATCCTCGAGCGGCACGTCGAGCGAACTGGGGAACTTTCGCAGTGGAAAGTTTCTCGCGCCGTGGATCGACATCGTGAACACGCTGGGGTCGGCCGTAAAAATCTCGGCCGTGCCGTTTCCCTGATGCACGTCACAATCCAGGATCAACACCCTTTCCACGATCCCCCTGGCCTGCATCTCCCGCGCAGCCACGGCAGTGTCATTGAAGACGCAAAAACCCTCGCCCCATGACGTGCCTGCATGATGCGTGCCGCCGGCCAGACTCGCAGCCACGCCGTCTTCCAGCGCGGCGGCTGCGGCATCCACCGCGGCCCCCGTGCTGCGGAGCGATCGTTCAACGAGGCCGCGACTCCATGGAAAGCCGATCCGCCGCACTTCCTCGGAGGACAACGTGCCCGAGAGCACCCGCCCCACATACGCCCGATCATGCACCCGCAGCAGTTCGTCGTCCGTCGCCGCATGGGGCTCCACAAACTCGATGGCCGCACCCGCGGCCACATGGGCTTCGAGTCGTTTCCGGAGGCAGGCGTATTTTGCTGAAGGAAAACGGTGTCCAGCCGGAAGAGGCAAGGGATAACGGTCGGAAGGAAACACTCGCATGCCTGCCGCCGTGTCTCCATCTCCAGCCCGCCAGAGTTCCACGCAGCGGGAAATCGACCCCTGCAGGCTCGCAGTTGTCCGGAAATCACCCTCGGTTGTCGCGACGCCGCCGCCAGCCGGCCAGGACCCCGGCGATTGCCACCATCGCGACCATACCCATGGCCGGTTCGGGCACGACCGTGAACTGGGTCACGTAACCCGCCTCACTGCCCGCCGCGAACGTGGCCGTCTCGGCAACCGTCGCCAGCGTGAAACTGTAGGGGCCGCCATAAAGGCTGTAGTCCACACCGTTGTAGGTCGTGCTGCCGCCGGGCGTCGCCAGATAGTAGTTCCACGAACCGTTCTGCACCGACCCGAGAAAGGCGGCGTCACGGTCGGTGAAGAACCCGCCCCGGTAGACGTCGTTGAGCGAGGGGGAGGCCACGTCGAGAAACACGTTCACGACGCTGGCCGATGTCAGCGCCGACGTGAACGGCGTCGAACCCGACGTTAGCCGCAGCACATCATTGCCGCTGGCCGTGCCCGTGCCCCAGCTCGGCGATCCGGTCTGCGTGAACTCGAAGTTGAAGTCGAGCCCTGCTCCCGGATCAACGCTCAGTCCGGTGAGGATGCCCGGGCTGTTGCCGGGGTCGACCGAGCCCGCTCCGGAGATCGCCGACACGCGACCCGCACCCGCCAACACGCCCGCCGCCGCCAGCGAGACTCCGCTTGACGACGCGATCGTGCCACCAACCGAGAGGGTGCCCGTATGCACCCAGGTGCGGCCCGTGTAGCTGCTCGAGCCGGAAACTTCGAGCCGGTGGCCCGAAACGGCGAGCCCGCCACTGCCCGTGACGCTCCCCGTGATCCGCGCGGTGCCACTGCCGGCGATCTCGAGCAGGTAGCCGGCCGTGCCGGTGGCGATGGCTCCGGCGGTGACGCCCCCCGGCCCCACGTCCCAATACTGATGGCTCCCGAGCGCGATCGTGGAGGAGATCGTCTGCCGCGACGTGTCGTAGTTGGTGATGCCGCCGCGGCCGACAGTCAGCGTGCTCGCTCCAGAAAAGGTGAATCCGAGCGTACCGCTGCCCGTGGACTTGAAATACATCCCTCGCTCGTTGGCGGCCGTATCGACCGCTACCGCGCGACCGCCTCCGGCCGTCGCCCCGTTGAAGAGCACGTATGTGTCGGATGGGGCAGCGGCGGGCGGAGAGATGCCCCAGGCGGCGCGATTGCCGATCGAGGTGCTCGAGCTGCCCACCCAGGTGTTCGAGGGGGTGCCAACCACCTTGAGCGCGTAGCCATCGGGCGTGGTCAGGGCATTGACGGCGGCCATGACCGTCGAGTTGCCGACGTAGTTCATCACGTTGACCGTCGTAAAGTCGGTCGCCGCGTTGTTGCCGATGATCGTAAGCTCGTCCCCTCCATCGGGATTGATCCAGGGGATGAAATCGGGGCTGCCCGAGTCGCCCGACTGCAGGATCACACTGCTGGCGTTGGTCGTGATGTAGGAGTCGCTGCCCGAAAGCGTCGTGCCATTCACCGTAGCGGCGCCGATCCGCGTGCTCTGGGTGCCGTCAGGTCCGCGGCCGTAGACCAGGAGCGGCTGGCCGGTGTAGGTCGAGTTGGTCGTCGATGACGAGTTGAGGTCGAGCACTCCGTACCGAGGCAGGCCTCGCGACGCCGGAATCGGTGCCGTCAGTTCACCGATCGAGATGTCTGGCGCCTGCCTGCTGCTGTTCGTGAATCCATATCCGGTCGCCGTGACGGACGACTGGGTCGCCGTGTAGACGAGCCCCCCAGCGTCGAGCAGTTTGATGGTCGGGGAGCCACCGTAATGGGTCGCGACGAGATAGTGCTGCGGCGTGAGGAACCCAAAACTCTTGGTGGGGTCGCCCGCCGCCCAGCCGACGCCGAGCCACGAGTAGTCGAGGCCTACGAATGCAGGGTTCGTGTTCGTGACCGGTGCAGTGGGATAGCCGCTCGAGAACCGGTCGTTGACTGTCGCGGAGTAGCCGATGATGTCGAGAGCCGACGCCTGCTCGGCCGCCCCGATCAGCGTTGCGATGCAGGCGGCGAGCATCGCCTGCCACGGCCATAGAAACCGCATCCTCGTCGCGTGCCGCACGCCCCCCACGTTCACGTTCATTCCGACGTCTCCTGGCTTCATGTTCGGCCCCCGGTCATACAGCCTCCAGGCATCCTGGAGCCGCCTGGACCATCGCGCGCGCACCGCCCTCTCTGCGTGATACGAACGAGGAACGGGCAGGGATCGAATGAAAGGCGGGCGACATCCCCCGGCTCTCTCATCGACGTCCGCACACGGAGAGCCCCTGAAGGGCGGCCGCGCGCACCCTGTCCGCAGTCAAATCAGACCACGGAGAACGGTGCGGGCATGAGCGGTTCCAAATGGTAACTGGATTCTACCGCGCCGGCCGGAACGTTCAAACGAATCGATCTTTCCCCCCCGAACTGCGGGCGATCCCAAAACGCCTGACCGTGAGCCGCCAACGCGGCGGCCGCTCAGCGGCGTTTGGAGGCCGGCTTCTTCTTCCCCTTCGCCCCCTTCTTGGGCTTCTCCCCAGCTCCATCCCGGCCATCAATCAGCACATCGATCGTGCCCGTCTCGACGCGATACAGCCAGCCGTGGATTCGCGGGAGCGAACCCTTGGCGTGCATGTTGCGGATGAGCGCCAGGTTCTTGAGGTGCTTGATCTGGAGCTTGACGTTCTCCTCGGTGAGCACCGCGAGTTTCTCTTCGCGATTGAGGTTCCGCTCCTTCGCGATCCGGTTGGCGGCCTCCTTGGCTCCCGTGGCGATGCACAGCCAGTCGGCGATGTAGTTCTCGTGGACGCCATCTTCGATCGCCGCGATGCCGCCGCAGCGGGTGTGGCCGCAGACGATGATGTCTTCGATCTTGAGATGCACGACGCCGTATTCGAGAATTGCCGAAATGTTCACGTCGTTGAAGGCCACGATGTTGGCGACGTTGCGGTGGACGAACATCGTTCCGGGCTTCGAACCGGTCATCTGATGCTCGCTCACGCGGGAGTCCGAGCAGCCGATCCAGAGCACTTTCGGCCGCTGGCGGGTCGCGATCGCCTGGTAGTAGGTCTCATTGGGGGCGAACTCCGTGGAGACGAAGTCGGCGTTTCCCGTCAAAAGATCGTCGATCATGTGGGACCCTCTGCTGTCTTCAAGGTGTGGTGAAAGGGACTTGCGTCGCTCCAGGAGGCTACCGCGCCGGCGATCCCTCAGGCCACCACTGCGGCCGCATCCCCTTTTGGACTTGCGTCGCCCCGGCGGCAGCGGTGAAAGTGCTGGAAACGCCGGCGACCCGCCGGCCCGTAGGGAGTTGGCCGATGAGCCCAGAGATGCTGTTCGTCCACTGGCAGGCGGTCCTGACCGCGCTGGTGGTCGTCACCACGCTCCTGACGCTGCTCTTCGTACAACGGGCGCCCGACATGGTCATGATCGGGGGCGTCGTCTTGCTCCTGGCCGCCGGGGTGATCACGCCCGACGAAGCCCTCAAGGGAATGAGCAACGAGGGCATGATCACCGTGGCCGCCCTGTTCGTGGTCGCGGCCGCCGTGGAGCGGACGGGCGCCCTGGCCGCCCTCGTCGATAGGGCGCTCGGACGGCCGAAGACGCTGGCGACCGCGCAGATTCGCACCATGCTGGCTCCCGGCGTGCTCTCGGCATTCGTCAACAACACGCCCGTCGTCGCCCTGATGGTGCCCGCGATCAGGGATTGGGCGAAGAAAAACAGATTCAGCGTCTCGAAGCTCCTCATGCCCATGAACGCTGCCGTGGTGCTCGGCGGGCTGTGCAGCCTGATCGGCACGAGCACCAACATCGTCGTGAGCGGACTTGTCTCGGCGAAGCGGGGCCAGCCGCTGGGAATGTTCGATATCACGTGGCTCGGCGTGCCGCTGTTCGCCTGCGGCATGGTCTATCTGATCACGGCAAGCCGATTCCTGCTCAAGGACCGCCGGCCACCGATGAGCGTTGGCGATGATCCCCGGCAGTACACGCTCGAGATGGTCGTCGAGCCAGGCAGCCCGCTGGCCAACCGCACGATCGAGAAAGCCGGCCTCCGCCACCTGGAAGGCCTGTTTCTCATGGAGATCGATCGGAACGGCCACGTGATCGCCGCCGTGGCACCGACCGAACGCCTGCAGATCGGCGACCGCCTCGTTTTCGTCGGCGTGATCGACTCGGTGGTCGAACTTCAGAAGATCCGCGGCCTTCGGCCTGCCACCGATCAGGTCTTCAAGCTCAATGATCCGCGGAGCGAGCGGGTGCTCGTCGAGGCGGTCGTCTCTTCCTCCTGCCCACTCGTCGGCCGCACGATCCGCGAGGGCCAGTTTCGCTCGACCTATGGCGCGGTGGTGATCGCCGTGGCCCGCGACGGCGAACGGCTGCAGATGAAAATCGGCGACATCGTGCTCCAGCCCGGCGACACGCTGCTCGTCGAGGCCAGTCCGGCGTTTCTCGACCGCCAACGGACCAATCGCCACTTCTATCTCGTCAGCGAGGTCCGCGGTTCGACGCCTCCACGGCACGACAAGGCCTGGATCGCCTGCACGCTTCTCGCGGCGATGGTGCTGGCGGCGGCGCTGGAACTGGTGCCGATGGTGGCGGCGGCGCTCGTTGCGGCCGGCGCCGTTGTGGGGCTCCGGTGCATCTCGTCCACCGAGGCGCGGCGGTCGATCGAGTGGGAGTCGCTCCTGCTGATCGCCGCGAGTTTCGGCCTCGCCCGGGCGATGGAGAAGACGGGGCTGGCCGAGGCGGTCGCCCATTCCACGATCGCCGCCGCCGGCGATCATCCCCATGTTGTCCTGGCCGCGATCTACCTCGTGACCATGCTGTTCACGGAACTGATGAGCAACAACGCCGCCGCCGTGCTCACGTTTCCGATCGCCTGGCAGACGGCCGCCAATCTGGGCGTGAACCCGATGCCCTTCGTGATGGCCATCACCGTGGCGGCAAGTTGCGGCTTCGCCACACCGATGGGCTATCAGACCAATCTCATGATCTATGGACCCGGCGGCTACAAGTTCAGCGACTACATGCGATTCGGAGGACCGCTCAACCTCCTCGTGATGGCGATTACGGTGGCCCTAGCGCCGTTGATCTGGCCTTTCTGACACCCCTGGATCCCGGCGATCGGCTTTCCAAGGCTCACGCCGCGGCATACGCTAGGGGTTTGCGGCGTCGAGAGGATTCGGGCACACGGACGGCATGAGCGACATTCTCTTCCAGTACCACCGCGTCAATCCCACGACGTGGTTCTATTTCGCTTCGCTCCTGGCGGTCGCCCTGTTTTTCAAGTTCAACCGGCTCTGGAGCATCCGCAATCTCGACGTCCTCGGGCTCATCCTGCTCGCCCCCGGAATCCTGGCCGTCGAATACGGGGGCTACAAGGCGAACGTCGCCGACCAACAGCTCGGGTTTGTCTGGGTGTTCGTCGTGTCGGGCTGGTTCCTGCTGCGGATGCTTTGCGACTCGATGATGGTCCGCCGGCCGATGCTGGAGCCGAACCTGACGACCGGTGGGCTCCTCTTTCTCGGCGTGTCGCTGCTGGTCTTCCTGCTCGCCAACGTGATCACGACCCGGCCCCAGCGGGACGACATGGCGGGCGCAGCGGGTGCCGACCGGCTCGAGGCCCGCGACGCCACGGTCGATGCCGATCAACTGGCCCGGCTTGGCCCCGGCTATCCGTTGCTCTTTCTCCTCCCGCAGATCTCGACGCAGCGAATCTTCTTCGCGCCCGACGGCACTGATGAGCCAACCGATCAGGGCGATGCGAGCCGGCGGGCGGTGCATGAGACGACGGCACGGATCATGGCCATCGTCTCACAGCTGGCGATCGTGGCGGGCATGATCGTGATCGGATGGCGGCACTTCGAGAATACCCGCCTCGGGATCGCCGCGGCAGTGCTCTACCTGCTGCTGCCTTACACGGCGACGATGACGGGCCGTGTGGACCATGTGATGCCGGGAGCGCTTATCCTGTGGGCGGTGGCGGCCTACCGCCGACCATTCATCGCCGGTGCGCTCGTTGGCCTGGCAACTGGCACGATCTACTATCCCGTCTTCCTTCTGCCGCTGTGGTGCAGCTTCTACTGGGAGCGGGGCGTGCGGCGCTTCGCGCTGGGAGTGACGGCGGCATTGGCCTCGCTGGTGGTCGCGCTTTGGTTCACGTCTCCCGAGACGACGGTGTTTCTGGGCCAGTTACGGCAGATGTTCGGCTGGATCTTCCCCAACGAGGTCTCGCTCGAGGGCTTCTGGGCCCTCCCCGCGCAGGACGCGGTTTTCCGGCTGCCGGTGCTCGCTGCCTTCGTGGCGATGATGGCAACGCTGGCGATCTGGCCTGCGCCGAAGAATCTTGGCACGCTCATGAGTTGCACCGCCGCGGTGCTGCTCGGCAGCCAGTTCTGGAAAGCCCACAACGGCGGCCTGTTCATGGCCTGGTATCTGCCCGTGCTCCTGCTCGTGGTCTTCCGGCCAAACCTGGAAAACCGGGTGGCGATGCTGATGCTCACCCCCGAGTGGTTCCCCCGCGGTCAGCCACGTCGCGGATCATAGTCCGGAGGGGGCGCCTGACGGTTGGCGAGCCAGGCCCGCCACGCCCCCGTGTCCCACGCGAAGTTGGCGGACGTGAGCGCGACGAGGGCCTCGAGCACACGGTCGTTGCGGACCGTCACCCGCTGCTGCTTCGGCCCACCTCCCATCGAGAGTCCACCACTGGATGGTGTGAAGGTGGCGCTCGTCGATCCTTCAGGCGTGCCGTTTCCCGTCACCACGACATGCTGTGTTTCGAGCGCGTCGATCAGCGGCCCCACGGCCGTTGACAGGCCGAGCCGGCCGAGGGCCTCGGCAGCACGATTGACCTGCGCGTTGTCGGCGCTGCGCAGGGCGGCCACGAGCGTGGGCACCGCGACCTGCGGTCCGATCACAGTCAGCCGCTCGGTCGCGGCAATTCTCGTTTCGGGATCGGCATGGTCGAGCGCCGCTGCGATCAGCACCCCGGTCGCGTCGGGCGAGCGAATCCGGGAAAGCGACTCGACATACCAGCCGCGCACACGGAGCATGGGCTCTTTCGCGAGGGCGGCAGCGATCGCGGGCACGGCGAAGGGGTCGGAGATCTCGCGAATCTCCTCGGCTGCCCGGTCGGCCTGCGATGGCTGATCGAGTTGGCGGTGTAGCCGGTCGAGCTTGGCGACCCACTCCTTCTGGGCCAGTTTCGCGCGTTCGCTGCGGTCAAGGAGTTCGATCTCCTGCACTGTCCGCCAGGCGCCGCGGTGGCGGACAAATCCCCGCTCGGCCATCAGTTCCTGCTGGCTGGGCTTCCCCGGCTCGGTCGCCGGTGGCGGGGCGGGATCGTCGGCCCGGGCTGGAGATGCCGAAACGATCCCCGCACCGACCGCCGAGATCGCCCAGACCGCCGCCCACGCGAGGAGCCTCGGCGCGAACTGCAGTCGGCGGTGGTGGTGGAGCCCCGGCGCGATCATGACAGTGATCTCGGCAGCGGAGTGGCGGCCGCTTGACGAACATCCCTCAACGGGGCCGAGCGGCGTCCTGAATCATACCGACATAGGATGACATCACTCGAATCACGAGCGTCGCCACCAGGCATGCCACCGCCGCCCAAACGGCGAAGCCGATGCCCCGGACGGCCGCAGCGAACCCCCGTCTGGCCGAATCGCCCAACTGATCGGCTACACGATCGAGCACCTCGGCGGTCGACCCGGTCATCTCGCCCACCGCCACGGCCTCGAGCACCGCACGGGGCAACGATCCACAGCCGGCCAGCGCCGCCGCCAGATCGTCGCCCCGACGCAGCCGGCCTGCGACTGCCTCGGCATCCATCGCAAGTCCGGGTGCCGCGCTCGACGCCAGCGACACCATCTCGCCGATGCCGACGCCGGCATGCGCCGCCAGCGCCGCGGCCCGGCACCAGGCCGACGCCTCCGCCGCCCGCACCGCGCCGCCGAACACGGGAATCCGTCCGCCGATCGCGCGGGCCCAGCCGCCGTCGCGCCAGCTCCGTGCCGCGACAGGCGCGAGCCACACGGCCACAGCGGCCGCCACAACGATGGCCGTGAGATAACCGGCAAGGCCGCGAGTGCCGGTGAGCCCGATGCCGAGAAAGTCGAGCGGCTGTCCATCGAGGCCCGTCGCCGTACCCGACACCAGGATCAGGACGGCTACGGCCACCGCCGCCACGGCAAGCTGCACCGCCGGCCTGATGAGCGCTCCGCGGAGCGCCTGCCGCATCCGCATCGACTGCTCGACGGCGGCGGCGGTCTCCCGGAGCACCTCTGCCAGCCGGCCCGTGCGATCGCCCACACGGATCATGCCCGTGACCAACGCCGGAAACACGCGGGCTCGTTCCATCGCGGCCGCGAGATCGTCGCCCTCGCGAATCCTGCCCGCTACGGCGGCCATCGCGGGCCGCCACGACATCGGCACTCGTGCCGACTCGGAATCCCATGCGCGGCGGAGATCGACGCCGGCGGCCATGGCGATCGCCAGCCGGCCGAGCACGTCAACGAGAACCTTGTCTGGCATTCGACGGACTGGGATCCGGCGGCGGCCAGTCATGGCGATGCTCCCAGTTCTGCCGGGCTCGATCCGGCCGTTCCACCCGCTGGAGCGACGGTTCTAACACAGGCCCGCGGCATCTGGTAAAAATCGCGGACATCCTCCCACCCGTTGCTGCTCCCACCCATGAAAGTTCAGTGGCCCACCGTCGCGATCGTGGGCGTGGGAATGGTCGGTGGCTCGATCGGTCTGGCGGTCCGCAGCCGCAGGCTCGCCACCCGCGTGATCGGGATCGGGCGGTCGGCCGAGTCGCTCACAGCTGCCAAGAAGGCTGGCGCCGTCACGGAAACCTCGCTCGCCATGGCGGCGGTCGCCGACGCCGATCTCGTCGTCGTCGCGGCCGGGGTGGCGGCCATTCCGCACCTGCTCGACGAGGTCGATGCCGTCGTAAATCCCGGCACGCTCGTGACCGACGCGGGAAGCACGAAGTCCTCGATCGTCTCCGCCTGGGAGAAGCGCCGGAGACGACGACGCGGACGATTCGTCGGCAGCCACCCAATCGCTGGCAGTCATCGACGCGGCCCTACCGCCGCCGATGCCGAGCTCTTTGCCGGCCGCGTGACCGTGGTCACCCCCGTGGCGGCCACGCCCCGACGTGACACCGAAGAGATCGGCGGCTTCTGGGCGGCGCTGGGCTCGACGGTGTTCGTGATGACGCCCCGTGAGCACGACCGCATTCTCGCTGCCACGAGTCACACGCCTCATCTGGTGGCTGCGGCGCTCGCAGGAGCCACGCCCCCCGCGTCCCGCACGTTCACCGCCGGCGGCTGGCGCGACACGACGCGCATCGCCGCCGGCGATCCCGAACTCTGGGCCGACATTCTCCTCGACAACGCCGGTGAACTCGGTCCCGCGATGAAGCGGTTCGCGGGCCTCGTGGAGCGGATGCTCTCGGCCATCGAGGCGGGAGACCGTCGTCGGCTGGTCGCCCTGCTCGCCCGCGCCAAGGAACAACGAGATGCTGTGGGAAGTTGACGTCGTCCTCATCGATCCGGCCGCCGATCATGCGGCGCGGGACGTCGTCACCGGGGCGGTGGAACTCGGCATCGGCGGCTGCACGCGGGCCCGGACCGCGGCCAGCTGGCTGATCGAGGGCGATCTCACGCGAGCCGACGTGGAACGCATCGCGACGACGCTTCTGGCCGACCCGGTCACGGAGTCGTTCGTGGTTGACGAGGTCGGCGCGGCGCGGCTCGCGGACGCCGCCGATGGTCTGCCCACGATCGTCCATGTGCTGCCACGAGCGGGCGTCACCGACCCGGCGGGCCTCACCGCCCAGGGGGCCATGGCGGTGCTAGGGCATCGAGGTGTCGTCGTCCGGAGCATGCGGAAGTACTGGCTGCCGACGATGCACGCCTCGGACGTGGGCCGACTGGCGGGCAGACTCCTCGCCAACGACGCGATCCAGGAGATCGTCGTCGGCCGACTGGCGATCACCACCCTGTCAGGAGGCCGCACCTGGTCGTTCGAGCAGGAGACGATTCCACTCGCAGGCCTCGATGCAGCGGCCCTCGACCGGCTCAGCCGCGAACGCTGCCTGGCGCTGACCGTTCGCGAGCTGCACGCCGTCCGCGACCATTTTCTCTCGCTTGGCCGCGACCCCTTCGAGATCGAGCTCGAGACG
>JAUMAF010000160.1:0-13475 GCA_032117045.1 Pirellulales bacterium | reverse complement strand
ATGAAGTCGGCGTGGAAGTGGGTGAGGAAGACGTGCTTGATCGTGTACCCGCCGGCCTTGGCGTCGGCGAGATACTGGTCGATGTCGCGCTGCGGGTCGACCACCGCTGCTGTCTTCGTGGTATCGTCGGTGATCATGTACGACGCATGCGACAGGCAGGCCAGGTAATACTGCTGGATCTTCATGGCGGATCGCTCCAAGGTGTGCGTGGGTAGGGTGGGCGTGGGCCGATCCTCATTTGCCGACGACAGCCGGAAAGCCAGCCTTGACGAGCTGCGGATAGCCGGGCTTGAGCGGCCGCACGTCGTAGCCGAGCGGCTGGAGAATCGAGGCAGCCTCGGCGCAGCGGCCGCCGGCAAGGCAGTAGCAGTAGATGATCTTGTCCTTGGGGAGAACCTTCGCGAGTTCCTGCGGACTCATGCCCTTTTCAAGCACGCTCAGCGGCAGCAGTCCGGCGCCGGAGAGATGGCCTTCCTGCCATTCGTCGGGCTCACGCACGTCGATGATCACGGCCTTTTCCTGGGCCACGGACTGCTTCACCACGTCCAGCGAGTCTTTCGTGTGCTCGGCCAAGGCGGTGCCGGAGAGGGTTCCCACGGTGAGTCCGAGCAGTACGGCCCGTGAGCAGGTGGTGGCGGTGCGGCAGGCCTGATTCCAGGGCATCCGGGCGATGAGCATCGCCATGCCGCAGGTGTCGGTCAGACCGGCGAACACCAGCCCGCAGCCCACGAATCCGGCGAGCCCGGCGCCGACTCGCTGCCACATCAGATCGGGCCCGAAGGCTGCCAGCGCCGCTCCGATAGCCACGAGCGCGCCGGCCGCGATCCGCACCTGCCGTTCGAGCGCCATCACCTTCCGGCCGCGGACGACCGGCACGCCGGCGGCTTCGCAGGCGACCGTGCCCCCTTCGACGCTGATCACGTCCTTGATTCCGGCTGCGAGGAGCTTCTCGCAGGCCTTCTGGCTGCGGGTGCCCGACTTGCAGACGAAGTACACGGGGCCGTCGCCGCCGAGAGCAGCGACCTCCTGCGGATTGAGCCGGTCGAGCGGAATGTTGTGGGCGAAGTCGACGTGGACCTCGCCAAACTCAGCCGGAGTGCGGACGTCGATGAGTGTCAGGTTTTTGTCCTGACGGCGACGATCGGCAAGGGTGGCAGGGGAGATTGTGGCAACCATGAAAAGGTCCTCCAGAAGGTGAGGGGTCTCGAGGCCTGGAAGTCGAACCGTTCTGATCGGCCGCGACCCGGGTGTGGAAATCATCGCATCGCCATGCAAGAGGGGAAAGGTCAAGCGGAGGCCGTAGAACGGCTGGTCTGCTTTCACAAACGCGGCATGCGACCCCGCGGATCTCGCGGGTTCCGTCAGGTGCCGCAGAACGTGCGGTAGGGGCCGCAGCCCTGCGGTGGACCGGCGCGGTAGGACTCGTTGTCGGTTGTCTCGATGAACGGCGATTGGATCGCCGCGAGCAGTCGCTGGACAGGCTCGAGGTCACCGGAATCGGCTGCGAAGAGAGCCTCCTCGACGCGATGGTTCCGCGGGATCACCACGGGGTTTGCACGCCGCATCCGCGCGGCGGCCTCGGCTGCCGAGCCGGGCTGCCGGGCCAGGCGGGATCGCCAGCGAGCGATCCACTCGCGGAGAGCCGGAGAGATGCTTTCGGGCTCTGCTGCCGTCCCCGGCTCCGTGATCGCGGCCAGCCCCGCAAACGTGGCCGTGAAATCGGCCCGCGTCTCGTGCATCCACGCCAAGAGGGCGGCAAACAGCAGGCCGTCGTCGTCTTCCGCGGTCGTGAGGCCGAGTTTCTCCCGTGCTCCGGCCAGATGATGACGTTCGTACCGCGCCGGGAACGTCGCCAGAATGGCCTGGACGGTGGCCAGCCCGTTCTCCGCGGTCCCGCGCACGAGCGGGAGAAGGCTCTCGGCGAGCCGTGCCAGATTCCAGTGCGCGATCACGGGCTGTCGGTCGTAGGCATAGCGGCCCTGGTGGTCGATCGAGCTGAAGACGGTCGCGGGATCGTAGGCGTCGAGGAACGCGCAGGGGCCGTAGTCGATTGTCTCGCCCGACACCGCCATGTTGTCGGTGTTCATCACGCCATGCACGAAGCCCACGAGCATCCACCGGGCGACGAGCGCGGCCTGCCGCTCGACCACGGCGTCGAGGAATGCCGCCGCCGGGTCGTCGGCCTCGGCGGCGGTTGGCGCATGGCGACCGATGGCATGATCGAGCAACGCGGTGACAAGGTCGCGGTTGGCGTGCGGCCCATGGCCGGTGTCCACGGCGGCCGCGTATTCGAACGAGCCCACCCGAATGTGGCTTGCCGCGACGCGGGTCAGCACCGCGCCGGGCAGCGGCGTGGCCCGCAGCACCTGTTCTCCAGTGGCAGCAACGGCGAGACTGCGGGTGGTGGGAATGCCGAGGGCGTGCATCGCTTCGCTGATGATGTATTCGCGGAGCATCGGGCCAAGCCCCGCGCGGCCGTCGCCGCCGCGGGAGTACCGGGTGCGGCCAGATCCCTTGAGCTGGAGATCGAGGCGGCGGCCGTTTGGCGCAAGCTGCTCACCAAGAAGGATCGCCCGCCCGTCGCCGAGGTTGGTGAAGTGGCCGAACTGGTGGCCCGCATAGGCCTGGGCGATCGGTTCGGCCCCGGGAGGCAGTTCGTTGCCGACAAACACCCCGGCGGCCGCAGCGGCGAGAATTTCGGGATCGAGGCCCATATCCGTTGCCAGCGGTCGGTTGAGCAGCACCAGCGAAGGAGTCCGCACGGGCGTGGGGAGTTCGGAGGCGAAGAACGGTGGCGGAAGCCTTGCGTAGGAGTTGTCGAACCGCCAGCCCGCCTTCGCGATCGATGGATCCACGTGTCGAGTTCCAGAAACAAGAGGTGGGAAGGCGAGGGCGATCATCGTGATCCCCTCGGGCGGAATGCGCCATGCTCCTCCTGTTGTAAGCGGACGGAGCCCGCGACACAGCGGGCTTGCCTTGTTTGCCGCGACTGCCTTTCCTGCGGGGCTTGAACGGCAGTCGCCCCGTGAGGTGCCCAGTTTGAAGGCTTTTCCCTTACGAGTCCGTTATTCCTTGAACTTCACGCACCGGCCCGGCCGAAACGAGGAGGGCGTTGCGGAGGGTGTTGACGCACGCTCTGCGGACCGTTCTCCAGGGGGCTTCTTCGAGCATGGCGTATCCATCGATCGGTCACGACGTACTCGGGTGTCTCCTCACCGGGTATGCCAAAGGTGGCACCACCCTCGTCAAGGACCTGTTGGTTCAGACGACCGACATGGCCAGCGGCTTCGAGGGAGGCCTGCTGCTCTCCGCGTCGCCGGCCGATGGCATCCCCGAGCCCCATGCCCGCAACCTGCTCGAGGCGTGGAAGCCCGGTGCGGATTTCCTCGAGCGATACAAAGGCTGCCAGACCTTCGACGAGGGCTACCGACTCCTCCGCGACTCGGCGAAGCGTTTGCCAGGGAAAGACGCGCCGCTGATCGACAAGACCCCGGAATACATGGTCTGTCTGGCCGACGTGATCCGCCGGGCGCCGGGCACGCCTCTGGTGATCGTCGTCAGAGATCCGCTGGCGGTGATCGTGTCGTGGCTCCAACTCGGAAACTCTCTCAGCGACGCGATTGCATGGGTTCGCGCTGCGAGCGAATCGCTCCTGCGGGCGATCGATCGCGGCGACTCGCGTCCGTTTTACATTGTCAATCTCGCCGACGTGATCGGGCAGCCCGATGCCACGCTCGCGCCCCTCCAACTCTGGCTCGGACGGCCGCCGCGGTCGATCGATCCGCAGGCCACATGCGGATTGCCCTACGAGGCCGGGCGCCGGCGCGGAATGCCCAAGGGAATCGAGACCGACAGGCACGACATCACCAGCCGCTGCAGTTTCCAGGAACTCGCCGCCATTCGTCGGGAGGCTGATCAGGCGATGCCCTATCGCCGCAGCATCGCCTCGCTTCGTTCGGGGCCTTGCCACATCGCGTCGGCGCAGTGGGCGCGTGTGGCGTAGCATGAGGCTTCCCGGCGGCCCGCGTTGCTATACTCTTTTGAACTATGCCATCTGATCGCGACGTGCCGCGGGACGAATCGTGCCGTTCGTGCTGCTTCTGGCGGCCTGAAAAGTCGGTTGGCGACGGCACCGGCTGGGGCCAATGCCGCCGGATGCCTCCGGCGCTTCCTGTGATCCGGGACGACAAACTGGCACTGGTGGGCATCTGGCCCCACACCGACGGCCGTGACTGGTGCGGGGAATGGCAGCCCCTCGACAACCGGCCGGGCAGCGGCCAGCCGCGATAGCCGGCCTGAAAACGACGGACGGAGGCTCTTTTTGGCCTCTCAGGGAAGCCCCCCCGGTGTTGTGATTGCCGTGGCCAAATGATACAACTCCGCGTGTTCGACTGACTCTCGTCTGCACGTTTCTCCGTCCGGGAACTGCGGTTTGTGCTTCGGCGAAGGTCGATTGAGTCGATGGGTTCGTGAACCAGTTCTCGTTTCATGAGGTTGAGTTTTTTATGGCTGGGAAGATTTACGTGGGGAACCTCCCCTGGTCCACCACGTCGGCCGATCTGGAAGCGATGTTTGCCCCGCACGGTGCCGTGCGGAGCGCCGAGGTGATCTCCGATCGTGAGACCGGACGTTCGCGCGGGTTCGGATTCGTCGAAATGGAGACCAACGAGGGTCTGCAGGCGGCGATTGCGGCACTGAATGGTCAAGAGATCAACGGTCGCCCGCTGACCGTGAACGAGGCTCGTGAGCGCACGCCTCGCCCGGGTGGCGGTGGCGGCGGTGGTTACGGCGGTGGTGGCGGCGGCGGTCGCGGCTACGGCGGCGGTGGCGGCGGCGGTGGTCGCGGCTACGGCGGCGGCGGTGGCGGTGGCGGCCGTGGCTACGGCGGTGGTGGTGGTGGTAGTGGCGGCTACGGCGGCGACCGCTACTAGTCCCTGCGGATGGGTTGCCGGAGTCTCCGACATCCATCGACACCCATCGTATTTTGGTGTTCATGCACATGTGCATCATGGGGGCCGGGGCCTGCAAATCCCCGGCTCCCATGAGCATGTGGAGCATTCAGTCGCAGAATGTGTTTCGAGCGTGTATATTGATTCGAGTGATCCGTTCCATTCCCGTCAGCGAGAAGGCTGCAGTACCATCCGATGAGCTTTGCAGGACCCCGACAGAAGTTGGCCAAGACCGCCCGCAAGAAGGCGAAGCCCCGCGCCAAGGTCAAGCGGCGCGACCCGATCTTTATCGACGGCGCCCGTCCGCGTCCGATGTATGTCGACTACAAAGATCTCGAACTCCTTGGCAAACTCGTCAACCGACAGGCCAAGATCCTCGGTCGTCGCAAGAGCGGCTGCACGGCGGCCAGCCAGCATGCGGTGACCAGCGCCATCAAGCGTGCCCGGTTCATGGCGTTGCTGCCGTACGTGGGCGAATAGTTCGGCAGAGTTCGCGGCGTGTCGCCCATTCCTCAGTCGCGTGATCCGTGATCATGGGGCCGCTTACGACCCGCCGCCGTGTCGAGTTTCGCGACACCGACGCGGCCGGGATCGTGCACTTCTCCGCCTTCTTCTTCTGGATGGAGTCGGCCGAGCACGAACTGCTCCGGTCGGCCGGGGTGGAGGTCGTTGAGCGGAGTGACAGCGGCGTGGATGCGAGCTGGCCGAGAGTTTCGGCATCGTGCGACTATCTGTCTGCCGTCCGATTCGGCGATGAGCTCGACATCGCCGTCAGCGTCGAGGCAGTCGGACGTTCGAGCGTGTCCTACGCCTTCGCCTTCAGCCATGCGGGCCGGCCCGTGGCCCGTGGCCGGGTGGTCGCGGTTCGCTGCCTCATGCATCCGGGCAGCAAGCCCGAGGCAGTGGCGATTCCTGCCGGCATCGTGCAGCGGCTCGAGCCCTTCCGCGCGGCCATCTGACGGAGCGTGGTCGTGCTGGAGGTCGATCGCATCACGAAGACCTATCCCGGGGTGGCGACTGCCGTTCGGGTGCTCGATGAGGTCTCCTTCTCGCTCCCGCCCGGCGGCCGACTGGCCGTCATGGGGCCCAGTGGCTCCGGCAAG
Source organism: Pirellulales bacterium (assembly GCA_032117045.1). GTDB lineage: Bacteria > Planctomycetota > Planctomycetia > Pirellulales > UBA1268 > QWPN01. The sequence continues at coordinate 7,423 of JAUMAF010000160.1, read as the reverse complement.
AGCACGCTCCTGTCGATCATCGGCGGGATTGAGGAACCGTCGGGCGGTCGCGTCACGCTCGATGGTGTGGATCCCTTCGCGGCGGATGCCGCCGGCCGCGCGGCCTTTCGGAATCGCCGGATCGGCTTCGTATTCCAGGAACACCATCTGCTCGATGGATGCACCGCCCTCGACAACGTGCTCGTGCCGGCGCTCGCGTCGGGGTCGGTGGCGGTCGATCTCGTGGCCCGCGGCACGCGACTCCTGGAGCGGGTCGGGCTCGCGTCGAGGCTGGCGCATCTGCCCGGCCAGCTCTCGGGGGGCGAGCGCCAGCGGGTAGCGGTGGCCAGGGCGGTGCTGCTCTCGCCGCGGCTGATCCTCGCCGACGAGCCGACCGGTCAGCTCGATTCCCAATCGGCTGCGGGCATCACCGAGTTGCTCGTCGAACTGGCGATCGAGATGGGCGGCATGCTCATGGTCGTGACGCATGACGAAGCCGTGGCCGCGCGGGTGGGCGAGGTGCGGCATCTCCGCGACGGACGGCTCAGTTCATGAATCGACCCGCGAGCCGTGCCGCATCGGGAAGTTCGAGCGGGCTGGCCGCGCGGTCGCTGGTGACACTGGGGCTGGCGCTCGCGCGGCGCTGGTGGCCGCAGGTGGCGGCGCTGGCGGCGGCCTGCGGCGTCGTCACGACGGTGGTGGTCGGCGCGCTGGGCGTGGGCGATGGCATCCAGCGCGGGCTGCTCGATCTTGCCGTGGCCCGGCTTGGCCGCATCGAGGCGGCGGTGGTCGCCGACGGCTTCTTTCGACGCGAGCTCGCCGATGAGATGGTTCGGGGGCAGGATGGCGTCACGTCAGCTGTGGGGCTCGTGCCTGCGGTCGTCATGCCTGCGACGATCGCCGCCGCGTCTCGGTCAGACGGGCAGGCCCGTGGCACGCTGTTGGCCTGCGATGATCCGGCGGCACTCGGCTTCGAGCCGGCCCCGCCGCCACTCGCTCCCGGGTCTGTGCTCGTCAACGCTGCGGCCGCGGCGGCCGTCGGCATCGAGGCTGGTGACACGATCGTGGTGCGGCTCCCGCAGCGGTCGGCTGTGCCCGCCGACAGCCCGCTGGGCCGGCGGACGGGTGAGTCGCGGGGCCGGCGTGTGACGGTGGTGGCGGTCCTGCCCGATGCAGGGCTCGGCCGCTTCTCCCTCCGGCCGACGCAGGTCACGCCGCCGCTCGTCGTGATGTCGCTCACCGATGCGCAGGCCATTCTTCGCGAGGGCGACGTGGCCAACACGATCTTCGCTGTGTGGAATGCCTCCGCACGCAACGACATGGCGGCGTGGCTCCGCGGCAGGCTCCATCCCACCCTGGCCGACTACGGCCTTGACCTCGCAGCCGTGGCGGCCGATGGCCCGCTGCGGCTGACGAGTCGGCGGCTGGTCGTCGCGCCGGAGATCGACCGGGTCGCAGCGGACGTGCTGGCACCACACGGCGGCAGACCGTCGCTCGCCTTCCTGGCCAACGAACTGGCGCCGCTCGAGACCGACGGCCGACCCGCCGAGGCCCGGATTCCCTACTCGACCGTCCTTGGGATCGACGACACCAGCCTTCCCGGCGGCCCGCTCGTCGATGCCGCCGGCGCGACACTCGCCCTGCCCGCCGCCGACGCGATCATCATCGACCGCTGGATGGCCGACGACCTCGCCGCCCAGGGACGGCCCGTGACGGTCGGTGACCGGCTCGTCGTGCGGTTCTTTCTGCCCGAGACGATTCACGGCCGCGTCGAGGAGGCCACAGCCTCGTTTGTCGTCGCCGGCATCGCGGAGATGCGGGGTGCCGCCGTCGACCGGTCGCTCGTGCCCGACGTCGAAGGCGTGACCGATGAGGCATCGATCGCCGATTGGGATCCCCCCTTTCCCTTCGACTCGTCGCGGGTGCGGACGGTGCCGCCGCACGATGAGGATGATCGTTACTGGAAGCAGTATCGCGCCACGCCCAAGGCCTTCGTGTCGCTCGCGACGGCGCGGCGGCTCGCGGGCAGTCGGTTTGGCGGCACGACCGCCTGGCATGTGCCTGCCGGCATCACACCGCCCGCGGCTCCTCGTAGTCACCTCGCCGAGTTGGCACACCAGCTCGCCGCGGCCATTCAGCCCGAGAAAGCGGGATTTGCCGTCGCGCCGCTGCGGGCCGAAGCGATCGCAGCCGCGCGGGGATCGACGCCCTTCGGCGGCCTCTTCCTCGCCCTCTCCGGTTTTGTCGTGGCCGCTGGGCTGCTGCTCGCGTGGCTGCTCTTCGGACTCCTCGTGGCGGCCCAACGGCAGGTCATCGGACTGCTGGCTGCCGTGGGCTGGCCGCCGTCGAGGCTGGCCCGGCTGTTGCTCGTGGTGGGGGGGATTGCCGCGGCTGCCGGTGCCTTGGTCGGTGCGATGGTCGGGCCGGTGTGGTCATGGGCCCTGCTTCGCATGCTCGCGGTCGCCTGGAACCGCGATGTGGCCCCGGGATCGGCGGCCGTGTTCGCCGCCGGACGGCCGGCGTGGGAAACGGTGGCGACGGGTGCGGTGGCCACCCTCGCGATGGCGCTCGTCGCCGTGGCCTTCGCCGCGCGTCGGGCGGCGCGGATGCCGCCGCATGTGCTGCTGGCTGGATTGGCTGACGGGGCCTCCGCCGCGTCGCCAGCGGTGAGTCGCCGAACCAGTCGCCGAGCCTTCTGTCTGGCGATCGCCGGCCTCGCGGCGGCGGTCGTGACCGCGCTTGCGGGCCGCACCGCCGAAGCCTCGACGGCCGTGGGGCTGTTTTTTCTGGCAGGCTTCACGGCCCTCGTCGGGTTGCTCACACTTGTTCGAGGTCTGCTCGCGGCGCCGCCCCGCAGGGCCGCGGTGTGCTCGTTGCCGCAACTGGCCAGCCGTATGCTGCGAGCACGGCCTGCGCGGGCCTTCTCGATCGCGGCGATCGTCGCCTGCGGACAGTTTCTCATCGTCGCGGTGTCGGCCTTCGCGCTGCGGCCGCCTGCGGATCCCGGAGATCGATCGTCGGCCACTGGAGGCTGGACATCGACCGCCACGTTCGGCGAGCCCACGTCGGTCGATCCCACCGACCCCGACGTGCGGGCGACGCTCGGACTCTCTCCGGCGCAGGAACAGGCGCTTGCCACCTGCGTGATCGCGAGGCTGCGGTCGAGCGATGGCGACGATGCCAGCTGCACGAATCTCTATGCGACCGGTGCGCCGGTGATCCTCGGCGTGGGCGCCGACTTCATCGCCCGGGGCGGATTCCGATTTGTCACGCATGCGACGAGGTCCGATGAAGCCACGCCGCCCGAGGCCATCGCCGGCAACCCGTGGCTTCTGCTGTCTGGTCGTGATCCGGCCGCGATGGATTCCGCCATTCCCGCGATGCTCGACCAGGCGACGGCCCAATGGGGCCTGAAGCTCGGTGGCGTGGGCAGTCGTTTTATGGTGCTCGATGAAACGGGCACGAAGGTGCCCTGCGAAATCGTCGGCCTGCTGGAGCCGGGGATTCTGCAGGGCCGCGTGATCGTCGCCGAGCGAGACTTCCAGAAGCTGTTTCCCTCACGATCGGGCTATAGCATGGCCCTCGTGGATGCCGCGCATGTGCCTTTGGCCGTGCGGAGCGACGTTGCCGGTGCCATGCGGGCCGCCTGGAGCGATGCCGGCGTGGCGATCGAACCGACTCTTGACCGCGTCCGCAGCCTTCAGGCCGTGCAGAACACGTTTCTCACGGGCTTCCAGGCACTGGGCACGCTGGGGTTGCTGCTCGGTACGGCGGGCGTGGCGGCCGTGATGCTCCAGGGCGTCGTCGAGCGGATCGGCTCGCTGGCGGTACTCCGTGCCGTCGGCTTCACGCTCGCCCGCGTGCGGTGGCTGCTCGTGCTGGAGTCGCTCGTGACCGTCGGGCTCGGACTCGCAATCGGCACGGCGGCCGGCGCCGTGGCCGTGTGGCCGGCGCTGGCCGGCGGCACGGCCCGCCTGCCACTGGCATGGATCGCCGCGACGGGCGGCCTCACCCTTGCGGCAGCGGCCGCCGCCGGCTGGCTGGCGACCGCGGGCCACGCGGTTCCCGAGCGGCCGCGATAGCCGTTCGCCCCACCGGTTTGGTGCCGACCGGCTCGGCCCGCTGAATCCACCTTTGCCCGCAGGCCACCGCAGACGGTACCGTCTGGGCCATGCACATCGCCGTGATCCTGCCGCGGTGGGTCGGGGATGCCGTGATGGCGACCCCCCTGCTCCGCGCGGTCAGACAGCATTTCGGAAGCCGGGCGCGCATCACGGGCGTGATGCGTCCGGTCCTCGCCGACCTGCTCGCGGGCACGGGCTGGATCGATGATCACATCTTCTACGACAGGCATGGCCGCCGCGAGGAGCACGGGTTTCGCGCCGCGGCTCGGCACCTGAGGCGTGATCGCGTCGATATCGCGCTCGTGCTGCCCAACTCGCTCTCGTCGGCGGGACTGGCGTTCGCCGGCCGCGCCCGCCGCCGTGTGGGGCATGTCGGCCACTATCGTCGGCTGATGCTCACGGAGGTCGTGCGGCCAGAGCGCGAGGCGGCCATCGTGCCCCCGCCGATCGCCTTCATGCGTATCGCCTCGGCCATCGGCGTGCCTGCAGGATCGCTCGACGTCGAACTCAGGGTGAGTCCACACGAACTCGAGCGCGGCGATGCCGTGCTGGCCCGGCTGTTTTCGAGTCGGACCGGTCCGCTCGTGGTGCTCAACGACAACAGCTCCAACGGCACGGCGCGTGCGTGGGGCGTCGCCAATCAGGCGGCACTCGGCCGCTGGATCGCCGATCGCGTGCCCGAGGTTCGGGTGCTCGTGCACTGCGGACCTGCCGACCGGAGCCAGGCCCGTGAGATCGTGCGACTGGCCGACACTCCAGCCGTTCGCGGCCTGGGCGATATCGACGAGCTTCCGCTGGGCCTTTCGAAGGCCGTCTATGCGCGGGCCGCTGCCGCCGTCTCATCTGACAGCGGTCCGCGGCATATTGCGGCGGGGTTCAAGGTGCCGACCGTCGCCCTGCTCGGACCCACCGACCCGCGGCTTGGCCGTTCCGACCCCCGCGGGTGCGTCGAGCTCCGCCGTGACCTCGCCTGCTCCCCCTGCGACCGGGGCGAGTGTCCGCTTCTGCATCATGACTGCATGCGGATGCTCACGGTCGAAGAGGTCGGGACAGCCGCTCTCGAGCGGCTTCGTGTCAGCAGCGATGGAGCGGGGTCCTGCGTGAACTGACGGCTTCTCGCGTGGCCGGGGTATGCTTGACCCCTCGTCGTCGTTCGCGACGAGCTGGCGATCGAAGGCGCAGGAGACGGAATGATGATGCAGCTGCTGGGCATGCTGGCCGCGATCGGGCTCACGGCCCTGTGCTGGGGCATGTATGGCCCCGTCCTCCATTTTGGTCGCGAGGACATGCACTCCCCCCTGCGGCCCTTCGTTTGCGTGGGTATCGCCTACTTCGTGATCGCGGTGGTGGTGCCGCTGGTGCTCCTCACCCGGGGCGAGAGAGGGGCCTGGACCGCGAAGGGCGTGTTCTGGAGCCTGTTCGCCGGAGTCGCCGGCTCGCTCGGGGCGCTGGGGGTGATTCTCGCGCTTCATTTTGGCGGCAAGCCGATTTACGTGATGCCGCTCGTCTTCGGCGGCGCCCCGGTCATCAATACGCTCCTGACCGCGGCCATGAACCGGTCGTTCGACCAGCTCAAGGCCCCGTTTCTCGCCGGGTTGCTCCTTGTGATCACGGGCGCCGTGACGGTGCTGGTGTTCAAGCCGCAGCCCGCCCCGCATCCGCCGGCTGCGGCCACAGCGGGTGATGCCACGGCAGCGACCGCCCCCACGCCGCCGGCCAGGCCGACGGTGGAGCAGAAGGCCGAGAAGCTCGTGGCCGTGCTTCTGTCGGTGGCGCTCGCAATGCTCTCGTGGGGCTCGTACGGGCCGGTGCTCCACCGCGGTCAGGCGGGCATGCAGGGGAGTCGGCTGCGGCCGCTGATCTGCATCGGTGCCGCGTACTTTCTCATCGCCGTTCTCGTGCCCCTGGCGTTGCTTGGGCCCCTTGGTGACACCGGCACATGGAATGCCAAGGGCGTGCTCTGGAGCCTCGGTGCCGGCTCGCTCGGCGCCCTCGGCGCCCTCGGCACGATTCTGGCCTTCAATCTCGGCGGCAAGCCCTTCACCGTGATGCCCGTCGTGTTTGGCTGCGCTCCGGTGATCAACACGCTCACGACCCTCGCGCTGCAGGAGACGCCGCTGGCATCGGTGAGTCCGTTCTTCCTCGCGGGCATGCTCATCGTGGCCGTGGGTGCGGCGACCGTGCTGGCCTTCGGCCCGCGAGGCCACGCCCCGCCGAAGCCGGCGTAGAACGTGCCAGCCGACCGGCCGTGAGGCCGCGGGCAGCCCTGGCGCGCGGCTCGGGGCTGCCCATGCCCAGTCGCCGGACGTTCGTCGCGCCCATCCTGGGCTCCACTCACTCGGATGCCGCCTGCGCTCCGCCATCCTGGCTGCGCTTGGCGACATACGCCGGCTTCGGGGCACGGGCAGCCCCTCGCTGAGTTCATGCCCGTGAAAGCCGACCGGCCGTGAGGCCGCGGGCAGCCCTGGCGCGCGGCTCGGGATCCGCCGTGTCAGGTGCCGCGTTTGGTGCCGAACCAGGCGATGTGGTGCCGGGGTGCGAAGCGGAAGCCACTGCGGCGGCACTCCTTCTCCAGCCATGCCGACTGCCGGGAGAGTTCCTCGGCCGTCCGGCCCTGCGGCATCATGAACACCGCGTGGCGATCGACGGTGTCGCCGAGGGCATCGAGCCAGGCGCGAGCCTCGGCGAGGTCGGCCTCCGAGTCGATCACGAACTTGAACTGGTGGCGTCCCGCGGCAGCGAGGCCGCGGAGCACATCGTCTCGTCGCCGGGTGGCTTCGTGCCGAGCCTGCCAGCCGCGGGGCGTGTCGGCCGGCGGTGCGGAGGAGGCGAGCTTCGGGCTCAGCGACATGAGGTCGGCCACTGGTTCGGCAGCGGCCGGAAGCACGGTGCCCGCCGTCTCGACGGTTACGTGGTGCCCTGCGCGACGAAGTGCCAGGCAGAGGTCGGCCGCGTCGGCGCCGAGCAGCGGCTCCCCGCCGGTGACCACCACATGCTGCAGGCCCAGCGTCACGACCCTCGCGAACACGTCGGCAACGCTCATGTCGTCACCGGACGGCTCCCAAGAGGTAAAGGGCGTGTCGCACCACACGCATCGCAGGTTGCAGCCGCTCGTGCGGACGAACGTGCTCGGCGTGCCCGCAAGCAGTCCCTCTCCCTGCAGTGATGCGTAGATCTCCGAAATCTTCATGCCCGTTGCCTTTGGTCCGCTCAGGCCCACCGCGCGGGATCACGCCGCGGATCGGCGGCCCCCACCGCGTCGAAGCCGGCGGCGCGAATCACGCACGAGTCGCAGGTGCCGCAGGGCCGGCCGTTCGGGA
>JAUMAF010000159.1:0-3979 GCA_032117045.1 Pirellulales bacterium | reverse complement strand
CGTGGTGACGGACTCGACGAGATCAAGAAAAGCATCGACATCCCCTTCTACCGCGAATGGACGGGACTCGAGGCGAAGACACGCACGGAAAACATCGAGCATGTCTTCAAGGAGATGTCGCATCCGGGCAAACCGGTGGGACAGCGGCGCCCGCATCGCCACCCGCATCCGACGAACGGCTGAGACGCGTCCGGATCGGGTCGCAGCCTGCAGCTCCCACCCCGCACGTCTCCAGGACGAGGCCGTCCGCGTGCCCGGCGTTGGGGAACTCACGACCATGGCAGGGCGTGACCTCCACGCCCTGGGCGCGATCGTCAAGGCAAGCGAGCAGCTCCAGTACTCTGCTCTCGATGAGATCCCGCACCCTGTCTCCGCCGTGCAGCCGGGCGAAGGCCTCGGCCATCTGGCTTCGGTTCGAGTTTTCGACGCAGACAAACAGGACGGTCTTCATGAACGCCCCACGCGATTTCGTCTCGCGGCCTCCCCGGTCAGGCACAACCCCTGGTCGAGCAGGGATCGGACGCACCGATCCACGACCCGATCGTGGACGTTCACGCCAGCCCGGCGAAGATGCACGATACCTTTGGATGCGCAGCTCGAGACGCCAGCAGGCACCGCGATCGGCGGCGGCCACGGAGTGAACGGGCGGCCGTGTCCGGTGTGCGACGTTCGGTTCCGAGAGCATTCGTTCTGGATGGATTCGTTGTGCACGCATGCGTCGTGACATCATCCTGGAGATGAATGGCATGAAGGCGGATGGTATGACCCGGACCAACGATCTCGAGCGGCGCTTCGCGGCCGACGGCTACGTCACCAACATCCGCGTGGCCGACGAGGCCACGGTGCTCCACAACCGGCGCCAGTTCGACGAGGTGGAGGCCCGAGAGGGACGGGAGAAGTGCCAGCGCGGCCTGTACGATCCGCACTTCACGATCCCGTTCGTCTGGGAGCTGGCCACCAATTCCCGGGTGCTCGACGCCGTGGAATCCGTGATCGGGCCGAACATCCTCGTGATGGGGAGCCACTTCTTCTGCAAGTACGGACCGACGCGGGCCTTCGTGGCCTGGCATCAGGACGTCACCTACTGGGGCCTGGATCCCGCCGTGGCTGTGTCGGCCTGGTATGCCGTGGACGACAGCGACGTGGGCAACGGCTGCCTGCAGGTCATCCCGGGCACGCACTCGGGCGGCATCCGGGCCCACGGCACGTCGCCCGATCCGACGGCCAACCTGCTGAGCATCAACCAGCAGGTGCCCGTGACGGCAGAGGAGGAGCGGCGGGTGGTGGACGTCCAGCTGAAGGCCGGCGAGATCTCCCTGCACCATGGCCTGATCGTGCACGGCAGCCAGCCGAACCAGTCGACCCGCAGGCGGTGCGGGCTGGCGATGGTCTACATTCCGACGTCGGTCCGGCAGGTGGGCGAGAATTCCCTCGGCACCCACTGGCGCTCCGTGCTCGTCCGGGGCGAGAACCGGGAGCGAAACTTCATCGACGAGCCGCATCCGTTTTGAGCGCCGGTTGGTGCAGAAGCCGCTCGCTGGGGGTCCGCTCAACGTGCCGGCTTGTTTACGTGACCGCGCAGGCTGTCCGCGGATCGTGACGGGCCGGCGGCGTTCGCGCCTGCGGAGCACTGCCCACCGCACCCTCCGCTCACGGTCAGTCGTTCGCCAACCACGATCTCAGCCACCACGGCCAGGATCCGGGCAAGATCGAAAAGCTCGCCGTGATCGAGCGCGACCTGCTCGCCGAGTGGGGCCGGTTCCTGGGCGGGCTGAAGGAGGCCCGCGAGGGGGATGGCCGGCTGCTCGACCACACGATGGCGCTGATGGGCGCGGCGTTGGGCAATGCGTCGAGTCACGACGCCACGAACCTGCCGATCCTCGTGGCCGGCGGCCGCTTCAAGCACGGCAGCCACCTGGCCCACGATCCGAAGAATCCCCCGCCGCTGTGCAACCTCTGGGTGCAGATGCTCCACGAACTCGGCGTGGAGGTGCCGCGGTTCGCGTCGAGCACGTCGGAAACGCTCGCCGGATTCGCCACGTGACGGGGACCGAGCGTCGTGTTGAAGGCGGTTAAAAACGGCCGCGTGGGGCGGCGTGCGACCCTCACCGGCCGATCGTCAAGCACCTCCCCAACCATCCGAGACCGGACGGTTATACAAGGCAAGTCGGGGCGACAGGACTTGAACCTGCGACCTCTTGGCTGGGGGTCAAGTCATCCGCAGTGCATGAGTCACTTCAACCGAACAGCTTCTCCACGACCTCGTCTCGCGTCACACCTGCATGCTCGGCGACATCCTTGAGAACACCGTTGAGCGTACCCGCCCTCAGGGCGTCGTGATTCGGCACCGTGACGTGGTGCTCCCCACCTTCCTGAGTCGTGAGCCGGAAGTGCGAGCCCTTCTGCCGCGTCACCACATACCCGAAGGCTTCGAGCAACTTGGCCAGTTCAAGCCCAGAGACATCCCGTGGCAGCCGCGGGCTCATGGGGCGAGAATCTCGTCTCGCACTATGTGCAGACGAATCACCTTGGGAGCTTGCCCCTCGTCGAAGTGACACTCGACCGCCGAGCGGACGTTCGTACGCAGCGTGTCGAGCGTGTCAGCCTCGGTGAAAATCGATTCACCGACCGACCGCGCCGTGTAGCCCCCTTCCGGGGCCTCTTCGACCACAAACACGATCTCGACCACGACACGACATCCACACTCGCCATGTTCGACGGACCGCAAGGGGCCTCTCATCGATTTCGGCAAGTCGGGGCGACAGGACTTGAACCTGCGACCTCTTGACCCCCAGTCAAGCGCGCTAGCCAGACTGCGCCACGCCCCGAAACCGTTGGGCGGCGTGGGCGAACCGCGCCAGCCAACTCAAGGATCATCCCACAAGTGGTCGGCTTCTTCAACGGCAGTCCCATAATCCGCGGATGACCCGACGGATGTTCAACGCTGCCGTATGGCCTCGCCGCTCGGATCGCGCCCGCTCGACGCGGCGTTTGTACTCGCCCGTTCGACGCCGCCCACTCCGCGCGGCCCACTCACGACGCCCGCCGCATGATGCCGGTCTTGCCGCGCATCGCCCACACTGCCAGCCCATTCCACACGAGCCCCGCTCCTGCTCCCACGACGTACCCGGCGACCGCCGCCACGACGGCGAGTAGCATCGCCATGCCCGCGTCGAACGGCTGCACGACGACGTCAGAGCGCAGCCCGTGCATCTTGAAGACGAAGTCCATCACGCGCTGCCCCTGCCCGAAAGCCACCAGCAAGGACCACACGACGTGCCACGCCGCCATCACCGCCGCAAGCACCACACCGAGACGGTTCGCATCGATCGATCCCATGGCCAAGCCCTCCCCACGACGTCGGTCACCACCGTGCCACGATCTCCCGCGGCAGCTGCCGTCGCCCCCGGTCCATGCGCCCGGTGAACGCTACGGCTCGCTTCTGAAAGGGTCCAGCCGACGCAGGTCTTGTCACCCTCGACATGCTGCGCCACCGCTCGCCAAGTCCGCAAAAACGTGTCACACTCGCCGCTCGCGCCGGGCGGGGTCCGGCCTCGCACTCCCAGGAGCCCACCATGTCGGCGGCCGTTCGGAACGGAGACACTGCCTTGCCGCCGCGCTTCGCCACCAGGCTCACAGCCGCCGTCACCGCCCGTCACACGCCGTCCTGCATCGGCCTCGACCCACGACTCGAGTCCCTGCCACCGGCGGCCACGCGGAACACCGATCCGGGAGATCCACGGTCGATCGCCGACGCGTTCCGCTCCTTCTGCCGCGACGTCATCGACGTGGTGGCGCCGCTCGTGCCGGTCGTCAAGCCGCAGGTGGCCTGCTTCGAGGCGATCGGCCCGCACGGCATGCTCGCGCTCGCGGACATCATCGCCCACGCGCGATCCCGCGGGCTCCTGGTGCTGGCCGACGGGAAACGCGGCGATATCGGCTCCACCGCGGAAGCGTACGCCGCCGGCTGGCTTGGCGG
>JAUMAF010000158.1:1148-16530 GCA_032117045.1 Pirellulales bacterium | reverse complement strand
TTCGAGCGTCTGGCGGACCTTCTCAAGCTGCTTGTAGGTGCCGGCGAACATCGGCTCGTGGGCCATCTCGGCGACCGGCTTCGGCGTCCGCACGCCCGCCACCACGTCTTCGCCCTGGGCGTTGACGAGATACTCGCCGTAGAAGACGTCTTCCCCGGTGGCGGGATCACGGGTGAAGGCCACGCCGGTGGCGCAGTCGTCGCCCATGTTGCCAAAGACCATGCTCTGCACGTTGACCGCGGTGCCCCATTCGTCGGGGATCTTGTACTTGCGGCGATAGAGGATGGCCCGCTCGTTCATCCAGCTGCCGAACACGGCACCCACGGCGCCCATCAACTGCTCGAACGGATCCTGGGGGAAGCCCTTGCCCGTCCGCTGCTTGATCAGGCTGAGATACCGCTTGATGAGCTCGCGGAGGTGCTCCTCGCCCATGTCGGTGTCGTCGTGGATACCGAGTTGGTGCTTCAGGCCCTCCATCGTCTCCTCGAACGGGTCGTGCTCGTTCTCGTGCCGCTTCTGCACGCCCATCACCACGTCGCCGTACATCTGGATGAAGCGGCGATAGGAGTCGTAGGCAAACCGGGGGTTGCCCGTGGCCTCGGCGAGGCCCTTCACGGTCTCGTCGTTGAGGCCGAGGTTGAGGATGGTGTCCATCATGCCCGGCATGCTGTCGCGGGCGCCCGAGCGAACGCTCACGAGCAGGGCATTCTTGGGATCGCCGAACTTCCGCCCGGTCTCCTTCTCCATGAGCTTCATGGCGGAGGCGACGTCTTCCTCGAGGCCCTTGGGGAACTTCTTGTGGTTCTTGTAGTAGTCGATGCAGACCTGGGTGGTGATCGTGAAGCCCGGGGGCACCGGGAGGCCGATCTTCGTCATCTGGGCGAGGTTGGCCCCCTTGCCGCCGAGCAGGGCCTTCATCGTGCCATCGCCGTCGCACCGCTTCTCGCCGAAGTAGTAGATCATCCGGCCCGACTTGCCCCCGCTGGCTCCCGGCTTCTTGGCAGACTTTTTGGCGGCGGACTTCTTTCCAAGCGAGTTGGCCATGGGCAGGACGATGCCTTTCGTGAGAGGACGGGAAAAACCGGCGGATTTCCTCCGGGAAACCGCCCGAATCTACGTTCGGCGTCTGGCACCGTCAACGAGCGAGCCCCCATGGCGCAGACATGGCTCTCCGCGGCTAAACTCAGGGGTTTGGAGGGCTTGTCGTATGCGTTTCCGCCGTCGGCATCACGTTCTCACCGGAATGGCGGTGGCAGCGTGGGCGTTTGTCGCGACGCCGGCCGGGGCACGCTCGCCTCAGAAGCCCCCCGATTTCAACCGCGACATCCGGCCGATCCTGTCGCATAACTGCTTCGCCTGCCACGGCCCCGACGAGCACGATCGCCGGGGCGGCCTCCGGCTGGACGACCGCGAGGCGGCGATCTCGGAACTGGAGAGCGGCAGCCGGGCGATCGTTCCTGGCAAGCCTGACGAGAGCGAACTCGTCGCCCGCCTGCACGACACCGATCCCGACGTGGTGATGCCGCCGCCGGAGTCAAACCATGTGCTCACGGCGGCTCAGAAGGAACTGCTGGCAGCGTGGATCGAGGCGGGAGCCCCGTATGCGGCCCACTGGGCCTACGTGCCCCCGCATGGTCATCCGCTGCCGACGGTGGCACGGGCCGACTGGGAGGCGAACTGGATCGACCGGTTCGTGCTTGCGCGGCTGGAGGCGGAAGGCCTCGCCCCCGCGGCCGACGCCGATCCGGTCACGCTCCTGCGGCGACTGACCTTCGATCTCACGGGGCTGCCGCCCACTCCCGCCGAAACCGCCACCTTCCTCGCCGACAGCGGCGTTGATCGCTATGAGAAACTCGTCGACCGCCTGCTCGCCTCGCCTCGGCATGCCGAACGGCTCGCCGCCTGGTGGCTCGACCTCGTGCGGTATGCCGACACGGTCGGCTATCACGGCGATCAGACCCATAACATCTCCCCGTATCGCGACTGGGTGATCAAGGCGTTTCTCGACAACGTGCCCTTCGACCGGTTTACGGAGTTGCAACTCGCTGGCGATCTGGTCGGCCCGCACGACGGCGAGCACCGCGACGACCCGGTGCTCGCGAGCAGCTACAACCGGCTTCTCCAGACGACCCACGAAGGGGGCCTGCAGGCGAAGGAATACCGCGCGATCTATCAGGCCGACCGGATTCGCAACGTGTCGGCCGCGTGGATGGGGGCGACGATCGGCTGCGCGCAGTGCCACGACCACAAGTATGACCCCTACACGGCGAGAGACTTCCACACCGTCGGCGCCTTCTTCGCCGACATCGACGACGAAAAGCATCTGGAGAATGCCGGATTCAGCAAGCAAAACCTCAACGGCCTGCCCACCATCCGTTCGCCGGAGATCGCGATCCTGGGCCCGTTTGATCGGGCAAAAGCCGCGGACCTCGACGCCAGGATCCACTCGCTCGAGCACCGCCTGCCGCCGCTCGTGCTGCCGCCGCGGCCGCAGCCGACGGAGCCGGAGGCCGACAGCCTCGTCGCCGATCGCCAGGAGCTCGAGCGACTGACAGCAGAGCGGAAGAGCCTCGAACGCCAACTGATGGTCACTCGGGCCCTGGACACACCCCGCACGGTCCGCATCCTGCCGCGGGGCAACTGGATGGACGACTCGGGCCCCGTCGTCGAGCCGGCGATCCCGACCTTCCTCGGCACGATTTCCGCCGAGGGCCGTGCCACCCGGGCCGACCTTGCCCGCTGGCTCGTGACTCCGGTGAAGGATGGCGGCGCGGGAGAGTTCACCGCGCGGGTCACGGCCAACCGGCTCTGGGCGTTGTTCTTCGGCGCCGGGCTCTGTCGCAGCGTGGGCGACTTCGGCGGCCAGGGCGAACTGCCCGATCATCCAGAACTCCTCGATCGGCTGGCGATCGAGTTTCAGGAGGGCGGCTGGGACGTCCGCCGACTGATCCGCACCATCGTGACCAGCCGCACCTATCGCCAGTCGTCGGCCGCGTCGACGGATCTGCTGGCCAGCGATCCCGACAACCGGCTGCTCGCCCGACAGGGTCGTTGGCGGCTGCCGGCGGAGAGCGTCCGCGACACGGCGCTCTTCACCAGCGGCCTGCTCGTGGAGCGGCTCGGCGGCGAGAGCGTGCATCCCTACCAGCCGGCTGGCTATTACCGACACCTCAACTTCCCGCAGCGAAAATATAAGCAGGACGAGGACGACCGGCAGTGGCGTCGCGGGCTCTATGTTCACTGGCAGCGGATGTTCCTCCATCCGCAACTGCTCGCGTTCGACGCGCCCACTCGGGAGGAGTGCACGGCGGGCCGGATGAAGTCCAACACCCCCAAGGCGGCGCTCGTGCTCCTCAACGACCCGACCTTCGTTGAAGCCGCCCGCAAGCTGGCCGAGCTCGCGCTGCGGGAAGGCGGTGTCGACGACGATGAAAAGATCGCCTATCTCTGGAAGCGAGCGCTCTCCCGCAATCCTGATGCCGATGAGTTCACGATCATGAAGGGGCTCCTGGCCCGGCGCCGCGACGATTTCCGTGACGATCCGCAGGCGGCCAGCGAACTTCTCGACGTTGGCATCGCCCCGCGGGACAAGAGCCTCGACGCATCCGAGCTCGCCGCGTGGACGGCCACGACCCGCGCCGTGCTCAACCTTCACGAAGCCATTGCCCGGTATTGAGTGTCTGCCGCCCCCCCGAGCCCGATCGACCACGAGACGACCCCATGAACGACCTGTCGCTTCACCGGCGAACCTTTCTCGCCCGCTCCGGCCTGTCGCTCGGGGGCGCGGCGCTCTCCAGCCTGCTGGCCCGTGACACTCTGGCTGCGATCTCCACCCCTGCGGCCACGGCGGCCGATCCCGTGCGGGGTGCGGTCTATCCACTTCACCATCCCCCGCGGGCCAAGGCGGTGATCTTCCTCTGCCTCGCCGGTGGCCCGAGCCATCTCGAGACGTTCGATCCCAAGCCGAAGCTCGCCGAGCTCGATGGCCGGGAGATGCCCGAGAGCGTGACGGCCGGGCAGCCGCTCGCCCAGCTTCAGGGCAAGAAGCTGATCTGTCTGGGGCCGCGGACGAAGTTTTCCCGTTACGGCCAGTGCGGCGCCGAGGTGAGCGACTTCTTTCCGCAACTCGGGGCCCTCGCCGACTCGTTCTGCATCGTGCGGAGCATGGTCACCGAACAGATCAATCACGATCCGGCGCACACCTTCATGAACTGCGGCACGGCGCTCTCGGGCCGGCCGAGCATGGGGGCGTGGGTGACCTACGGCCTCGGCAGCGAGGCCGACGACCTGCCGGGCTTCGTGGTGATGACGAGCAAGGTCGGTCGCAGCCCGCAGCCGATCGCCGCCCGGCAGTGGCACTCCGGGTTTTTGCCCGGGCATGTACAGGGAGTGGAGTTTGCGACGTCGGGCGCGCCGGTGCACTACGTGGCCAATCCGCCCGGCGTGTCGGCAGCCCAGCAGCGGGATCTGATCGACACGGTCGGGGCGCTCGAGCGGCATCGGCTCGGATCGCTCTTCGACCCGGAAATCGCCACCCGCATCCGGCAATACGAACTCGCCTTCCGGATGCAGACGAGCGTGCCGCAGCTTGCGGATCTCTCCACCGAGACGGCCGAAACGCTCGCCCTCTACGGCGCCGAGCCCGGCAAGGCGACGGTCGGCACCAACTGCCTGATGGCCCGCCGGCTCGTGGAACGGGGCGTGCGGTTCGTGCATGTCTATGCGAGCGACTGGGATCACCACAGCGGCATCGATCAGTTCATGGGGGATATCTGCCCGCCCACCGACCGGGCCGCCGCGGCCCTGCTCACCGATCTGGCCCGACGCGGCATGCTCGACGACACGCTCGTGGTGATCGGCGGCGAGTTCGGCCGAACGCCGATGGGCCAGGGGGAGGGCAAGGCGATCGGTCGCGACCATCACATCAAGGGCTTCAGCATGGTGCTCGCCGGCGGCGGCATCAAAGGGGGCATCACTCACGGCGCAACCGACGACTTCGGCTACTTCACCGTGGCCGATCCGGTGCATGTTCGCGACCTGCACGCCACGATGCTGCATCTGCTTGGCATCGACCACGCCCGGTTCACGGTCGAATACCAGGGGCTCGACGCCAAGCTCACCGGCGTCGAGCCGGCGCACGTCGTGAAGGCGATCCTGGCGTAGGTGGCGGCGTTCCGTACAAGCCCAACGCCGTGAGGCGTGGGGTGATCCGGGAATAAACTCCGATTCAGCGCCGTTTGCCCGCGGCCTTACGGCTGGTCGGCTTTTACAGATCGCCGCACGCTGCTCACGGGGCGGCGCCGACCGGCTCTCTGGAGGTCGCCTCGTAGCCCTCGGCGGGCGTGCCATCCGCATCGAGCTTTCCTGCGGCCCAGAGCGTGCCGCGGGTCATCAGATCGAGAAACTCCGGCTGCCGGACCGTCTCCGGATAATGGCCGATCGTCGTGCCGAACACGCGGGCGTTGCCGTATTGATTGGTCCAGATCACGGTCTGCATCTTCTTCCGCTCCTCGCTCATGCCCTCCACGAGCGGCGTGGCGGTCGGCCAGAGCTTGTCGATGTAGTAGAGCTCGTCCTTGGGCAGCTGCCATTCCTTCGGCAGGCCCGCGAGCACCGGATGCTCGGCGATCGTCTTGGCGACGTAGGCATAGTGCTTGCCGTGGCCGGGCGAGGTGACGCCGCAGAACTTGAACCAGTCGTCGGTGCCGGCCCGGTAACAGTGCATCGCGCAGTGCATCACGACGGCGGGCGTGCCCTTCTCGTGCTCGGCCACGATCTTCCTGAGAAACGCGGGGTCTTTGACGTCGGCGAAGCATTCGTTGTGGAAGACAACGTCGTAGCCCTTCGACCAGTCGGGCTGCGAATAGATCGAGACCTTGTGGTCGAGGCTCGTGCCCCCCTCGTGAAGCACCGTCATCTCGATATTGGCCCGCGTCTCGAGGCCCGGCACGAGAATCGCCTTCTGCGACTCGTAATCGTGGCAGCAGCCGCCGGTGATGTAGAGCACCTTCAAGGGCTCGGCAGCAGAGGCGGGTTCAGCAGCGGGGGCGAGCGAGGCGGCGGTGACGGCCACGGTGCAGGCGAACAGAAACCGGCGAATCGCGGGCATGAAGGCACTCCTGTGAACAGTTTCGAAAAGGATAGCAGAAGGAACCGTCGGGCTCGTTCTTGGTGCCCCCGACGCCTCACGGCATTGGGCTTGCACTCGGCGAAGGCCGCGCGAGGCTCATCGGGAAGCTGTAGGCGTCAGTTCCGCGGATCAGCCACCACGCCGGCGAACACGACCGCGCCGGTGCCGCGTTCGACCACGGCCCACGCAAATGGCCGGTCGGCCTTTACGACGAGCGGCTCCTCCGGCTGCGGCGGCATGCTCCGCACGCCGATCACCACGCCCGTCGCGGCGGCGGCCTCCGTGCCTTCCTCGGAGACGTCCACGAAGGCCTCGTGGACCACGTCCGACACGAAGAGATCGCGGGTGCCGTCGATACCGGAGAGATCGGCCACGCCGGCTTCGAATGCCCGCTTCATGCCGAGCGATTTCAGGGCGCCGCTCAATCCGAGCGGCTTCCGGGCCGTCCACTTCGGCAGGGCGAGCACGACCTTTCTCAGCCGCACGTCACCATCGCCCCCGCCATTCCACTTCGCCCGCCAGTCGCCGTCGAGCGTGCCGAGCACCGCGTCGAGGCCATCGCCACGTTCGGGCACCACGACGACCATCGAGAGCCGGTGGCCGGCGTAAGGGATCTCGCAGACCGTGGCCGCCTCGTCGCCCGCGCCCACCCGACCCGCGACGAGACGCTCTGAACAGTGCATGAATGGCACGTCGATCGACTCACCCGGCGCCAGCTGAAACGTCTCCGGCTTCGTGGCCGACTTCGCGAACGGCTCGGCCCACGGGGCCTTGAGAAAGACGGCGTTGGTGAGCACGAGCCGCGTCACCGGCGTGATGACGCCGGCCTTGAGCAGTTCCGCAATCTTGCCAGCCGTATGGTCGGCCACCCAGGCATTGATCTCGCCGCGGGACGCCTCCGGCGCCGACGAGAAGGGCACCTCGCCGGCCTGCGCCCCAAACCGCTTCTCGAGCGCCGACGTGAACTCGCCCTCGAGGGATTTTCCCTTCTGCAGCCAGAGCCGGTTGGCCATGTCGAGCGTGATTGCATCGCCCTTGGCCTCGGCGAGCGAGGCCCGCAGCGCCTCGGCCGCCGCGGCGATCGCCGAGCGGTCGTCAGGCATCCCGAGCACGCCGGCGATCTCGGCGGCGGTCTCGCCGCGGGCGGCCTGATGCGTCATCGCCAGGGCTTCCCAGACACTCACCGGCGACACCACGACGTTGCCCGGCCCCGCTGCCCGCACGAGATCCCAGGCCAGCGCACCGCTGCCGTCGCCCGCCGACTGGGCTGCCGACTTCGCCTGCAATGGGGCGGTCGGCTCGACGGCCCAGCCGCCAGAATCACAGGACACCATCGCCACCGCCAGCATCGCCATTCTTGCCATCGATCGCATACGTCCTCCCCGCGTCTTTTCATTCGGTCCCAGCCCAACGCCGTAAGGCGCGGGGGAGCGGTTGATCAGGGTCAGTTGATGTCGAGGCCCAGAAGATAGTCGTCGAGCCCCTTCCGCGCCTCCTGCTCCTTCGCCGTCAGCCCCGCGATCTCGCCGCGGAGCGACTCGATCCGCTTCTCCTGCTCGGCGAACTTGCGGACGTATTGGGCAAAGAGGTCGCTCGTGCGATCAAGGGCCTGCATGTTGCCGCGAATCCGCGTCTGCTCCTGGTCGATCGTGGCGATCTCCTGCTCGCGAGTCTGCCGGTCGCGAACGATCTGCTCGATCTCCTGCTTGCGGCGGATCACCTCGGCCAGTGCCTCCCGCACGGCCGGCGAAGTGGCCTTCGCTCGAGAGTAGAAGACGATCGCATTGTCATCGAGATTCGCAAGCGCGTACGACTCCTCGACCGGCATCTCCTCGTCCACCTCCAGCGTCACCGGCTTGCCCGGCTCGGCCACCACGGCGAATCGGTAGCGGTCGCGGGTCTTCTCGTCGGGCTGCTCCGGCTTCACGAGCTTCCAGCCACTCTCCAGCGGATGTTCGAGCAAGACCTTCGTCGGGTTCTTGCCGGAGTTTTTGACCTCGAAGCATCGGCTGCGGGCCAGCTTGCGTGAGGCGAAGAGCGTGCCCTTCACGAGCCGCACGTTGACGATCTGCTCGGGCTGACCCTCCGCGCGGGTCGCCACTTCGACGTCGAGATCGACGGCGTAGCTCACCAGCCGTTCGGTGCCAGGAGCCATGTCCTCGATCCGGGCGTCGCCCGAATAGCCCCCCTCCTCGTCGTAGACCGTGATTGGCCCCTGCATGAGGTTGAGATCGGTGGTGTTCTTGAGCCTGAGCCCGGAGAGCGGATGCTTGGCGAGCACCCGCTCGTCGTAGATCGCCACCCGCTCGGCCTCCACCTCGGCCCCCACGATCGGCAGCATCGCCGACCGCTGTCGCTCGAGCGTGACCGGCTCGGCGATCTCATAGCGGAAGAGTTCGCCGAGGTCGCTGCCCGCCGCCACCGCAGGCATGGCCCCCCCGCTGCCGAACGCGAAGTTCTGCCCGCCCCGATCGGTCGCCTCCATCATCGCGTCCGCCACGGCGGCCGATGCCGGTGCCGGTGCCATCGCCTTCGCCAGCTGGCGGCGGCCCATGCTTCGCACGCCATTCGCCCGACTCTCACTCGGTGCCGCTGCCCCGGCGAGCTGCTTCTCGGCATCGGCCATGCTCTGCCCGTAGACCTGCGGCCGCAGCGAGGCATAGAGTTCCGGCTCCACGAGCGGCCGCGGCACGTAGAGCGGCTGATAGAGGTCCATCACGAACGAGATCGGCCGGCCGCTGACGAGCGCCATGCGCACGTCCTTCCAGTCGCTGTCGGTCGTGTTCTCCACGATCGCCCAGCCCTGCAGGCGGGCCTTCGTCGCCGCGGCGTCGCCGAGCACGAGCCGGTAGCTCGTCTTCCAGATCGGCGACTCCCGCACATAGCCCACGGAGACCTGCCGCTCGCCCTGGCCGCGAAACGCGATATCGACCCCCTTCTTCTCGTTGTCACTGGCCAGCGCGAGCACCGCGAGCGCCTGCTCCAGTTCGGCCTGCAGCCGTGGCTCGGCGAGCTTCACCCGTGTGACCGAATCGAGCGCGAGCGTCCGCAATCCGTCGGTCGTGAGCACGGTGAGAAACTGCTTCTCCACGGTCTGATCCTTGCCGACCTCGACTCGCCGCTTCTCGACGCCCACGATCGTGCCCGCCACCGGCGAGGCGGCGTCGAGCTCCACCCGCTGGCCCCGGAGGCGGCCGAGGAGGTCGCCGAGCGACGGGTTGTCGGTGAGGTTCACCGCGAACGTGCCCAGCGTCTTGGTGACGGGATCGCGGGAGGCATAGGTCACCGTCGCGCTGCCGCCCCCTTGATCGAGCACCACCATGCTCTTGAGCAGGTCGTTGACGTCGGCGGCGGCGAACTGCATCTCGACGGTGGCGTCGCCGGTCACCTGACCCCCGTGCTGGAAGTAGCCCACGCCCGAGCTGAAAAGCATGACCGTCTCCAGTGGCAGCGGGGCCTCGGCGGCCGTGGCTGGAATGGCCTTCATCGCCGTCATGGCGGCACCGATCATGGCTAGCGCAGCCAGGGACGAGGCGAACAGCGGGCGGGTAGCAAGCATCGTGAACCTCCAGGCAAACAGGCACACCGGACACGCGGCGGGGCTCGGCACGTCCGCAATCATGAGACGCTCCGCCGGAGGAAAGATTCCCATCGCGGTCATTCCCGATCAAATCGAACGGCCTTTCTGCTCGAAACGCCCACCTGGCGTACCATGTCGATCCGCGACTCATGCTCCGGAGCGTTCGTCATGGTGGATGGATTCGATATCCAGGTGAACGGCTATGCGGGAGCCGATTTCTGCTCGCGGAGCCTCACGCTCGAGCAGTGCCGCCGGGCCTGCGACCAGCTCGCCGCCGACGGCACCGGCGGAATCCTCGCCACGGTGATCACCGACACGATCGATGGCATCGCCGCCAAGCTCTCCAGGCTGGTGGCATTCCGGCAGCAAGACCCGGCGATCGCACGGATGATTACCGGCTTCCACGTGGAAGGTCCGTTTCTGAGTCGGAAGCCGGGCTGCCCGGGAGCCCACGATCCGACGAAGATCGTGCCCGCAAACGTGGAAGACGCACGGCGCATTCTGCAGGCGGGCGCGGGCCTCGTCCGACTCGTCACGCTCGCTCCCGAGTGCGACGAGGGGCTCGCCACGACCTCGTTTCTGGCCCGCCACGGCATCACGGTATCGGCTGGCCACTGCGACCCTTCGCTCGATCAGCTGCGGGCGGCGATCGACGCCGGCCTCTCGATGGTCACCCACCTCGGCAACGGCTGCGCCCTCGACCTCCCGAGGCACGACAACTTCATCCAGCGGGCGCTCTTCCTCCACGACCGGCTTTGGCTCTGCTTCATCCCCGACGGCGTGCATGTGCCGTTCTTCGCCCTGAAGAACTATCTCGACGTCACGGGCATCGACCGCTCGATCATGGTCACCGACGCGATCGTCGTCGCGAAGCTGCCGCCGGGCCGCTATCCGTACGGCGAGGGTGAGGTGGAGGTCGATGCCGAGGGCGTTGCCCGTCGGCCCGGCGCCAGGAATCTCGCCGGCTCGACCATGTCGATGCGCGGCATGCGCGAGAATCTCCGCCGGCACCTCGGCCTCGACGAAGCCGCCATCGACCGGCTCGTGGCCGCCAACCCGCGTCGCGCCATGGGCCTCGAAGCCGATCCCGAGGAGCCGCCTCTGCCGTGAAGATCACGATCCATGCCGACCGGCCGGCGATGGCCGTCGCCGTCGCGGCCGAGGCCGCCACCATCCTGCGGCATACGCTCGCCGAGCGGGGCCGGGCCACGGTTGTCGTCGCCACCGGAACCTCCCAGCTCGAGGTGCTCGCCGCCTTCGCCACCGCCGACCTCGCCTGGGAGCGGGTCGAGTTTTTTCACCTCGACGAATACTGCGGCCTGCCCGCCGGTCATCCGGCCAGTTTCCGCCGATATCTCCGCGAGCGATTCTTCGACCTGTTGCCGCGACGGCCGGCCGCCTTCCACTGGATTGAGGCCGAGTGCACCGCAGAGGACGAATGCCGCCGGCTCGCGAAACTCGTTCCGCCCAGCGACTTTGATCTGATGCTCTGCGGGATCGGGGAGAATGCCCACCTGGCCTTCAACGATCCGCCTGCCGACTTCGACGCGGCCGATGCCTACCGTGTGGTCGCGCTCGACGAGGCCTGCCGGCGGCAGCAGGTGGGGGAGGGCTGGTTCGCCACGCTCGACGACGTGCCGACGCAGGCGATCTCGATGTCGATCCCGCGGATCCTCGCGGCCCGCACGATCATCAGTTCGGTGCCCGACGCGAGAAAGGCCGCGGCGGTCCGCGACTCGGTGCGGGGACCAGTGACACCGCACGTGCCCGCCTCGATCCTCCAGCGGCATGCCGACTGCCGGCTGCATGTGGATCGTGCCGCCGCCGCGCTCCTCGATCGCCCGCTCACGGCCGAGTGATGCGCCGGCCCGGCTGAGGGCCGGTCGCCATCAGCAGCCGCGCGATCCGGCGGCCCGGCGACGTCATCGCCAAGGAGGCGAGCGCCGCGACCTTCACCCACCGCTGCCGGGCGGTCGACTTCGCCGGCGCACCAGCCCGCCGCTCGACGACCGCGCACTCGATCCGATGATGGGTCACGGTGTAGGTCACCCGACCGAGACTCCTTCCTTTCGGCTTGCCGCCGGCAGCCGTCCCGGCCGGCTCCCGTGGAAAATCCCAGAGGCCTTCCCACCATTCTCCCTTGCCGCGTTGCACCATGAGCACCCGATCGCCGTGTCTCAGCACGATCGCCCGCTCACGAATCCGCTTCGTCCCGCGGGCTGCGACGATCACCGGAATCTCTTCCGCGCGTCCCTCCCGCCGCGCCGCGCAGCATGCCGCGACGGGGCAGCGGTCGCAGAGCGGCCGCGTCGGCGTGCAGACCATCGCTCCCAGGTCCATCAGCGCCTGATTGAACGTGCCCGCCCCCTTCCGCGGCATGAGCATGGCAGCCAGCGCCCAGATCGGCTCGTCGCCCGCGCCGCCGACCGGCGCGTCA
Source organism: Pirellulales bacterium (assembly GCA_032117045.1). Taxonomy (GTDB): domain Bacteria; phylum Planctomycetota; class Planctomycetia; order Pirellulales; family UBA1268; genus QWPN01. The sequence continues at coordinate 4,383 of JAUMAF010000158.1, read as the reverse complement.
TGGCCCGCCAGCCGGGCGATCACGCGGCGGGAGTTGGCCTCCACGATGGGCGCCTGCACATCCATCGCGATCGAGGCGATCGCACCGGCGGTGTAACGCCCGATGCCGGGCAGCTCCATCAGCCCCGCGACAGTCCGGGGAAACTCCCCGCCGTGGTCGGCCACGATCACCTTCGATGCCTCATGCAGCTGCCGCGCGCGGCGGTAATAGCCCAGCCCCTCCCAGTGCTTGAGCACCGCCTGCTCGTTCGCCGCGGCGAGATTCTCCACGCTCGGAAACCGCTCCACGAAGCGGACGAAGAACTCCTTCACCCGTTCCACCTGTGTCTGCTGGAGCATGATCTCGCTCACCCAGACGCGATAGGGATCCCGCGACCGCCGCCAGGGCAGGTCGCGCTTCGCGCGGGCATACCAGGCCGTGAGCCGGCGACGGAGATCCGCGGGATCGGCGATCACCTGACCGATCAGGTTCGCCGAATCACCGCTGCCGATCGCCTGGGATCGCTTTCGCTGCGCCGCCACGGGGAGGATGGCCTCTTGCATTCGGGGTTTTCCTGCGGTCAAACCTCGGCAGTGTATCGATCCTCCGCCGGCAAGGTTTCTGCCACCGCATGAGCGACGAGCTATCAGGACGCGGCCACGGTCCGCGGAAAAAGTCGCGCGGCGGTGCCAAGGAGCGGCTGGCCGTCGTCCGTCGCGAGAGTCCTTCCGGTATCGCCTGGGAGTTGGTCCATCCGCGTTGCAGCCGCCGCCGCCGGGAGGATATCGAGGAGGTGGAGGCGATGGTCGAGGCAGGCGAGACGGAGATCGCACGAGACGAACTCGTCTGGCTGCTCTCGGAGTGCCCTGACTTCCTCGATGCGCACGTGCAACTTGGGCTTATCGCCTTGGAAGAAGACGATCCCAAGCTCGCCCGTGGTCACTTCGGCCGGGCGTATGAACTGGCCCTGCGAACCCTCGATGCCGCTGGTCCGCCACGACCGTTGCCCTACCTACTCGAAGGCAACAAGCCCTTCTTCCAGGCCGCGAAGGGGCTCGTGCACTGCCTCGTGGAACTTGGCCGCCGCCAGGCTGCCAAAGAGGTCTGCCAGCGAATCGCCCCGCTCGACGCGACTGATCCGCTCGGCATTCAGCGAATCGTCCAGCGGTGAGCCGCCTACAGGGGCGGTTGCCGTATCATGCACGGCCCGTGAACCGCTCGTCGCACCCCATTCGGGGAGTCCATCCCATGATTCCTTGTGGCCCCGCCTTCGCCAGATGCGTTGCTCTTCTCGTGGTGGTCTCCGTGCCGTTCACGGCACTCGCAGCCGCCCCGGCGGCGATGCTGCCCACGGAGGCTGCCGAGACGATCCGCCTCTGGCAGGGCGACGCGCCGGCCTCGCGCGGCACGGCCGACCACGACATCCCGGTCGTGCTCTGGTGGCCCGCACCGCAGGCCGAGACGCCCTCGGCCGCGCTCGTGGTCTGCCCGGGCGGCGGCTACGGCCAACTCGCCGATCATGAGGGCACCGATTACGCGAAGTGGCTCAACACCCAGGGCATCTCCGCGTTTGTGCTCCGGTACCGGCTCGGCAGCAAGGGCTACCGGCACCCGGTCATGATCGGTGACGTTTCGAGGGCGATCCGGCTCGTACGGCACGATCACACGCGGTTCGCCATCGACCCAAAACGAGTGGGCGTGATGGGCTCCTCCGCCGGCGGCCACCTCGCGCTCACCTCCTGCATCCAGGGCGGTCCCGGCGCGGAGGATGAGGCCGATCCGATCGATCGCGAGTCTGCGCGGCCCGATCTGGGCGTGCTCTGCTATCCGGTGGTGAGCATGCTGCCCGAGAAGACCCACCGCGGCTCTCGGAAAAACCTTCTCGGTGAGGAGCCGAGCGACGAACTGGCAAAGTCGCTCTCGGGCGAGCTGGCCGCGCACGACACCATGCCGCCGGTCTTTATCTGGCACACCTGGGAAGACAAGGCCGTGCAGCTCGAGCCGATCCTCGAACTCTGCCTGCGGCTGAAGTCGCTGGGCCGTCCCTATGAACTCCACGTCTACGAGACCGGCTCCCACGGCCTCGGCCTCGGCGTCCGGCCCTACGACGCCGCCAAGCAGTTGCATCCATGGACCGTCGAGTGCCGCCGCTGGCTCGGGGCCCAGGGCTTTTAACGAATCGCTCCCGCACACCTTCATTCCCCGGCATCAGCATGCAGTCACGCTTCATCTCCCTCGACGGCATCGACGGCGCCGGCAAGTCGGCGCAGATCGGCCGGCTCGCCGACTGGCTCAGGTCCCGCGGTCAGACGGTGACGACCTGCCGCGATCCCGGATCGACCCCCGTGGGCGATGCGGTCCGCTCGATCCTGCTCGACCGCCACGATCTGCATCTCGCCCCGACAGCGGAGATGTTTCTCTACATGGCTGCCCGGGCCCAGCTCGTGGCCGAGGTCGTGAGCCCGGCGCTTGGCCGGGGCGAGTGGGTCGTGTCGGATCGTTATCTGCTTGCCAACATCGTCTATCAGGGACATGCCGGCGGCCTTGATCCGGAAGATATCCGCACGGTCGGCGACGTGGCCACCGGCGGCCTCATGCCCAACCTCGTGCTGCTCCTCGATCTCGATCTCGAGACGAGCAGCCGCAGGCTCGACCGGCCGCTCGACAAGCTCGAAAACCGGGGCAATGAGTTTCGGACGCGGCTCCGCGCGGGCTACCTCGACGAGGCGGCGCGGCATGGTGATCGGATCGTCGTGATCGATGCGACGGCCGGCATCGACGACGTGGCGGCGCGGATTCGCACGGCGGTCGCGGCCCGCTTCCCGGAACTCGCATAGGGTCGTAGGGCGATACGCTCGAAGGGGGCTGCGATGGCATGGCAGGGAATCGAGGGGCACGACGCGATCGTGCAACGGTTCGTCGCGGCACAGGAGCGGGGCCGGATCGCCGGCTCGTATCTCTTCGTCGGTCCGCCGGGCGTCGGCAAGGGCACCTTCGCGCTAGCGCTTGCGAAGTCGCTCACCTGTCAGATGCCGCGACCGGGGCTCGTGGCCTGTGGAGTCGCGGCCGAGAGGGTTGAGGTTTACGCAGGTGGCGAGTGCGAGCGGGAGGAGGGCTCCGAGGAGGGAGCGGAGGAACAGGCGGTGTGGCATGGGATCGGGCCGCGCGGTCAGGCGGCGGATTTGTGGTCGCGTTTCTCGGGGGCGGCGGGTTGGCGTTCGTCGCGTTTCGGGTAGGCGATGCGGGCGTGGAGCAT
>JAUMAF010000158.1:0-1138 GCA_032117045.1 Pirellulales bacterium | reverse complement strand
GCTCACCTGTCAGATGCCGCGACCGGGACTCGTGGCCTGCGGAGCCTGCGGGTCGTGCGTGCAGGCGGAAGCGGGCAGCCACCCGGATATTGACGTCGTCCGAAAGCCCGACGACAAGGCGACGCTGCCGCTCGACCTCTTCATCGGCGACGACGACCATCGCATGCGTGAGGGGCTCTGCTGGCGGATCCTGCTGCGACCGGCGCTCGGTGGCCGCAAGGTGGCGGTGATCATGGATGCCGATCACTTCTCGGAAGAGTCGGCCAACTGTCTGCTCAAAACGCTGGAAGAGCCGCCGGATTCCGCGGTGATCATCCTCATCGGCACGTCGCTGGAGCGGCAGTTGCCCACGATTCGCTCCCGCTGCCAGGTGATCCGTTTCGCGCCGCTGCCCGAGGAGGTGGTGCGGCGGGTGATCGACCGCGAGTCGCAGGCAGCCGCGGCGCCGGTGGCTGCGTCAACGCTCGACACCTGCGCCGGCAGGGCGGAAGGCAGCCTCGCTCGGGCGCGGCTCCTGCTCGACCCGGACGTGACGGCCTTTTGCGGGCGGCTCGTGGAGCTTCTCGCGCGGCGGCCGCTTCCCGGTGTCGAGATCTCTCGTGACGCGACGGCTTTTGTGGAGGCCGCCGGCAAGGAGGCCCCGCCGCGGCGGGCGCGGCTGAAGATCGTGCTCGATGCGGCGCTCGATGTGTTTCGCGGGGCAATCCGGGGCGACACGGCGGCAACCGTCGATGCCGCGCAGCATCGTGCAGTCGCGGCCTGGGCGGTCGATCCTGACGCGGCGACGGCCGCCGTCGAGGTGACGCTCGACGCCGCCACCGACATCGATCGCTTCGTCAATCTCAACGTGTTGATCGACGCCTGGACCGCCGTGCTCGAAGAGCCCCGTCTCGCCCGCCCGGGCTGAGACGGCGCCCAAGATGAGCGAGGCTGAGGCTTGCAGCGCGGGTTTTGCCCACGGCCTCACGCTCAGTCGGCTTTCTCGGGCATGAAGTCCGCGAGGGGCTGCCCGTGCCCCGGAGCCGGCGTATGACCGGGCACCGATCCGCGTTAGCGGATTGGTCGACGCAGGCAGGATGCCGAAGCGCCGGCGGCATCCGAGTGAGTGAAGCCCAGGATGGCAATCCTGTTCGGCACA
>JAUMAF010000157.1:2003-4432 GCA_032117045.1 Pirellulales bacterium | reverse complement strand
GATCTACACTCCGCAGGACGTGCGAAACATCAAGGCCGACTTCAACCGCCGGGTGTCGGGGATGTCGTCCTACGAGTTGGAATACCTGCTCGAGGATCTCGACGCCAAGTTCAAGATCCTCGAGACGCCCGAGGCGAAAGATGCGCGGCAGTGGGTCGGGCAATATCTCTCGGTCATGTCGGATCAGAAGCGGGCCGAGGTGCTGAAGGATGTTCCCGACGTCGTCACGATGTCGGCCGCCCAGCTCCAGCAGGAGATTGACAAGATCGAGCAGAAGCGATCCTCGCTTCAGCAGCAGCAGTCGGCCTTCGACAGCAGCCGGCAACAGCTCGTCGATCGCGCCCAGGCGGCCCGGCAGGCGACGGCAGCGGCCTCGAACGCAGCCGCGGCGCGGATGCAGTCAGGCGGCGGCGGGGTGTCGTATTCGCCCTATCGGAGCCAAGGGGGCGGGAAGCCGCCGTTTTCCGATACGCATAGTTCTGGCATGAGCGTCGGCGTCGGTCCGTTCGGGGCCTACGCCAGTTTCAACGTCGGTGCCTTTTAATCGACGGCCTCGCAATCGAAGCATCGGCAATCTGGGGCAGATGGCGAGCGTGGGCACCTTCGGGATGCGGTCGCTCGCGGATTCGTTCATCGGGCTGCGAGTCCGGTCTGTTATCGCCCCCACCGGGATGGTATTTCTCCGGGGCCCCCGATCGGAACTCCTTGTCCCGAGCGCGGGTGCGTCAGTTCACCGCGTTTCCTTCGCCGCCGCGCCATGAATCCTCTCTCGCCAACAGTCGCGGTGGCTCCGCCACGAATACCTCCTTTAGGGGATTCCGGGTGGCGGCCGCGGTTCTCCGTGATGGTGCCCGCATGCGAGCCCGATGAGAAGCTCTGTCATGCACTCGATTCGGTGCTCAGCCAGGCGGCTCCGCGGGAGGCGATGCAGATCGCCATTGTCGATGATGCATCGACCCCGGGGCGTGTCGCGCAGCTCGTGCGATCGATCGACCGCATCGGTCGGATCGATGTCATCTCCAATGACCGTCGGCTCGGGCTGAGCGGCAACTGGAATCGGGCCATCGCGCTGGCCCGCGGCCACCTGATTCACCTGCTGCACCAGGACGACTGCGTTCTGCCGGGCTTCTATGCGAGTATCGAGCGGGGTTTCACGGCGTCGCCGGACATCGGCATGGCCTTCTGTCGCAGCCGGATCGTCGATGATCTGGGCCGCACCATGAAGCGCACCTCACGGCTCCGGTGGCTGCCGGGTGTGCTCGAGAACTGGCTGCCCACGATCTCGGAGCGGCAGCGGATCCAGACGCCCGCCGCAGTCGTGGCCCGGAGCACCTACGAACGCGTGGGGGGCTACCGTCCGGACCTCTGCCATGCCCTCGATTGGGAGATGTGGGTGCGGATCGCGGCACGGTATCGCGTCTGGCATGAACCGCGGACGCTCGCGATCTATCGCCGGCATGTCGCCAACGAGACGACGCGACTCTTCGCCACGGGTGCCGTCTGGCCCGACATGACCAAGGCGATCCGGATCAATGCGGCGACGCTGCCCGCAACGCTCCGAGCCAGCGGCGTCGCCGCCAGCGTGCGCTGGCACACCGCTTCCGCCATTCGAACCGCCGAACGGCAACTGGCAGCTGGGGCCACGGCCGCAGCTGCCAGCACCCTCGACGCGATTCCCGACCTGCTCGGCCTGGCGGCAGGCACGCGGCTCGATAGCTCGACCGCCCGCCGACTCGCCATGTTGCAGGCCCGGCTGGGCAGCGACGGCCCGATGCGTCGGGCCGCCTGACCTCGCCTGGATCGCAGCCGCCATGGACGACGAACACCTGCTCCCGATCGCGACCAAGCCGCGACGGGCGATCGTGCTGGCCCACTTTGATCCACACGGCAGCTTTGATCCGCACGTGATCCACGCCCTCATCGCCTACCGCCCGTTCGCCGACCGGCTGGTGCTGGTGTCCAACGGCGGCGGTCGCCTGCCTCCGGCGATCGCACCGCTCGTCGACGCCTATCTCCCGCGGGCCAACGTCGGCTACGACTTCTGCGCCTGGCGAGACGGCCTTGCCACCCTGCACCGCGGCGACTTCGACGAGATCGTCTGTGTCAACGACAGCGTTTACGGGCCGCTCTTCGATCTGGCTCCCGTATTCAGTCATCCACGCACGGCAGCGGCCGACCTCTGGGGCATGGTCGTCTCGGACCAGCCCACGGGTCGCGATGCACCCCGCATTCGACATCTCCAATCGTGGTTCTTCGGCATGCGTCGACCGTTTTTCGAGTCGGACTGCTACGACTCCTTCTGGTCGGGCGTAGAGCCGCTGGGCTCGAAACGCGAGATCGTCGACCGCTACGAGATCGGCCTCACTCAGCGGGCTGCCGAGGCAGGGTTTCGCGTGGCCGGACTGTATGACGCACCGGCGGCGGGCCGC
>JAUMAF010000157.1:0-1985 GCA_032117045.1 Pirellulales bacterium | reverse complement strand
ACAACCCGAGCGAACTCGTCTGGTGGCGGCTGCTCGAGGCGGGCGTGCCATTTGTGAAAATCGGCCTGTTTCGGGTCAATCACTACGGCCTCGATCTGTCCCAGGTGATGGCGGGGCTCGGCCGATCGACCCGGTTCGATCTCGGCCTGATCCGCGAGCATCTGGCCCGCTGCGGCTGAAAAATGCGGCGATGTCCCGCCGGGATGCCGGGCCGAAACAGCCAGACTCGTCGACTGGAAACCGCCCCTGTATAAAGATGCGGGTTTCGGACAGGCTGGCGGATCGTCGATCCTCCGGTTTTTTTCGGACCCGACTTTGTGATGAATTTCACGAAGTCGGTTCCCGCGGCCGAAAACCACGTATCGGCCCGGCTCCCCGCCCCCGAACGCCCTTCCTTGAGGTCTCGATGGACGCGATCCTCCCGGTGCTGCTCTTCGTCGCGATCGCGGCGGCCGTATCGGTCGGGCTGCTCGTGGCGGCCAACCTGATCGGCCCGCGGCGGTCAGGGGCCGTCAAGGAAATGCCGTACGAGAGCGGCATGGATCCCGTCCACGACACCCGGCGGCGGTTCGACGTGAGGTTTCACCTGGTCGCGATCACGTTTCTCGTATTCGACGTCGAACTGCTCTTCCTCTATCCCTGGGCCGTCGCCAGCCGGTCAGCGGCCGGCGTCGATGCGGCCGTACAAGGGGGCCTCGTCTCGTCGCGGGGCCTCGTCTTCGGTGCCGCGATGGCCTTCATCGCGATGGTGGTCGTGGGCTTCGCCTACGACTGGAGAAAGGGGGTTTTCCGATGGCGGTAGTCCACTCGGGTTCATCCAACAGGCTCGAACTCCCTGAAAACGTCGTCGTCGGCCGGCTCGACTCGCTTGCCAACTGGTGCCGCAAGAACAGCCTCTGGCCGATGCCGTTCGCCACTGCCTGCTGCGGCATCGAGCTGATGGCCACCGGCGCCAGCAAGCACGATCTCGCCCGTTTCGGTGCCGAGGTGTTTCGCTTCAGCCCACGGCAGTGCGACCTGATGATCGTAGCCGGCCGGGTGGTGATGAAGATGCTGCCGGTGCTGCAGCGCATCTGGCAGCAGATGCACGAGCCCAAGTGGTGCATCTCGATGGGTGCCTGCGCGAGCACGGGGGGCGTGTTCGACACCTACGCCGTCGTGCAGGGCATCGACCGCTTCATCCCCGTCGACATGTACGTGCCCGGCTGCCCGCCCCGGCCCGAGCAGCTCATTCAGGCGATCATTGATCTGCAGGACAAGATTCAGCGGGAGGGCACGATCACCGGCCGCGAGTTCGACACGGCGGGCCGCCAGCTTCGCAAGCGGGCCCTCGTCGAGATCGCCAACCCGCTGTCGATCGATGCCTCACGAAATCCGATGCTGCAGCGGGAACTGACCGCGGCGGCCGACGCCATCGTCGGCCGGCACACCTAGTCCTCAGATCGAGCCCTCACACCACCACGACCGTCACCTTCCATCCATGCCCTTCACGCCCCCTTCCGTCGACGACGTGCTCGCCGCCCTGACGGCCCGCGTGGGTAGCCTCGAGACATCGGTCTCCCGTGGCCAAACGCGCGTGGTCGTGCCGGAATCGCTGGCATTCGATGCACTTGCGTGGCTCAAGGAGCAGGGCTTTGATCTGCTCGTCGACGTGACCTGCGTCGACTACCTCGAGTACAAGGCCGCGAAGCACCGCTATGGCCTCGTCTACCTGCTCGCCTCGACGGCCACCAACCAGCGGCTCACGATCCGCGTGTTCATCGACGATCCCGACCCGACCGTGAAGAGCGTGATGCCGCTCTGGGAAGCCGCCAACTGGCTGGAGCGGGAGGTCTGGGACCTGTTCGGCATCCGCTTCGCCGGCCATCCCGATCTCCGCCGGCTCGTGATGCCCGAGGAGTTCACGGCCCATCCGCTTCGCAAGGATTACCCGCTCCAGGGTCGCGGCGAGCGGCACAACTTCCCCGTTCTCACCCGCGACCACA
>JAUMAF010000156.1:0-6577 GCA_032117045.1 Pirellulales bacterium | reverse complement strand
CGCTGCCGGTGGGCATGCCATCGGGCGAGGGCATCAGCGAACGCGTGCGGGTGCCCGGCTTCGCCTTCAAGCGCTACAGCTACCCGCTCGAGGATGCCCTGATCTCGTCATCGCAGGGCGACTTCGAGATCAAGGGGGAGCGCCGGGCGACGCCGCTCGTGATCGGGCCGGGCATGGAGTGGAGACCTGCGCCGTCGCCGGCCGGCGTCTCGAATCTGCTGTTCGGTGTCTTCGCGATCGTCATGGGCGGGCTGGCGGCGATCCTGGGCTATGGCGTCTGGTCGGCGGGACGCGACGCGCGGCGTGCCGAGCGGATCCGCCGCGAGTCGATGCCGGACCGGTTCGAACTCCCGAACGAGTGAGCCGGCCCCCCCCTTTGCGCCGGACGGCATCTGGCTTCAGATAGTGGCCCTTCCGGTCTCTCCGCTCCCCCACCCTCCCGGAGTTCTCTCCATGCGACGCGCGAAGATCTCGATCATCGGTGCCGGCAACGTCGGTGCGACCACCGCCCACTGGTGCGCTGCCGCCGAACTGGGCGACATCGTCCTCCTCGACATCCCCGCCACCGAGGGCATGCCGGCCGGCAAATCGCTCGACCTCTTCCAGGCATCGCCGATCGTGGGGTTCGATGCGCGGCTCACCGGCACCACCGAGTGGGCCGACACTGCCGGCAGCGACGTCGTCGTCGTGACGGCGGGGATCGCCCGCAAGCCCGGCATGAGCCGTGACGACCTGCTGGCCACCAACGCGAAGATCGTGGGCGACGTCGCCGCGAAGATCCGGGAGACGAGCCCCGAGGCGGTGGTGATCGTGGTCTCGAACCCGCTCGACGCGATGGTGCAGCGGACCTTCCAGGTGACCGGATTCCCGGCCGCCCGCGTGATCGGCCAGGCGGGCATTCTCGACACGGCCCGCTACCGCGCATTTCTCGCGATGGAACTCGGCGTCAGTGTCGAGGATATCTCGGCCATGCTCCTAGGCGGTCATGGCGACACGATGGTGCCGATTCCCAGCTGCACGAGCGTGGGCGGCATTCCGGTGACCCAGCTCGTGCCGGCGGACCGGCTGGAGAAAATCGTCGACCGTGCCCGCAACGGCGGCGCCGAGATCGTTTCGCTGCTGAAGACCGGCAGCGCCTACTACGCTCCCGCGGCCGCCACGACCCAGATGGTCGAGGCCGTGGTCAAGGACAAGAAGCGGCTGGTGCCGTGCGCCGCCTACTGTGACAAGGAGTATGGTGTCGGCGGCTACTTCGTGGGCGTGCCCGTGGTGCTCGGAAGTGGTGGCGTGGAGAGGATCATCGAACTGGATCTGCTGCCGACCGAACGAGCCGGGCTCGACAAGAGTATCGCCGCCGTCAAGGAGTTGGTGGCCGCCATGAATCGGCTCACCGGCACGGCCTGAGCGGCAAAACCCCCGCCCCGGCTTCGTGGCTTGCCCTGCTTGCCAGGTCGAGGCGGCGGTCGGCGCGGCGGCAGACCGCTGGCGTTGCCCGGGCGGGGGCGTTGCGATAGAAACCGCCGACGAAGCCGACGGCGAGCCGGGCGGTTGTTCCGCGGCCCGCGACATTCCCCCAAGGTGCGATCCATGAATGGCCGCCAGTCTCCACGGGCTTCCCGCCGTCAGCAGCCCGGCGTCGTGGCGTCCCGCCGTCACGAGCGGCACGCCTTGCCCGACTGGACGTCCGGCATGCCCGTCTTCGTGCCGCAGGGGTACGAGGCCGGCTACGACTATCCGCTGCTCGTCTGGCTCACCGATCCCACGTCGACCGGCTTCGACCTGGGCCGCGTCATGGCCCGCCTCAGTCTGCGAAACTTCGTGGCCGTCCAGGCGGCCGGCGGCTCGACGGCGGTCTGGCGGGCGATCGATCGCGTCGTCGATCGACTGAGCATCCACCCGCGGCGGATCTGGCTCGTCGGGCATGCCGCCGGTGGCACCGAGGCCTTCCGCGTCGCCTGCCGCCATCCCGAGTCGTTTGCGGGGGCCGTCTCACTCGGCGGACGATTCCCGCTCGACGAGGCGATCTTCTCCCGGATCGACGCGGTGCGTCGCATGCCCATGCTCCAGTGCTGTTCGACCGCGCAGGCTGCCGCCGACGCCGACCACACCGATCGTACGTTACGGCTGTTTCATGCGGCCGGTGCCATGCTCGCCATGCGGATCTACCCGGGTGCAAACGATCTCTCGAAGGCGATGCTCGGCGACGTGAACCGTTGGCTCATGGAAGAGATCTGCGGTTCAACGACCGGGCACCATGCGCACGCCACCGGCTAGCGACGCAGCCTTTCGATCGCCTTGACTGTCGGTGTCTCACGGAAAGGATTCCCATGACACGTGCGTCAGACCACCATGCCCGAACCGCGGATCACGACGAGGCGTCGGCAGGCCCGCGAATCCTCTCGCTCCCCGCTGCGCAGGCATCGCCGCTCTCCACGACGCAGGCGACGCCGCTTCGCGGCCTTCTCGAGTCGGTCGTCACGGAGGTGGCAGCCGGTGGCGATGCAGCCAACGGCCGTGTGCGGGTGACCCTCGACGTGCCGGTCGGCCAGGTCGTGGATGCCGACCCGGGGCTGTTTCGGGGCCTTGTCGAGGGCCTTGTCGTCGCCGCCTTTGCCGCCGCCACGCATCCCGCCGCCGACAGCGACGGGCCGAGTGTCCGCGAGGTGGTCGTCACCAGTGTCGATGGCAGCGACTCGCTCGAGTTGGAGATCGCCGACTCGGGGAGCATGCCGTCCGACGAACGGTCGCTCTCGGGGCTTCGCGATCTGGCCCGGAGGTGTGGCGGTGACATCTCCGTCGCCCGATGTCCGGAAGGCGGCACGGCGGTGACCGTGCGGCTGTCGCGGCGCAGGATCGGCCGCAAGGCAGCCTGAGCAGCGGCCGCCTGGCATCCGACGAGACCCAGCCCAGAGATCATCGATGGACGCATACGCATCAGCCGACACGAACCGCAGAGCCGTCCGGGTCACGCCGGCGCAGGTGATCGCGCTCGGACTCGTGGCCGCCTCGATCTGCTGGGCCGCGTGGCTGCTGCGGGATCGCCCGAGCAACGAAGAGGTGGAACTGCTGACGGGCACGATTCTGCCCTCATCGGAGTTGGCGATCGTGGAGGCGGCCTTCGACCGTGCCCAACTGACCGGCCATCGCACCGAGGATGGTCGCATCTGGGTGCCGCGGCCTCGTCAGAGCGCCTACATGCGGGCGCTGGTCGATGCCGAGGCGCTGCCGCGTGAGTTTGGAAGCAGCCTCCGGCGAGCGCTCGAGAACAACAGCCCCTGGCAGAGCAGGGCGGCCCAGGAGGAGGTGCTTCGTGTCGCGGTGCAGGAAGAGTTGGCCCACGTGATCTGCTCGATGCCGGGGATCGAACGGGCTGCCGTGCTCTATGACGTCGAGGAGCGGACGGCCTTCAACGGCGGCCTGGGCACTGCGCCGATGCGGACGGCCAGCGTCAATGTCCGCACCCAGCCCGACATCGAACTGGAGCCGACCCGCGTTCAGGCGATTCGGGTCTTGGTGGCGGCCTCGATCGCGGGGCTCGCACCGGAGCGAGTGGCCGTCACTGATCTGCGGAGCGGCCGCGTCCACGCCGGACCGCTGGAAGTGGGCGAGTCGGCCGTGAACGATGCGGCGATCGATCCGGCGCTGGCCCGCAGGATCGCCCACGAGCGACATCTCGCCGCCAAGGTGCGGCAGGGACTCTCGTTCGTGAAGGGGGCGGTCGTCGACGTCACCGTCACGTTCGCATCGCCAGCGACGCCGCCGGAGCCGACCGAGCCGTTATTGCCACCGCGGCAGCAGCGGGTGGCGGATGCCAACGCCCCGGCGGAGGTCATGGTGGCCGACGATCCGAATTCCGGGCAGCGAACGAGCGAGATCGCCCGCTCGTTCGCTGCTCCAGTGTCGCAGGCCGCTCCCGTGACCGCCTGCGAGGACGGTCCCGATTCGATCGTGGTGTCGCTCGCGGTGCCGGAGACGTGGTTCGAGGCCGCGGTCGGCGCCGCCCGCCAGCGGGACGTGCTGGTCGCCACGGCCGCGGTCGACCATCGGGAGGAAGAGCGGCTCCGCGAGCATGTGCTCCAACTGCTGCCATCGACCCCGCAGCCCGCTGGCCGCAGGGTCGTGATCACGAGATTCCCCGTCGTGACCGGCCGGAGAGACGCGACCGCCACATCGCGCGGCGCCGTGACGGCGCCGGCTTCAACCGCAGCCGCTCCACCGGCTGCCGACCGGCCGCGAACGCTGGGCGGCTTCGTCGATGTCACGTGGCAGGCGTTCGCGAGCGGCCGGTTCGAAGAGGTGCCGCGTGAGTTCTGGATGATGGTGATGGCCAAGTGTTCCGCCGTGCTCGCGTGGATCCTGTTTCGCAAGGGCTCGCATGCCGCGAACGTTCCGGCAGGGCGAAGGCGGTCTGCGGACCAGCGCCGCAGCGGGGGTCGGATCGACTGGTCGACCATGGACGAGGATGCCGACGACGACGAGCACGGCTCCGGTCAAACCGCCTCGACATCCGCACCCCACCGGATGGCCGCATGATGCCGCACGCCTCCAGTTCCGATCCGAGATGCGTGGATGGCCGGCTCGGGGTCGGCACACGTTTTGTGGGATGGGCCGCCGCGGCGCCTGTCCTCGTCGCCCTGCTCGTAACGGCTGCCCAACCTGCTGCCGGGGAGCCGCCGGTCGCTCCGGGGCCCGAAAGCGTGGCCATCGCCCCTGAAATCCTGCCCGCGTCGCTGGCGCAGGAAGCCTCGCCTCCGGTTCGCGGTCCGCGGTCCGGTGCGGTGCCGCTCGGGGCCACCGAGCAGCCGGCCAGTGCATCGCCTTCCGCGGTGCCGCGGCCGCTGCCCGATTGGAGACTGCTCGCGGCACTCGGAGCCGCCTTTGCGGCGGTCGCAGCCTATCGGTTCGTCGCGGGCCGCAGCGGCCAGACGCTGCCGCCGGATGTCTTCGAACTCCTCGGAGAGGCGTCGCTCGGTGGCCAGCAATCGGTCCGCGTGGTGCGATTCGGACCGCGAACACTGCTCGTCGGCGTCTCTTCCGCGGGATGTCAGACGCTGGCGGAAATCACCGACGCCCAGGCCACGGACAGCATCGTGTCGGCCTGCCGCGGCACCCGACTTCGCGGTGCGGCCGGCGGCTCGTTCGTCGGTTCGTCCGGGGCTCTGGCCCGAGGGCGGTCGCGGAGCGTCGGTCGCCAGGCCGCGGAGCATCCCGCGTGATCCGCGTCACCCTCGCCACCCGAAGCGTGATCGCCGCCGTGCTCGTCTGGGCCGCGCTGCCCTGCGGCCGACTGTCGGCCGATGAGGCGAGCGGGCCGCTGCGAACGGTCGCGGTGGCTGACGTGGCCGAAGCCGCCGCCAATGCCGCGGCTACTGTCGCGTCGCCTGCCCCGGAGCCCAGTCATGCATCCGGCTGGGCGGGCCTGCTTGGAAACCGTCCGCTCGAGTCGCTCCTGCCGTCGGTGGCGATGTTTGGCGTGGTCAGTCTCGCGCCCGCGGTCCTGCTGATGACGACGTGCTTCGTCCGAATGTCGGTGGTGCTCTCGCTGGTGCGGCAGGGGCTCGGCGCGCCGCAGATTCCGTCGAATCAGATCGTGGCCTCGCTGGCCATCTTTCTCTCCGCGATGGTGATGTGGCCGGTCTGGACGCAGGCCTGGCGAGACGGCATGGAGCCCTACCACCAGGGAACACTGTCGGCGGCCGAGGCCTTCGACAAGGGATCGCTTCCCATCCGTCGATGGATGGCCGGCCAGATCGAGCAGGCAGGCAACCGCGACACCATGCTCCTGTTTCTCGAACGTCATCCCTCCGGGCCCAGGCAGGCGGCGACCTACGACGACGTCCCTGTCGAGACCCTCCTGCCGGCGTTTCTGGTGAGCGAACTGGAGACGGCCTTCGTGATCGGCTTCCGCATGCTGCTGCCGTTCCTCGTGCTCGACATTCTGGTGGCCACGCTCGTCGTCTCGACCGGTCTGGTGATGCTGCCTCCCACGCTGGTGTCGTTGCCTCTCAAGCTGCTCGTGTTCGTCGCCGCGGACGGCTGGTCGCTCGTGGTGCAGTCGTTGCTCGACAGCGTGCGCTCGCTGCCTTCGTGAGCCAGAAACCCGAGCCACCACGCCATGAACGAACAGCATCTCGTCGAACTCGTGCGGCAGGCCCTGATGGCGGGATTGGTCGTGCTTGCGCCGCTCTTGCTGGCGGCGCTCGTGGTGGGCGTGATCACGGGCCTCATCCAAGCGGCCAGCGGCGTGCACGAGCCGATCGTCGGTTTCGTGCCGAAGTTCACGGCCACGGCCGTGATGCTACTCCTCACGCTCCCCTGGATGGTCGAACGGCTCGCGGAACTCTTTCGCGAGACCGTTTCCGGTCCCTGACCGGCCGTGGCCCGATGCCAGCGCCCCGCAGGTGCCCCTGATGCCAGCGACCTGGTTCGCCGATCTGCCGATCCCGGACGTGGCCGTGGCCGCGGGCGTCTTCGCGCGGATGGCCGCAGCGGTGGCCGTCGGCGTGCTGCCGATCACCGCGGGAGTGGGAGTGCGGGTGCAGGGGGCGGTCGTGCTCGCCCTCACCATGGCCGCGCT
>JAUMAF010000155.1:0-13519 GCA_032117045.1 Pirellulales bacterium | reverse complement strand
AGGCCAGGTCGAGCGGGGCCACGACCGCATCGAGGAGCGCGTCGCGGGTCGCGCCTTTGACGTCGACCCGCACGATCTCGCCCACCGCGATGCCTCGAGCCGTCAGTGATGCAGTGTCGATCGTGAGCGGCAGCGCGAGTCGCCCGGCGATGGCGGTCAGGGCCTGATCGAGCGGCGCCTCGAGCCGCAGGGAAAACACGTCGCGGACCGTGACCGTCTTGCCGGGCCGTCGCGACGGTGGGCCTGCCGCGGCAGACGGTCGGCGAACGACGCCGGGGGCCGCAGTCGGGGCCGTGATCGCCACCACGGCGGGCCCTTCAGCAAGCCACGACACCCGTTGATCGTAGTGGGCCAGCACGAGGTCGAGGCGCTCGGCGACCGACAGCGGCGGCAGGGACGCAGCGGGCAGATGATCGTGGGGGATCGTTTCGATGCTGGCAATGTCGAGCCCGGCGGCCGCGGCAAGGTCGGCCACGAGATCGCGGGGCCTCGCAGCAGCGGGCCATGCCCAGGCCGCGCGGGCCGTGGCCGTGCCGCGCGCACGGACGGGCAGGGCGGCGAGTTCGGTCACGCGGGCCTCCTCGGCGGCCACGGCGCGGCCCGCCATGGATCGAGGCACGATGCGGATCGTCGATGCCAGCAGCTCCACGTCGGCGTCGCCGGTGTCAGCCACATGCTTCAGCACGTCGCCGAGCCGGTCGCCGTGGCACTCGAGCGTGACGGGCGTCGTGGGATCGATTCGCCGATCGAGGATCACGGGAATGCCCGCGATCCGCGACACGCTCGCCGCCCACTCACGCCGCGAAAGCCCGGTCCACGCCGCCTGCACGCTCGCGTCGAGTCCCGCGGGCCGGTCCGGCATTTCGACCGCAGCGGTGACTGCCGACATGGCTCCGCCGAGGGCCCCAGAGAGGCAGATCGTGGCGACGAACCGGCGAATGACCGTGATCGTGGGCATGGGGGCTCCCCTTGGTCGGCCGTGTGAGAATACCCTGTCCGGGTATGGCGATGTCTGGAGCCAGGAGTTCGACAATGTCCGACAAGACCTGCGTGCTCGCGCTCGATCAGGGCACCACCTCCAGCAGGGCGATCCTGTTCGACGATCGTGGCACGCCGCTGGCCGTTGCCCAAGAGGAGTTTCCCCAGCATGCGCGAACCGAGGCGGGGCCGGATGGCAACGATCTCGGCATCGTCGAACACGACCCGGAAGACATCTGGCGCACGCAGCTTTCGTGTGGGCGTCGGGTGCTCGAGCAGGCCGGGGTCGCGGCATCGCAGGTCGCGGCGATCGGCATCACGAATCAGCGGGAGACGACGATCCTCTGGGACCGCGCGACCGGCCGGCCCGTGGCCCCGGCCGTGGTCTGGCAGAGCCGGGTGTCGGCGGGCATCTGCGGACGCTTCAAGGACGCAGGCCATGAGCCGGAGATCCGCCGCCGGACGGGCCTGCTGCTCGATCCATATTTCTCGGCCACGAAGATCGTGCACCTCATGGAGACGGTGCCGGGCCTGCGTGAGAGGTGCGAACGAGGCGATGTGCTGTTCGGGACGGTCGATTCGTTTCTGATCTGGAGGCTCACGGCCGGCCGCGTGCATGCGACCGATGTCACCAATGCCAGCCGCACGCTCCTGTTCGACATCGGGCAAATGGCATGGAGCGACGACCTTTGCCGGATCTTCGGTGTGCCGCGGTGCATGCTGCCGGAAGTACGGCCGTCGGCCGGCCTCTTCGGCGAGACGGAGCCGGCTCTGTTTGGCGCGGCCCTGCCGATCGCGGGCTGTGCGGGCGACCAGGAGGCGGCCGCGTTTGGGCAGGGCATGGAGCAGCCGGGCGATGCCAAGACCACCTACGGCACCGGCGCGTTCCTGCTCTTTTCCACGGGTGCCACACCGGTGGCCAGCGGCACCGGCCTTCTCACCACGCCCGCCTGTGTCGTCGATCCGGCGGCCCGGCACTACTGCCTGGAGGGCTCTGTCTTCGTCGCCGGCGCGCTGGTGGGCTGGCTGCGAGATGGCCTCGGGCTGATCGAGCAGGCGAGCGACGTGGAGTCGTTGGCGCGAGGCGTTGCCGACAACGGTGGTGTGATGATCGTGCCGGCGCTTACGGGGCTCGGTGCGCCGTACTGGGATCCGATGGCCCGCGGCCTGATCATCGGACTCTCGCGGGGCACGCACCGGGCCCATGTGGCTCGGGCGGCGCTCGAGGCGATCGCGCTGTCGGTGGCCGACGTCGTCGAGTGCATGCAGCGCGACTCGGGCGTGCCGCTGCGTCATCTTCGGGTGGACGGCGGAGCGTCGGCCAACGACCTGCTGATGCAGATTCAGGCCGACATCCTCGGGCTGCCGGTGGAGCGGCCAGTGGTGCTCGAAACCACGTCGCTCGGGGCAGCCCTGCTGGCCGGACTGGCGGTCGGATTCTTTTCCGACGAGGCTGCGGTGGCCGATGCCCGTCGCGTGGAACGCCGCTTCGAACCCGCGGTCGATGCCGAATCCCGGCGTCGGCTGCTCGCCACCTGGCGGGATGCCGTCGATCGCAGCAAGAACTGGGCTCGGAGCCGGTGAATCGCGGCGCGTTGGCCCAGGCTCACCTGATCGCCAGCGATCAGTAGCGGCGCGTGCCGTCGGCCGGAGCGGGCCGCTCGGCCAGCGTGACGCTGGCCGTGTAGCGTTCGGGGTTGCCGCTAAAGGCGGTCCGCGATTCCGGCGACGCGAAGAGATACATCCGCGACTGATAGGTGACACCGTACGCCCGCCGGCCCGGCGTGCTCTTCCCCTGCTCGACCGCGACCACCGGATCGTCGCCCGACAGCGCGGGGGCAAAGCGATCGGGCGTGGCCAGAAACGCCTGCTGCTGCTCCGGACCGGCAAAGAGGTAGGTCCGACCGCGGTGCCGCACGCCCCACTGGGCACGGCCCTCGGTCCACACGCCCCGTTCCGCGAGGGTCACCGGGCAATAGCCCTCGAGGCCGAGCGGCATGGAGCCATGGCGATCGGGCACGGGAGGCGTCTCCGGCTCGTTCTGCAGAGGCTGGGCCTGAGGCTGACTTTGGGGCTGGACCATCGGCGCGGCCGCGAGGGCCGCAAAGGGCGAGGCGGGCCGCACGGGGGGCATTGTCGGCGGTTCGGCGGCCTTCGGCTTGGATGGCGAGAAGATGGTGAAGGGCTTCTGGAATGCTTCCACGAAAGACGACCAGGTTGATGTCGCCGCCGACTTTGCCGGCTGGTCAGTGGCCGTGGCCGCTGCCTCCGATGACGCGGCCGCGGTGGCTGGCGGGGTCGTGGCCGGGGCATACGACGAGATCCAGGGCGTGGAGGTCGCGGCCGGCTCGATGCTCGGCTGAGAGGCCGGAGCGGGAGCCGCGTTGGTGAACGCGGACGATGTGGCGGGTGCCTCGGCGGGCCAGGCCGGAGGCGTGTTGGGCAGACGCGGCTCGTCGGCCACCGAAGCGGAGACGAACCGACTCATCGCGGGCTGTTCGCTCGGAGTGGCCACGGCGGCCGGAGCGGGGCCGGCGGCCGGAGCGGGGCCGGCGGCCGGCGGGTGCGCGTCGGCCATCGCGATGGCGGTGGCGGCTGCGGCAGTGGGACTGCCCGCGGCGAAGTCTGACAGTTGCCGAACCTTGGCGGTGACCAGCGAGATCGATCCGTGGCCGGCAGACGTCCTGACGGCAGCATCGCCGTCGGGCGAGAGCGGTCCGCCGTCGCCGGCCGCTGCGGCGAAACCGCCCGCCGCGGCGAGATCGGCGGCGGGACGGGTGGTGGCGGCCAAGGTGCCTGCTGCACGGCTTGGGTCACCGGCCGCCGCAGCGGCGGTGAAGGCGGCGGCCGTCTGGGCGGCACGCGCCGCCGCGGCCACGAACGCAGCCGGTGGCTCGGGGCATTCGAATGTGGCCATCGGAGCGTCGTCCGCGCCGAGGACACAGCCGCTCGGCACATGCGAGATCTGCAGCCGCTTGGTGAGGTCGGCCGCGGCATCGACATCGACGAGTACCGGCTCGAAGCAGGCGGTGATCAGGGCTCCTGCCTCCGGACTGGCGAGGGTGTGCTCCACGAAGCGGGTCGATTCCGGGCTCCACGATGCCGTGAAGATCAGCAGCACAGGCTTGTGGCTGCCGCTGGCCGCGGCCCGCGCGACGGCCAGATCGGGATGGCACTGAACGTCGGCCAGGGCAGGGAGGGCCCCCGCCATCGCCGATGCACACACGACCACGCGGCACAGCCCGCGGGCGACGCTGGAAGCTTGATTCGTCAGCCGGAACATCGCTTCGGTCTCGCTCAGGGAGTGGTCTGGGAAGTGTTCCCTCTCAGGGCCGGCGAGAGCGATGCCCGCTCCGGATGCCGATCGGGAAGACCCTGCCTCCTGTATCGGTCGAAGTGGACGCACGGATTGCATGGAAAAACCGCGGCAGCATCGATTCCTGGCGCTGGATCGCTCCGCGGTCCGCCCAGTCTTGCCCATCCTGCCGGACCTCCCGTTCGAACGGGGCTTCGGCGGCGTTCTTCAAGGGATTTTCAGGCTTTCCGCCAGGGTTCACAGGCCTCCCTCCTTGACAAGCCGAACCCCTCCACTGATACTTCTCGAGTCGTCTTGAACGGCGATTCCGGAACGAGCCTTGACGCCTTCCGGAGTGTTTGTCGCAGGAACTTCGTCTCCCACGTTTTTGGGGCGGATTGCGGCGAGGGGTTCGAGGGCCCGATGAGGTCCTGCCCGGCTGGGTTCTTTGTAGCCCCGGGTCCACACGCCGTGATTGCGTTGCCGGAATGACGTTCCAGGAGTAGTTCTGGGAACGTCACGTTTTCGAGGGTTTTCCGAGAAACCCTTGCAGGAAGCTGAGTCCTCCCGACTCCTTCCCGCACGAAAGCGGCGGATGTGAGCCGTCATTCCACCGCATTGAGTCTTGCGGGACAGTCGTCCCCGGGTTGTTGGGTGGGTCGTCGAGAGGTCGTCGGTCGTGTGCCTGGGACGGTCGTGTTCGCCGCCTTGGCTTGAGTGTTTCGTCGTGTTTCCGACAGTTTTTTCAGACGCAGGGTTTTCAGCATCCATGTCCAAGCGCAGGCGATCCAGGGGACGGTCCGGGGGGTACGGTGGCCAGGGCGGATTTGCACCGGGCGGTCAGGGGCAGGGCCCCGGTCCCGGACAAGGGCAGGGATACCAGGGTGGAGGAGGTGGTTATGGCCGTCGTCGCGGCCGGTTCCGTCGCGGTGGCGGTGGCGGTGGCGGTGGACCTCCGCCGGCCGGCGCGGGTGCGGTGGGCATGGACAGCGAGGGCATGCGGCCACCGGAACTGGAGCCCGAAGTAGCCGAAAACGGCGAGCCGATCCCGCTGGAGCCGGGCAACGGCGTCTTGGAAATGCATCCCAACGGCTACGGTTTCCTCCGCAGCGTGGAAACCAACTACACCCGCGAGCGGACCGATCCATTCGTGCCCGCCACCATGATCGAGCGGTATCGCCTCCGCGAAGGCGTCTACCTCAAGGCGCTGGTGCAGCCGGGACGGCGTCAGCAGGGGCCGCGGGTTCGCGAGATCGAGGAAGTCGAGGGCATGAAGCCCGACGACTACGTCAATGTCAAGTCGTTCGACCAACTCACCCCGATCAATCCGGAGACGTGGCTGCGGCTCGAGACGGGGCAGCAGCCGATCACAACGCGGGTCATGGACCTGCTCACGCCCCTCGGCAAGGGGCAGCGGGCGCTGATCGTGGCGCCGCCGAGGACCGGCAAGACCGTGCTCCTGCAGCAGGTGTCGCAGGCCGTATCGACGAATCACCCCGAGCTCCATCTCGTCATGCTGCTCGTGGACGAGCGGCCCGAGGAAGTGACCGACATGAAGCGGTCGGTGAAGGGGGACGTGCTCGCGAGCAGCCTCGACTGCGATGTCGAGAGTCACGTGCGGCTTTCGCAGCTCGTCGTCGAGCGGTGCAAGCGAATGGCCGAGACGGGCAAAGACGTCTTCCTGCTGATGGACTCGATCACCCGCATGGCGCGGGCCTTCAACAAGTGGGTCGGCAACACCGGCCGCACCATGTCGGGCGGCGTCGACATCAAGGCCCTCGACATTCCGAAGAAGCTCTTCGCCACGGCCCGCGTGTTTGAAGAAGGCGGTTCGCTCACGATCGTGGCGACGGCCCTCATCGACACCGGCAGCCGGATGGACGAACTGATTTTTCAAGAGTTCAAGGGCACGGGCAACATGGAGCTCGTGCTCGACCGAAAGCTCGCCGACCGCCGCGTGTGGCCGTCGATCGACATCTCGCAGTCGGGCACCCGCCGCGAAGAGAAACTCCTCGACCCCAACACGCTGCACGCCGTCAACATGCTCCGCCGCACGCTCTCCTCGATGCATCACGTCGATGCGATGGAGCAGCTCACGAAGCAACTGGCGAAGTTCAAGAGCAACCGGGAGTTCATCTCGCTGATCGCGAGTTCGCGCGACGAGTAAGCGGGCCCCGCAGGCAGGCTGAGCAAAGGGTGGTGCGTTCAGCCGCGCGGGGCGGTGGCGTTCAGGCGACCGAGCCAGTAGGAATACTGGGGATCGCCACAGCGAAAGGAAAATACCGCGTCGGGCAGCCGCTCCCCGGCGGCCCCAGCCGACTGCACGCGGACGAGGATGGCGCCGTCCGATCGCTTTTCGATCGACAGCCGATCATCCGGAATGCTGCCTGCTGCGGAATGGGCAGCTGAGTTCGCAGCCATGACCTTGGTCAATTGCGGGAGGGAGGTCGAACGGCGGGAAGTGTCATCACAAGACGACCAACTCCCGGCATCATACGCCCGCTCGTAGGATGATGCCAGTGTTCGTCGTCGGGCCTCGCCCGCGGCCGGCCGCGGAAATCCGGCCCGGTGCTCGCATTCCCCTGCGATGCGGGGTGCGGCCGCCGCGGCTTGCTATACTTCGCGTTCCCGCCCGTCACCTCTTGGAGCATTCACGGGAATATGACGCCCTACGCGTCGCTCGCCGACGATTTCTACGTCAACATGAATCTGGCCACGGAGATGGAGCTCCCTGCCCAGCGGGAAACCATCCTGCAGTATTTTGAGCGGGTGCAGAAACGATTTCCGTCGATGCGAAAGTTTTACTGCCGGGACAAGCGCGACTACGTGCTCGAGGAAGATAAGGAGCAGGGCCGTTACCGGTGGGCTGCGGTGGAGACCAAGCGGCTCTGCTCGGGCCAGGTGAATCCGCCATCGCTGGACTCCGTGCTCGATCAGCACCGTCTGGTGCTAGACCTCGCCCCGGCCTTTCTCTCCGTGAGTCCGCTCGACTGCGAGGCGCTCGACGTGCTCTTCGGCTTCGATTTTGCCTACCGCGGCAATCACAACGCCTTGCTCGCCGAGGCCCTGGGTGTGGGGCCGGCTCTCGAGCGATTTGGCGAGGGGCCCGGCGCGAAGGTCATCAACTACGAGCCATCCCTCACGATCGCCCTCGACGAAGACTGCCGCGTGCAGGTGCGAGTGAGCACCGAGACGAGGACCAACGCCTTCCAGGTTCGCACCGGCGAGTTCAACGAAGAGCAACTGAGCGTCTACGTGACCGCCCGGCAGTATGGCAGCCTGGACTCCGACACGACCTATGTCGAGGCGATGGATCGGCTGGCCCAACTCGCCCGTGAGGTCGTCGATACGTGCGTGGTCGAGCAGATCCTCCGGCCGTTGGCCCGGACGATCGCGATGAAATAGATCTCGGCTTCGAGACGCTCCCTCGCCTCCGCTACCGACTGCGGCCGCCCCCGTCGGCGCCGCGGCCCGGCTTGTTGCGGGCGTCGAGGTTGCCGGCGATCACGATGCCGATCGCCTCGATCCAACTCGGCACATCGAGCACCGTGTTGAGTCCGCTCTCGATCAGGATTTCGTCGTCCTCGGGAGCCCGCGGACGACGGCCGCCGTCCTGACCCATCTCGTCTTCGATGCCGAGGAAATCGAGGCCTTCGTCATCTTCGTCATGACGTCCGGCAACCGGCGCAAAGTCGTCGCGTCGCCCCCTGGAAAACGTGGACGACCGTGAGTCATCCGAACCTCGTCGCTGACCGCCACGGCTTCGCTGCCGGCTCGGGCCCGATTCCCGGGATCCCCCGGCGGCCCCGGCTTCGCCCCGCGAACGGCCCTCACCTCGGGAGCGGCCTTCACCGCCTGAACGGCCTTCGCCTCGGGAGCGACCCTCGCCGCGGCGGCGACGACGCCGGCCTCGGCCTTCGCCGCTCGAGCCCTCGCCCCCTTCACGCGGCTCGCCGGAACGCTCGCCCCGCGACGTTTCCGGCTTGGGCTGATCACCCGTTCGCGCCGTCGGCCGCATGCCGTAGGCGGTGGGTAGTGGTTCGTCTTCGCCCTCGCTGCCGGCCACACGGGGGGCATCACGGTTGTCACGAGCCGGTCGGTCGGCGGCGTCACCGCGGCCTTCACCGGCTTCTCCGGCTGTTCGGCTACGGCCTCGGCCACCGCGGCGTCCACGCCGACGCCGCCGCGGACGCCCCTCCGAATCTCGGTCGGAGCCGAGCGGCTCACGGCGGTCTTCGCCTGACGCACCTTCGGAGGCGGCCTCGATATCGCCATCAAAACGCGATTGAGAGGCTTCGCCGCCGCGGTCGCCAAACTCCGTCTCACGGAAGCCCGCTGCGGCGGGCCGTGACCGCTCTGCATCGCGATGGTCATCACTGCGAAGGTCGCCGTCGCGCCTGGGGCCGCGGTCGCTCCGCTCGCCATCTCCCACCGGTCGTATCGCACCGGTATCGCCATCGCCGACCGGTCCGCGGTCATCGTCGCGTCGGCCACGGCCGCGGCCACCGCGACGCCCGCGACGGCGTCGGCCGCCCCCGGGACCGCGATCATCGTCACGATTCCGGGTGTCTGCGTCGTCGCCGTTCCCCTCACTGCGAGGCTCGCCTCGTTCTTGATTATGTGCTTGATCACGTGCTTCATGACGAGGTGCATCGGCTGCACGGTCATCGTCGAGGCGGGCCGGACGATCGCCTTCGACACGGCCAGACCGCTCGTGGTCGCGGCGGCCACCGCGGTCGTCGTCCGTGCGTCGGGCCGGTCGCTCGAACCGGCGTTCTTCACCGGCCGGCGGGTTGTCGCGGCGGCTGTCGGCAGCGCGGTCCCGGTCACCCGCGGCAGGCTGGTTGACCGGTGGCGATGGAGGACGTGACGGCCGAGCCGGCGGCGCGGGCTCGGCTGAGCCGGCCACCCCGAGTTCTGACGCGAGCTGGTCCCAGTTGCCCGAGGCAACCGGGGGCTGGGGCGTGCGTGGCGGCTGCTTCGGCTTGGCGGCGGCCTGCGGCGGACGGGAGACGTTGGGCTTTGGCGGCTCGTTGGCGGGCGCGGCGCCCAGCGATTCAGCAAGCGAGGCCCAGGGATCGTGCGAGTCGTGATCCGACATCGGGGGTTCCAGTCGCGGTTTGTCATGGGGCGGCGACAGCGGAGTGCCGTCGGACAACGCCCTCAGACCCCGGAGAATACCCGATTCACCGGATGTGTGGCAGGTATGGGAGAAAACGAGGGCGAGGCTACTCTTGGGGCTCAGCCCGTCCCGGAACGCCACCATGTCCGACCACCCGCTCGCCGACGTCGTATCCGCCCAGTATCGGAGTTGGGTCTATCCCGAGCCGATCGTCGATCTGCCCGCGTGGCTCGCCGGCAACTGGCAGTGGTTCGACCCGAGCCACGCCCACCGGATGTTCTGGCCCGACCGCGGATACCAGGCCGACCTGCAGATCCTCGTGGCCGGCTGCGGCACCAACCAGGCGGCGGTCTTCGCCCTCACCAACCCCGCGGCGCGGGTCGTGGCGATCGACGTCAGCCAGCCGTCGCTCGACCATCACCTCTTCCTGAAGGAGAAGTACGGTCTCGCGAATCTCGAGTTGCATCTCCTGCCGATCGAGGAGGTTGGCACGCTCGGCCGCGACTTCGACCTGATCGTGTCCACCGGTGTGCTCCACCACATGGCCTCGCCCGAGGCCGGCATGCAGGCGCTTGCGAACTGCCTGCGGCCCGAGGGCGTGGCCGCGATCATGCTCTACGCCCGCTACGGCCGGATCGGTGTCGAGATCATGCAGGCGATCTTCCGCGAGATCGGACTCTTGCAGGACGAAGCCGCGCTGTTCACCGTGAAGGAGGCGATCGCGCTGTTGCCCGCGGACCATCCGGTGCGGAGTTATCTCTCGTTCGCCCCCGACCTACGGTTCGATGCCGGGCTGGTCGACACCTTCCTGCACGGCCGCGATCGCAGTTACACGGTGGACGACTGCCTCGACCTCGTCGCCTCGGCCGGCCTCGTGTTTCAGGGCTGGTTTCTCAAGTCGGCCTACGAGCCCCCGTCGCCCCCCGGCGGCGGTTTCTATGAAGCCGTGGCGTCCCTGCCCGACCGTGAGCGGTGGGGCGTGATGGAGCGGATCAACACCCGCAACGCCTGCCACTTCTTCACGGCCTGCCGCGCCGACCGGCCGCGAGCGGGCTACGCGATTAACTTCGCCTCGGCCGATGCGCTCGAGTATGTGCCCTCGCTGCGATACCGCTGCGGGCTGAGCGATTCCCAGCTCTCCCGGCCCGACTGGACCACCAGCGTCGACCCCGTTCAGCTGTCGCTCCTCCGGCAGATGGATGGTCGCCGCACGATTCGCGAGATCGTGGTTTCCGCGTTGCAGCGTGGAGAGCTACCGCTGCGCAGCCAGGCCGAGCTCGAGCAGTTCGGCATGACGATGGTTCAGTCGCTCTGGCAGCTCGACTTCCTGGCCATGGGACTGAAGACCGTTTAGGCCGTCTTTCGATACACGAGCCACCGCAGTTCGATCGGCGAGGCATTCCGCGGGACGTCGAAAATGTCCTGCCCGCTCACCCAGCCCTCATACCAACTCGGCGGCGAGGGCGAACGCGCCGCGAAGCTGGTCGGTGGTTCGAAAGTCGGAAGCCACTTCCGAGAGCAGCATCAGCCGGTAGTCGCGACGGAGGTCGTCGGTGGTGGCGAAAACGTCGCGATCGATCACCCGCACGGGGAGGGATTCGCGTTCGGCCTCCTGCCGGATGGTGGCGGCGAACGTCGGGGCTTGTTCGACCGCGTCCACCGGGTGACCGCGCCTTGCGAGGGGCAGCGCATTGCGGCCGGTGCCCGCGCCGACGTCGAGGATCGGAAAGCCGGCCGGAAAGTAGTTCAGCGGGGCTGGATCTGCAAAGAATGGGCGGTGAGCCAAAGGCTCGCGACCGCCGCCGTGGCGGCGAGCATGCCCACCGTCACGAAATGCCGCGGGCTCCGGTCCAAGCCGACCGGCCGTGAGGCCGCCGAAGGAGAACCCTTCCTTCTTACGGCTTCGGCTTCATCACGCTGAACTCGCGGATCATGCTGCCGTTGTCGGCCACCTCGAACAGTGGCCGGTAGGGGCTCGCCAGGCCGCGGCGGGACCGGCCGGCCGGGTAGTAGACGAGGTTCACGCCCACGTTCCAGGCGGCAGGCGAGAAGTTGCTGGTCGCGCCCGAGTCATTGATCACGACCGACCGGGTCTGGCCGGGGATCAGGTAGGTGAACGTGCCTTCCATGGCGAATGACCGGGCCAGCGGCGCCCGCAGGAGGGTGCCGACGATGCCTTCGCCATCGCCCGTGCCACCGCCCCAGACCTTGAGCTCGTTGGCATCACCGAACTGCAGCCGGTAGAAGCCGGTGTAGAGATCGACAGTGCTCGCCGTGCCCTGCACCTTGCTGCGGGGGCCGAGGAATCCCAGTTCGTCGGTGGTGTTGGCAGCTCCCCAGAAGCCGATCTCGTGGTAGCCCCAGACGTAGCTGATCTCGGCACGAATCTGCGCGATGTTGGCGTTGTCGAGCCAGCTGTCGTGCATGAAGTCATACACGGCTCCGCCCTGCAGGCCGCGGCCCTCGAAGGCCCGCGTGAAGAAGCCCGTGGTCACGAAGTTTTGGTCGCGGGCGTTCTTCGTGAACGTGGTTGTGCCAACCTCGACCTCGGACGGCTGGAAGTTGGTCTGCGTGCCCCTCCAGCCCACCTGCCAGCCGATGCCGAAGGCGTTCCAGAACGGCATCGCGAAGTTGAGGTATTCGTTGGTGCCGAAGTTGCCGTGGAGGCCCAGGTTGGTGTCGTTGGTGAAGGCCGTCACGCCGGCGCTAGCCGTGAAGTCGCGATACCACCTCCAGCCGTAGTAGGGCCTGCCGAACTGCCGCATCCAGTTGCAGAACCGGCCACTGTGGTGGCAGAGGGGATCTTCGTCCTCGCAGGCATACGGATCGTCATAGAACGATTCCACGTGAAGCTGGGCCGGATACTCGCCCATCAGCATGCCGCCCTCGCCCGACATCATCGGCATGCCGTCGTCGCCCATCGACATGCCGTCCATGGTCATTGTCGGATCCATGCCCTCGCCGTCCATGCCGCCCATGCCGGGGTCGAAGGACTCCATCTGCATCGGCATCTCTTCGGTAACCGAGGGGGCGGTGGATGGAGCGGGAAGTTTCTGGCTGGTGGCCGGCGCGGGGGCCGCGGCCGCACTACCGGCACCCGTCGGGGTGCGGCCCGGAACACCGGCATCGTCCATCGCGCCCACCTGGGGCTGCTGGGTCATCACCGACGGGATTCCGTCGACATTCATCGCGATGCGATCGATCCGCGGTCGAGGGCCGGTCGTGGCGGAATAGCGGGGAGCGAGCCCGCCGCCGAGCCGCTCGGCTGCGGTGGGCATGGCGGCCAGTTCGGCGGTCCGCTGCATGGCCACGGCCTGCTGACCCTCCGGAGCGAGGATGGGGCGGCTGACCGACCCCTGCGGTGTTCGCATCGCCTTCGCGCTGAAGACGCCGTTCGGGTTTTGGGGATCGAAGGCCCGTTGGAGCGAGCCGGAGATGCGGTTCGGGCTCGACCAATCGCCCTGGGGGGCGGGGGCGGGGCGGGGCCGCCGCACAGCCGTCCGGGCCACCGGCTGCTGTGGGCTGCGAGGTACGTTGTCGGGGAGCACGACGGCGGCGGGAGCGGCCGACGACGTCGGAGCCACTGATGCCGGCAGGGTGTCGGCGGCCGGTACCGGAGCCGCTTCGGCGACGGGCTGTTCGACTGCGGTGGTCGCGGCGCGGTGCGGCGTCCAGTTCAATGGGGCTTCCGCCGCCAGACTGAGGGTCGCGCACGTCCCGAGAAGGGCGGCGATCGCCGGCGTGGCCCGATGGGTGACGGTGCGGAAGATAGTCATGATTGGCCTCCGATTCCGTGAGCCGCTGCACTGAGACGCGCGGCACACTTTGTTCGATCGGAGTCTTCATCGGCATCGGCACAGTCAGAACTTCCGACAAAATCGACGCGACCGGCAGAAGTTCGCCATTCTGCGCATTCCACCAGGGCTTGGGGCTACCCGTGCCCCGTCGCCGGACGTTCGCGCGGCTCGGGGCTGCCCATGCCCCGAGCCGGACGTTCGCGCGGCTCAGGGCTGCCCATGCCCCGAGCCGGACGTTCGTTGCGCCCATCCTGGCAATCCTGTTCGGCACAGCGGTTGCAGTGTCGTCTTTTGTGAATCGGGCTCGTCCAAGCCGACCGGCCGTGA
>JAUMAF010000154.1:0-7235 GCA_032117045.1 Pirellulales bacterium | reverse complement strand
CTCCGGCGAAGGCCTCGAGAACATCAAGCAGGAGGAGGCGGTCGAGAAGGCGATGGCCGACAACGCCCTCCGGGAGTTCGAAATCGAGATGGGGATGGTCACGCCGGAGACCGCAGGCGTGAAGGCGGATGACAAGGAGCTGGGATCCGAACGAGCCACCCAGCGGGCGACCTGAGCCATCGACGCAACGCGTCGTGATGCCGCACTCGCGACACAGGAGCAGCCCACCGTGACCAGTCCTGCCTTGCCGACGGACCGACCGCCATTGTCCGCCCCTGCCTCAACCGGGGGTGGTCAAACAGCGCCGGACATGGCCGTTGGGCTCGGCACGGCCGCTGCCTCGACCGGCTCAGGAGCTCTGCCTGAGTGGTGTCCGGCCTGGGCGGAGCGGCTCGGCGATGCCTACCTGGCGGGGACGAGTTGCGTCTTCATGCTGCATGGCAACGTCCGCGATCTCGTGCCGATTGCCCCGCCGGTGGCCCAGGGCCGGGTGGACGAAACCGCTGCATGGGGCACGGTGCCCGATTTTCTCGCCCGGGAGTTGTTCGGCCGCTTCGACATCGTGCTGGGCTACGACGTGGGCAAGGGGCTGCGTCCACTGGCCGGCCCAGATCCCAATCGGCTGCGGACGATGGCCCAGTGGCTGACCGAGCGGCTGGGCAACGCGGCCAACTGGCCCCGCGATCCGGACCAGGCGGTCGCGGCCATCGACGCCCTCCTCGAACGAAACCTGATCGATCCGCCTGAGCAGCGGAAGCGGATCGCGATCGTGCTCGACTACGCCCAATATCTCGTGCCAGCTGGCGAGACAGGATCGCGAAGCGGGGCGAGCCGTTTGGTGCGCGTGCTCGGCTGGGCGACGAATCCCCTGCTGCGTCGAGTGAACGTGGCGGTGGTGCTGCTGGCCGACACGATCTCGGAGGTGCATCCGAGGCTCGTCACGAATCCTGCGATCACGGCGATCGACCTGCCGATGCCCGATGCCGCCGAGCGGGAGCGATTCGCCGTCGCCACGGCGGCCGGGGCGGGTGTTTCGCCGCAGCAGTTGGAGGGTGCCAGGCGGGTGGCCGCCCTCTCCGGAGGCCTGACCCTCGAGAGCCTCCGCGCGGTGATCACCCTCTCGGCACGCGAGGGCACCGAGCCGGATGGTCCGGAGTTTGCCGCCCGCAAGAAGGATCTGATCGAACGGTCGTGCCACGGGCTCATCGAGTTCATCCAGCCGCGGCTCACGCTCGATACCGTGGCCGGCCACATGGAGGCCAAGCAGCGGCTCGAGAGCGATGCACGGGCGATCAAACGAGGGCAGTTCGAGAGTGCCCCGATGGGCTACTTGATCTGCGGCCCGGTCGGCACGGGAAAGAGTTTCATCGCGGAGTGTTATGCCGGCTCCGTGGGCATTCCCTGCGTCGTGCTCAAGAACTTTCGCAGCAAGTACGTCGGCGAAACCGAGGGCAATCTGGAGCACGCCCTGGGCGTGCTGCGGAGCCTCGGGCCGGTGGTTGTCGTGATTGACGAGGCCGATGCGGCGCTTGGCAACCGGCAGAGCGACGGCGATTCGGGCACGTCGGCACGTGTGTTTTCGATGATCGCCCGGCAGATGGGCGACACGCGGTATCGGGGCAAGATCGTCTGGATGCTCCTCACGAGCCGGCCGGACCTGCTGCCGATCGACCTCAAACGGCAGGGCCGGGCCGAGGTGCACATCCCGCTCTTCTATCCCCATGACCAGGCCGAGATGGATGCGATGTTCGCCGCGATGGCCCGCAAGTGCCATGTGAAGCTCGCGGCGGGGCTGCCTGGTCCGATCGACTTTTCCCTCGGTTTATCGGGCGCCGACATCGAGAGCGTCGTGCTCGCCGCCCGCCGCAAGGGCTTGGAGCGGGCCGCCGATGCCGGCCTGCCATCACCCGACACGATCTCCGCGGAAGAACTTCGGGCTGCGCTCGACGACTTCATGCCCTCGGCGCAGGGGCTCGAGAAGGAAATGCAGGAGATTGCCGCCGTGCTCGAATGCACTGAGAAGCGGTTTCTTCCAGATCGCTGGAAGGAAAAGGTGGGGAAGCCGGGCGGCCGGTCTCACCTCCAGGAGCGGCTTGCAGCGATTCGAGAGGTGATTGGTTCCTGACGCGACCGTCACCGGGACAATTCGGCTGATTCCACGACACAAGCGCCTCGAGTGATATCCATTCAGGCCCAGTAGACGCACGCAACACACCCCAAGGAGATATCGACGATGTCAGGCAAGACTCCATGGTTTGACGATTCCAGCGAGACTCCGCTCATTACGGAATACGCCCGCAAGCTCGATTCCTTTCTCGACGCCGTCTCTGATCAGGTCGTCGAGATCCGCGAACTCGAGGAGCAGGAGAAGCGGGTGGTCGCCCTCATGAAGGAAGTCGAGCCGCT
The DNA here is from genome assembly GCA_032117045.1 of Pirellulales bacterium. GTDB lineage: Bacteria > Planctomycetota > Planctomycetia > Pirellulales > UBA1268 > QWPN01. The sequence goes on along the minus strand of JAUMAF010000154.1, from coordinate 4,829 downwards.
GCTCTCCCCCGAAGCCCACGAGAAGGTCACGCGGCTGCTCTGCGAAGTCACGGCCTACGACCTCATGCATGCGCTCCACATGGCTGGCCATGCGCGGCCGCGGACCGTATTCCGCGGCTAGGATCGCCCGGCGAGCCCCCATCTTCTTGTTGATCTCTGACCGTCTCACGCACCCCCGAGGTACGCCCCATGTCCAGTCAGCCCAAAGCTTCTTTCTGGCTCGCGGTCTGGGCCGTCATTTTCGGTCTCGTCGGGCTTGCCGCCTGGCGGGCCGGGATGCTCGAACAGTTCGGGATTGCCCGTCCGGGGGCTGCAGGCCAGCGACCGGTCGCCGGCGGCGGTGGTGCCGGCGGGTCCGTGCCTGCAGGGGGCGGTGGCGGTGACGCCGCGGAGGGCATGACCGAGGCTCCCGACGTGTCCGTGCCTACGACGGTCAAGGAATACACGTTCAAGCCGGCCGAGAAGCTGCCGCCCGTGCGGGGCGTGAGTGCCTATAAGCCGCTCGAGGACGACACGATCAGGTTTGCGCTGAACGTCTGGGCGGGCTGGGCGCCAATCATCCGGGCCAACAACGGCTTCAAGGCCGGCAAACGCTGGCAGACGCCGGGGGGCAAGCCCTTCAAGGTCGAGCTCGTGCTGATCGATGATCCTGTCCAGATGCGCGACGCCTACGCCGCCGGCGAGGTGCACATCGGCTGGGCCACGCTCGACATGCTGCCCCTGTTCGTCGACAGCTTCGCCAAGGACTCGCGGATCATGCCACGGGTGTACCAGCAGGTCGACTTCTCTAACGGCGGCGACGGCATCGTCGTCCGTGAGGCCATCAAGACGGTCAAGGATCTCGCAGGCAAGAAACTCGTGATGGCCCAGAACTCGCCAAGCCAGTTCTTCGCCCTCAACATGCTCGTGGCGGGCGGTCTCCAGCCCGCCGACGTCGAAATGATCTACGTGACCACCGCATTCGAGGCGGCGGCCGCCTTCAATCGCGACAAGACGATCGCCGGGTGCGTGTCGTGGGCCCCCGACATCTACAACCTGGCCGAAGCGAAGGGCAACCGGATGCTCGTCACGACGCAGACCGCAAACCGCCTGATCGCCGACGTCTGGTTCGCGCGGGCCGATTTTGCCAAGGATCACCCGGACAAGGTCGAGGCGCTCGTTCGCGGCATCTTTGACGCGATGGATGAGCTCAAGAGCGAGACGGCACGGAAAGACGTGGCCCAGCTCATGGCCGACGGCTATACGATTCCCGCAGCCGACGCCCTCTCGATGCTGGGCGACGCCCACAGCACCAACTGGGCCGAGAACTACCAGTTCTTCCTCAATCGCAATAATCCCGCCAACTTCGAACGGATCTGGAAGCAGGCGTATTACCTCTATCGTCGCGTCGGCGCGATCGCCAATAATCCTGTGCCGTTCGATCAGGTGATGGATTTCTCGGTGATTCAGAAGCTGGGAACGGAGCCGAGGTATGCGGAGACTCGCGACGAATACACGACGAGCCTCCCGCCCAAAACGGTGCAGCAGATCCGGGCGGAGAACGAGGAGATTCTCACCAACACGATCGTGATCCATTTCTTCCCGAACAGCGCCGAGCTGCGGAAGAAGGTGATCCGCCACATCGATGGAAAGGACGTCGAAGAACCGTACGACGCCAAGGTCGAGTTGGTGCTCGACGAGGTGGGAACGCTCGCCAAGCAGATGGGCAACGCCCGAATCGTCGTCGAGGGGCATACCGACAGTTCCATGAAGGGTTCTGTGCCTCCGGGGATGGTCCGCGAGCTGTCGTTTGAGCGGGCGAGGGCCGTGAAGGATGCGATCGTCGAGAAGTTCAAGTTCGATGACGGCCGTTTCGCGGTCGACGGTCTGGGCTGGGACCGGCCGGCCGACGACGATCATCCCGACAATCACGCCCTCAATCGTCGCGTCGAGATCAAGGTCTACGCAGCGGAAAAGGAATGACCACGCCAACGGATGCATCGGCGGCGTCGGGCTTGTCGGCTGTGGAGCCGGTGAGGCCGCTGCGGGGCGAGGCTTCCGCGGCGACGGCATTGCTCTGGGGTGTGACGTGCATCGCCTGCGTGCTGGCGGTGTGGTTTATCGCCACTGCGGGCGAGGCCGAGAGCCGCCTTATCAGTCCGGCGACGTTGCCGAGCCCGGGCGAGACACTGGCGAAGGTGCCGGCGGTGTTTGGCGAGCGGAAGCTCGTGGCCAACACGCTGGTGACCCTGCGGAGGGTGTGTCTGGGATTCGGCCTGTCGTCGCTGGCGGGCGTCCCGCTCGGCGTGCTTGCCGCTTGCTTCCCGGCGGTACGGGCGTTCGTGGCTCCGCTGACGATCTTCGGCCGCAATATCCCGGTGGCGGCGCTCATCCCGCTGACCTTCTTCTTCTTCGGAATCGGCGAGTTTCAGAAGATGATGTTTCTGTTCATTGCCAGCGTGGCCTTCGTCGTGAGCGACACGACCGCCGCCGTGCTCGAGGTGCCGCAGCGCTATGTCGATACCGCGCTGACGCTCGGCGCCTCTCGGCTGCAAATCATCGTCAAGGTGCTCGTGCCACTGGCCGCGCCGGCGATCTTCAACTCCTTGCGGCTGCTCTTCGGGATCGCTTTCGGATATGTGATGCTGGCGGAAGTCGTGAAACTCGGCGGCGACACCGGTGGCCTCGGCGACCTGATCAACGTGTCGCAACGACGGGGCGAGCGCGAGCCGATCATGATCGTGCTCGTGGTGATCCCGCTGGTGGCCTACGCGATCGACCGGCTGCTCTGGTGGCTGCAGTGCGACCTGTTTCCGCACCGCTACGGGGGCAGGGGTATCCTGCCGCGGATCTTGCGTCGGCTCCTGCACGGTTCCTCGTCGGCCTCGGAGGGTGCGCTATGAGCGATGCCGACTCCACTTCCGCGTCGCAGGCCGTTCCAGGCATGAGTGCTGCGCCTGCATCGACGACCGACCGCCCGGCGGCCGTCGATTTCGCCAACGTCACGAAGATCTATGGTCAGGGCACGACACGGGAATATGTGGCCATCTCCGACGTGAGTTTCACGATTCCCGACGTGGCAGATCACGGAGAGATTTCATCATTTCTGGGCCCGAGCGGCTGTGGCAAGAGCACGGTGCTCAGGCTCGTGGCTGGGCTCGAGCCGCAGCATCCGCCCACGATCGGGACCGTGAACGTTCTTGGCCGGCCGATCGTGGGGCCGGCCGCCGATCGGGGCATGGTGTTTCAGGACTACACGAGTTTCGACAACCGCACGGTGCTCGATAACGTGGTCTTCGGCCTCGAATGCCGTGGCGTGCCTCGTCGGGAGCGGGAGGCCGAGGGGCTCGACTGGATTGCACGGGTGGGCCTCACGCCGCGTCGGGATGCCGGCAAGTATCCGCACGAACTCTCGGGCGGCATGCGGCAGCGGGTGGCCATCGCCCGTTCGCTCATCCTCCGGCCACGGGTGATCCTCATGGACGAGCCCTTCGGAGCCCTCGATCCGGCGACTCGGCTCGACATGCAGGATCTGCTGATCCGGCTCTGGCGGGAGGTGCAGGCCACCGTGCTGTTCGTGACCCACTCCGTCGAAGAGGCGGTGTATCTCGGCGACCGGGTATTTGTGATGGCCACGACCCCGGGCCGGATCGTCGATGAGATCCGGCTACCGGCGCCCACGCGACCGGCTCGCGAGACCCAGTCGGAGCCGTGGTTTCATGAGCAGGTCAACGCCCTGCATGCCCGGATCGAACAGGTCGAAGCCGCCGCCAAACGGCCCGAAAACGGTGCCAGCCACAAAATCCAGGCAAGATAGGAAGGCCAGAGTCCCCAAGTAGCCCAGATTTGGTGGCAGGCACCTTTGCATATGTCGTATCTGAAGACCGCGTTCACGACGCGTTGGAACCTGCTGCTCTTCGGGGGTGCCGTGGCCGCGGCATTCATCAGCGGATTCCCTGGCGTGCTGCTGCCGCTGGTGGTTGCCGGCGAGGTCTACTACCTCGCGAGCATGCTCGCCAACGACCGCTTCCGCAGCGCCGTCGAGGCCCAAGATGCGAAGGCGAAGAGGGCCGTGGAAGCATCGGGAGCTCGCGAGGCGTACGAGCGGATCCGCAAGAATCTGCCCCCGGCGCTCCTCAAGCGGTTCGATCAACTCCGTGACCACTGTCTCAAGCTGGTCGAGTTGGGCGGAAGCATGCGCGGCCCCGATGGCGGCGGGCCTGATACCCATGCCCTGGAATCGCTGGATCGGCTCCTCTGGGGCTATCTGCGAATGATCTGGGGCGCCTCGACGCTCTCCGACTTTCTCGAGCACACCGACGACGGTGCGATCCGAGCCCGGATCGCCGATCTGGAGCGGCGGCTGGCGAAGCTCCCGCAAGGCGATCCCGGCTCCGTGCAGATGCGGGCGGCGCTCGAGGATCATCTGAAGACGAGCCGCGAGCGGTTGCAGAACATCGAGGAGGCCCGCCGGAAGCTCGATCTCGTCGCTGCCGAGGTTGAACGGCTGGAGGCGAAGATCGCCGCGCTGGCCGAGAGTTCGGTGGCGAAGCGAGATGTCAGCGACATTGCCCAGCGGGTGGACGAGGTGGCAGAAGGGATGCGAAAGACCGATGAGACGATGCGGCAGCTGCAGTTGCCGCCGGAACTCGAGGATCTCGACGAACCCCCGCCGATGCTTCGCGAAGAGGCGTAGCGTTCATACCCGTGCAAGCCGACCGGCCGTGAGGCCGTGGGCTGCCCTGGTCCGCGGCTTGGGGCTGCCCATGCCCCGTCGCCGGACGTTCGTTGCGCCCATCCTGGGCTTCACTCACTCGGATGCCGCCGGCGCTTCGGCATCCTGCCTCCGC
>JAUMAF010000153.1:0-3627 GCA_032117045.1 Pirellulales bacterium | reverse complement strand
TGTGAAAATCGATCGCCGGGGCGATCGCGGCGGCGATCGGGAACACCGTCGGATGCCGATAGGAGAGCCGCAGCGCCCCCTGGCCGCCCATGCTCGTGCCCACCAATGCGATCCCCGGCGGCTCGACGCCGAACCGGCGGGCGATCTCTCCACGGACCGCATCGACGACGTAGCGCTCGGGCGTGACGTGCGGATCGAACGAGGGGACGATGCGATCGACCCACCACGACCGCCCGCTGCGTGGCGCGAGCACCGGGACGCGGGCCTCCTCGATGAGATCGCGGAGCGCCGGCATCTCCTGCAGCCATCGCTCCCGCACCCCGTGCAGGTAGATGAAGGCCCGTCCGGCCGCAGGGTCAGGAGGCGCGTGGACTTCACAGGAATGGCCGGCGACGTCGATCGAGGACCAGTGGTCGCGTGGCGGCGGCAGCGGCATGTGGGAATATCGGCGGCGGGCGGGTGGAACCAAAGGGCTATTCTAGTGGCCGGCGGGGCCGTTATTCTGCTCGCTCCGACTCGGCCGCCGCTCCGGCGGAAGGATCGAGGGGCAATCTCACCGCAGGGCCGCGCACGATGGAAGTCCTCCTGACCGCAGATGAACTTGCCGCCGGCATCGGCCGCCTGTCGGAGGCCGTCAAGCGGGACGTGGGTCGCCGGCCGCTGATGGTGGTTGGGGTGCTCACCGGCAGCATCGTGCTGGTCGCGGACCTGATCCGGCGACTCGAAGGCCCCGTGAGCGTGAGCATGGTCTGGGCGAGCAGTTATCGCGGCACGGCCACGTCGCCGAGCAAACTTGAACTGCGACTCGATCTCTTGCCCGATCTCACCGGCCAGGAGGTGCTGCTGGTCGATGACATCTTCGACACGGGCCACACCCTCGAGGCACTGCTCGAGGAGCTCCGCCGTCGCGGAGCCGCCAGCGTGCGGTCGCTCGTGCTGCTGCGGAAGACCGGCCGTGCCGAGGTGAAGATCCAGCCCGACTTCGTCGGATTCGAGATTCCCGACAAGTTCGTGGTGGGCTACGGTCTCGACTTCGACGGCGGGCTTCGTCATCTCCCGCATCTTGCAGCACTCGACGACGACGACATCGCCGCCGCCCGGGCTGGACAGTCCTGATGACGCGAGCCGACCGCAAGCCGGTCCTGATCGCGGCCCGTGGTCTGGACGCGGTCGGCACGGGCAGGCAGGTGGAACTGCTGGCGAGGGGGCTCGTCGAGGCCGGCTGGAATGTCCATCTGGCCGCCATGGCGACCGGCGGCGGGATTGCATCGCGGCTGGCCGAGTTGGGGATTCCCGTGCACCGGGTGGGCTGCCGGCCCACGGCCGACATGCCTGACATGGCCGCCGGCATGGGGCTCATACGCCTCGTGCGTCGGCTCGCGCCGACGGTCATGATCGTGTTTGGCCGCCGGCAGGTGGAGCTTGCGGCCGCCGTTCGCATCGCCCTGCCGCGGCTGACGGTCTGCGGCCACGTGGCGGTGCCCGTGCGAGGTATGAGGGCGGGCTGGTCGCTGGGCCGGATGAGCCGGGTGATCGCGACCTCGCCGGGCGTCGCGGCGTCATGCCGGCGTCTGGGCGTTGCCGCGGATCGCCTCGTCACGATTGCCCCAGGCAGCGATGGCCAGGCCGATCGACGACTCTCCCGCGACGAGATGGCGCGGCGACTCGGGCTCGATGCGGCCGCGGAATGGACACTCTGTGTGACGCCGCTCGTGACGGAGTCGCGGCTGGAGCGGCTCCTGTGGGGCATCGATCAGCTCGGCGTCGTTCGCAAGGGCCTCCAACATGTGCTCGTCGGCGCCGGGCCGCGTGCGGCCCGTGTGCATCGTCGATCCCGAGTGCAGGAACTGGCCGAGCGGCTCTTCGTCATGCCCACGTGCGACGTGCTTCCGGACCTGCTTGGCGAGGTGAAGTATGTCTGGCAGCCGGGGAGCGTCGCCTGCGGCGGCGCGATCCTCGATGCGATGGCCGCGGGCGTGCCCGCCATCGCCATCGAGAGTGACGCGGCGCGGCAACTGATCGAGCATGGGCAGACGGGCTGGATCGTACCGCCGCTGCCGGAGAGCGAGTTTCCACGGCGGGCCTTCAACCTGCTGGAAGATGCCGGCATGGCCGAGAGGTTCGGAGCTGCCGCCCGAGAGCGGGCTGCCAGGGAGTTTCCCGCGGAACGCATGGTGGCGGCCTTCGCAGCGGCGCTCGAACAGGTCTCGTAGTCAGCGGGCTGCCAGGGTCTGGCCGGTCGGCGTGGCCCGCACCTGGCCGTCCTCGGCGACGAGCAGGCCTCCCTTGAAGACCTTGGCCGGCATCGAAAACATCCGCGCGAGGTCGCGGTCGGGGCGATAGACCGTAATGTCGGCGTCGGCGCCGGTGCCGAGATGGCCCTTGTGCGGCAGGCCTGCGATCCGGGCCGGGGCGGCGCGGGTCACGATGCAGAGTTCCTGGATGGTGTATTCACGGTCGATGCCACCCAGCGGACTTCGACGACGGACGGCCGGATGGATGCGGTCGAAGGCAGCGCGACGAAAGGCTGCGTCGCCGAGCAGCTGCATGAGGTGTGGATAGGCGGTGAAGTGGGCGCCGTTGGGATGGTCGGTCGAGAGGGCCACCCGCCAGGGATCGGCCACCGTGAGAAACCATTCCAGCCCGATCGCCCACTGCCAGGCATGCACGAGGCTCTTTTCCCGATAGGCGATCGGCAGCACGCCGCAGCCGCCGGAGAGATGCAGGTCGTGCGAGGCCCACGGCATGCCGGTCGCATCCGCGAGATGCTCGGCGGCGGCGGAATCGCCGGTCATGGCGACCGTCTCGCCGAACAGGATCTGGCCAACGTCGAGCGTGAGCGTGTCGTGGTCGTTGAAAAAATCCACGAGCGGCGCGACACCCGAACCGAAGGAGCCTGCGTCGAGGTCGCCGCCGGTGTAGCTGTGGAACTGTACGTGGGCGAGGTGCGCGGGCTGACCCTCGAGCGTCCGCATGGTCTCGAGCAGCGTCCTCCAGTTGCCGGGCAGGCCGAGGTTCGCCGTGTGCACATGCAGGGGATGCGGCAGGCCGATCTCCTGGATCGCCGTGGCCAGCCGCATGAGCAGCAGCCGCGGCGTGAGGGAGCGTCCGGGCAGCGGCGTATCGAGATCGTGGTGATCGCCGCGGCCGCTCCGCCAGAATGCCGCGCCGCCTGGATTGGCGACCTTCACGGCCCAGCCGCGGCCAGTGCGGACCGCGTTGCCGACAAGTCGCACCGTCTCGTGGCCATGGCCGGCGTCGAGGGCGTCGAGCACGTCGGCGTCGTCAGCTGCCAGCAGATAGATCCCCTTGTCGAGGATCGGCAGCTCGGCCAGCTCCCGATGCGCGATGGCGGCCGCGCCGGTGGCGATCGCGGCGTCGAAGACGGTCGTGTAGCCGAGCGCGGCGTAGAGCGAACCGGTCGCTTGGATCGTGGGCACCGCCGCGGGAAGGTCTGGACGGCGGGCGAGCTGCGGGGCGATCCGCCGGCCCAGCCCCACCTTCGGCCCCGCGACATGGCTGTGGAGATCGACACCCCCCGGCATCACCACGAGTCCCGTGACATCGATGCGGCGGAAGCCGCTGGAGTCAGCGGGCCGCGGCACGATTCGGCCGTCCTCGATCCAG
>JAUMAF010000152.1:0-9297 GCA_032117045.1 Pirellulales bacterium | reverse complement strand
CGATCAGCACCGCAGCCAGACCGCAGCCCAGCAGCACTGCCGCCGCGGGTTCGGGCACCGCGCTAAACACCAACTCCGTGCCCACGGGGAGCGTGATCGACGGAAAGCCGGACGGCCCGAACCCGGCGAAGTTTTGGATCGAGAATCGCAGTCCCTTGATGTCCTGCGCCGAGAAGTCCGTGAACGCGTTGTTCGTGATGGTGGAGAGCGGCACCGTCTGGAAAAAGTCGTTGATGGAGTACGGGCCGAACAGCGTCAACGGTGAGTCGTCCGAAGCGATGGCTTGGATCGTGAGGGACGCGGCTTCCCCGGTGTACACGGAGCCGGCACTGATCGACACCAGATCGGTGGCGTTCTGGACCGGGGTGAAGAGAACGTCGAACGACGCAGTCGTACCCTGAGGAGACGCCGTCCCGCTGTACTGCTGCGTCGTCGTCACGGTGACGAGTTCCGCCATAACAGATCCCGGGCTGGCCCCGGAGACGGCCGCCAGCAATCCGGCCGCCGCGGTCACGGCACGATTATCGTCTCGCCGCCCGGGGAGCACATCAGCCACACGCAACGCCATGAAAACCTCTCGGTGAAGGGACCAGCCCTCGACAAGCCGGTTCCCAGGTTCACCCACGGAGGTGCGTCACTGGTGTTCGGGGCAAACCGCCCCCAAACAACTCGGCAAAAGATGTGCCAAACGCATCGCGAAATGCGGATCGGGGGATGTTTTCCGCCACGGAAGCATTTCCGGTGCTGATTTCCGTTGCCAAATGGTCGGCTGAGCGGCACGAGCGACATCGACCTGCCGAACTCTGGCCGGTTGCAAGGTGCGGCGATTCGCTCCACCACCTCGGGCGATTCGCTCCACCACTGGGGCAAATCGCTCCACCTGGGACCACAACTTGATCGGCTTCCCTTCTGCCCACGGATCTCCACTCAAGGCGTGCGAAAACCGGGGTCCACCTCAGGCATCGATCGTCGGCGGGTTGCAGCAACCGCAGGGCGGAGATAAGTTACGTCGGGTTGAATCGGGCTGCGGTGGGTGATTCCTTTCAAAGGGGGAGTGTCATGAGCCAGCGTGAGGTCGATCGTGCCGCTTCGATCCGGCGTCGCCGAGTCGCCGCTGAACGGGCCGGTTTTATCGAGCAACTCGAGCCGCGTTCAGTGTTGAGCGGCGCGGGACTTTTTCTGGCTCCGCCGATGTCATCGTTGTCCGATCCGATCGTCGTTGCGCCCCCGCCGGTTTCGGTCACCGCACTCGTCACCGCACTCAAGGTGACGTTGCCAGCTTCGGTCCCCAACGGCATGCCCACGATGGCCCGCATTGCAGCGGTGGACGCCGCAGGCGCGCCGGTCTTCGGTTTCTCCGGCTCGGTCGCGGTATCGTCCTCCGATGCGGCGGCGGCGTTTCCAAAGTCTGTCACGCTCGTCAATGGCAGAGCATTCGTGCCGGTCACCTTCCGCACGTCGGGTGCGCAGACCCTCACGGCGAGCGACTCGGCGGACCCAACCCGCTCGGCCTCCGCCTCCACGGTCGTCGCTCCTGCACTGGTCGCGACGAAGTTCACGGTCTTGATGCCTGCCCAAGTGAGGGCAGGCGTGCCGACGTGGGTCACAGCGGTCGCGGTCGACGCCCAGGGACGGCCCGTTCCCACATTCGGCGGTTCGGCGACGTTGGCCAGCAGTGACACCGCTGCGAATCTGCCGATGGTCGAGGTCGTCTTCGCCAACGGCCGCGCATCGTTCCCGGTCACCCTCACGACCGCAGGGCCGCAGTCGGTCACCGTCACCTCGCTGAGCGAGTCGCCATTGACGGGTACGTCGCGGACCACCGTCATCGCCCCGCAGGCGCTGGCTTCATTCGTGGTGATGGTGCCGTCCCGCGTGTTCGCGGGCTCGCCCGTGAACGTGACGATCATCGCCATGGATGCCTCACGCAGGCCCATCCCGACCTATGCGGGCACGGCCGTGTTGGCGAGCAGTGACCTGGCTGCGGTGCTCCCGTCGTCTGTCACGTTTCGCTCCGGTCGGGCCACGGCGCGGGTGACGTTCTCTACGGCCGGTGGGCAGTCGTTGAGGATCAGTGGTGGCGTGGCGGGAGACATCGTGGGTACGGGCACCACGACGGTCCTCGCGGCTCCGGTCGTCGCAAGTTTCGTCGTGATGCTTCCCAAGGCGGTCGCCGTGGGCACGCCGACGATGGCAGTGCTCCTTGCCGTCGATGCGGCGGGAAAACCCGTGCCTACGTTCTCCGGCACCGTGACGCTCGCCTCCAGTGATGCTGCAGGCACGATGCCGGCGTCGGTGACGTTCGTCAATGGCAGGGCCCGCGCGCGGGTGATCTTCGCGACGCTCGGCGAACAGACAATCACTGCGACAAGCGGTGCCGTCACCGGCAGCGGCAAGACTCAGGTTTCAGAGGTCACCGTCCTGCCGACGGCTTGAGGCCTGGCGAGGGAGATCACGCACGGCGGATCGACTCCCAGGCTCTCGAGAGCGTCAAGGGCCGCCGAGAGCTGCTCCTTGCCGCCGTCGATCAGGAGAATGTTTTCCGACGACATCGTGGCCCAGCGGGTGACCACGCAGTCGCTGCGCGACAATGCGGCGGCCGCACGCACGCTGACGGCCGGCTGGATCAACGACCTGTATGTGGGCGCCAAGCCGAATGCGCCGCAATATGGCTTGTATGCTGCGGCGAATCAGCCGATCCTGCCTAGGCCCCGCAGCGACCGCCAAGCTTGATTCCGTGGGCATCCCGCTCTACCAGATCGCCTCGCCGCCGCAGGCCGCGAACAACTGGGGCCGCACCACGGAGCAGCTCGTGGCGCTGCACCCCGACCAGTTCGTCGGCGTTCAGTTTGACGACGTGACCGCCCTCGACGCCGTAGTCACGCTCGCCACTGGCTGGATCAACGACATCTACGCGGGCCGCGGGCCCACTGAGCCGTTCTACGGCCTCTACGGCAATCCCAACGACGGCACCTACGTCGCCAACCGGCCGATCGTGATGGGCGGGGCGGGGGTCACCGTTTTGCCCGCGCCGCCGCCGGTCGATATCAATCAGTACGCAGGCCGCTGGTACGAACAGGGCAGCGTGAAGCAACTCCTCTCCACCAGCCTGGTCAACATCGCGGCGGTCTTCACGCCCCAGCCCGACGGCACCATCACGGTTGAGAATTCCGGCACCTATGGACCTGACGGCCCGGCGTGGAAAACCACCGGGACTGCGGTTCCAGTCAACGCCGCCAACACCCGCCTCAACGTGAGCTTCTCCGGCGACCCCACCAGGAACGAGCCGGGCAACTACTGGATCCTGGACTACGCCCCGGACTACAGCTGGGCGATCGTCGGCGACTCGACCGGCACCTCGGGATCCATCCTGACCCGCGAGCAGTTCCCCTCTGAGGCCGAGTACGCAGCGCTCGTGGCCCGGGCATGTCGGCTGGGTGTGCGGGGCACGATCGAGAGTTCGGCCAACGGCAGTTCGGCGAGCGTCGGCTGAGCGGAGCAAATCACGAGTCTTTCATCAGCCTGGTAAGCGTTGCGGAAGTGCCATTGACCGAACTATCCGGCCGGGGCAGGCTCTGCCGGCCTTGCCGGCTGCACCGCCCATGGCGGTTGGGGATAGAATACGGCGAGGAATTCGTCGAAAACCAAAGAGAGTGTCGAGTCTGGGGGCATCCCATCGGGATGCGAGGCAGCCATGGCTGGAAAGTTTTTGTCGCTCGAGGAAGCCGCCCGGCATCTGGGCGTGACGATCGAAGAGATCAACCGGCTCGTCGATCGCAAAAAGCTTTTTCCCATGCGGGACGGGCCCACGGTGAAGTTCAAACTCGACGAGCTCGACCGAGTCGGGGCCGATGCGGATGACGAGCCCGCCGCGTCAAGCGACCTGTCGCTCGACCTCGATCTTTCATCGCCTGCCCTCGGCGACCCGGCGGGCGGCACAGGCATCACGCTCGGCGACGACGACATCGTGCTCGGCGATGCGATCGAGGAGACGGAGTCGATCTTTGGCTCGGACATTGCCGGCGGCGAGATGCCGTCGCGGACGATCGTGCGGGCCGCGGACGAAGGCAGCGGTCGCGATGTCGCCGTGGGAGGCGAGGACCTGGTGATCGGAGATGCCGGCAGCGCGCTCGCCAGCTCGGACCTCGACTTCGATTCGCTCGTAGCCTCCTCGTCGCCGTCGCTGGCAACCGGCTCCGCTGGCAAGAGCATCTCCCCCGGGGTTGGCGACTCCCATGTGGCCGCCGATGGGTCGGGGACGCTCGAAATCGATCTGTCGAACCTGGGCTCCGGTTCCTTGGCCGTCGGCTCGGTCGCCGGCCTCTCGGGCCCAAGCCCGGGGGCAGCCCTCTCGGGAGCGCTCGACAGCGGGCTCTCGCTGGAAGGATCGGACCTGCGGGCATCGGGCATCGACCTGGGTGGCTCGGCCATCGGTGGCGGGCTGGGGTCCGCGATCGGTTCCGGCATCGGCTCGGGGGTGGATGCCATCGGGGGCGCGTTTGGCGGCGATGCCTTCGAACTCGGAGATGCCGCGACCGACGACGACAGCGCCTCCGTCGTCATCTCCACCGAGGACGGCGGCGACTCGAGTTTCTTCGGCGCGGTGACCGACGATTCCAGTTCCATCTCGATCGCTGACTCCACCGGTATGGCCAGCCCGCTGGGCGGGGACGAGGAGTTTCTGGAACGGGCCGGAGGCCCCCCCTTTAGCGTTCCACAGATCGTGGGACTGGTCTGCTGCACGCTGTTTCTTCTGACGTGCAGTCTGGTGATGGTCGATCTCGTGTGGTCCATCCAGTCCCCGTCGGGAGTGCCGATCTCCAGCCCGCTCCTCAAGACGCTGACCGACACGTTCGCCTGGCGGTAGCGAATCCGGGGTTTGCCTGCGGACGGAAATCGGTTCCCTGCTAGAATTCCGAGTTCCCGGAAGGCAATGACGCCTTGGGGAGTGCCGCCGGAGTTCGTCCGCTGTGCCATCAGGATCATCCGTCATCAGGCAGCCCGGCACGGTACGTCGCCAGCATGCGCGAGCTCCGGCGGCCAGGTCGTTCATGGTCGCCGCGGTATGCCTTCTGGTGAACGTGATCGCAGGATGCGTTCGGGATGCAGACATCCATCCCGGTGACATCCGCACCTACGCGATCCCGAAGGATGCCGAGCCCTCTTCGCTCGCGTCGGCCGCTCCGGAGGCTCGGTCCGCGGAGGGCCCACGGGTGCGGTATGAGGTGCCCGAAGGCTGGACCGATGGCGGCAGGAGCGGGATGCGGCTGGCCACGCTGCTGATCGGCGATCCTGCCGACAAGCGGGAGGTCACGATCATTCCGGCATCAGGCACGCTCGAGGTCAATGTCGAGCGGTGGCAGGGACAACTCGATCCCGAATCCACTGACGATGCTCGCCGCAAGGCTGCGGCCGCGGCCATCGACGCAGGCGAACCGGTCGATGTCGCGGGGCGGCCGGCCACGGTCGTGTTGCTTCGCAGTTCGGCCGCCGGCAAGGGTGCTGACGACGCTCCCGACGGAGGCGAGGCCATCCTCGGCGCCATGATTCCGGTCGATGAATCTTCCGCGCTATTCGTCAAGTTCAAGGGTGACGCGGCCGTCGCCATCCGCGAACGCGAGCGCTTCATCCGCTTCGTGTCGTCCATTCGTCTCGATCGATGACTCCCCGCCCCGAGCCCGCCACGACAGGATCCGCCATGTCTTCCGGAAGCCTTCCCGTGTCGCCGCAGCTCGCGCACGACGTTGCGGGAGACACAGGCTCGCCGGCCGCCGCCGCGTGGCAACTGCTTCGTGCTGCCGGGTCCTTGAAGATCACCGTCGTGATGTTTCTCGCGGCCACGTTTCTGCTGCTCGTCGGCACGCTCGCCCAGGACGAGAAGAACCTGCCCGAGGTCAAGGCCGAATACTTCAACAGCTGGGTGGCCAAGGTTCCGTTTTCAGACTTCTTCCCCGTGACGATCTGCGGCGAATCCAGCCTTCGCGGCTGGTTTCCCTTTCCGGGCGGCGGCACGATCGGACTGGTCATGCTCGCCAATCTCATCGCCGCCAAGATCACCCGCTTCCACGTGGCCGCGACCGGAGGCCGCTTGCTCTGGGGAACGGTCGTGTCGCTGGCCGGCGGCCTGCTGACGCTCGCCGTGATCCTCACCGGGCACCGCACCGACGGTCTGCAGGGCCGGCCGCCCGTCGATTACGACACGGTCTGGCGGATGGTGCAGGGGGGTGGCGTGGCCGTCGCCCTGGGCCTGGCTGCCGCGGCCTGGAGCAGCCGGCGACGCCTCGTCTCGGCCTGCCTCTGGACGGCGGCCGTGGGCATCGGAATCGTCGTGGGGTTCGTGCTCGCTGGCGGTGAGTCCTGGCGGATGAACGATCCAGGACTACGGATCATGTGGCAGCTGATCCAGTCGAGCGTCGCGGCGATCGTGCTCCTGATCGGGTTCGTGATGGTGTTCGGGGCCCGCGGCGGCAACGTGCTGATTCACGTGGCGGTAGGTCTGCTCATGCTGGGACAGTTCGCCTTCGGAGACCGACAGATCGAGGAGCGGATCGCGCTCGTGGAGGGTCAGACCACGAGCGTCGCCTACCGCACCGACGAGACCGAACTGGCGGTGATCGAATCCGCAGACACCGCGAGCGACCGGGTGACGGCGGTCTCGGGCCGCCTGCTGGCGGCGCGGGCAGGAGGCGAACCGATTGTCGTCGACGAACTGCCCTTCACCATCCGTGTGGTCGAGTATTTCGCCAACTCGAGCGTGGTCCGCGTGGGGCCGGTGGCGAAGAACCCCGCCACCGCCGGGTTGGGCCTCACCTGGCTCGCCATGCCGCGACCGCCGGAAGGGGGCGTGTCGTCAAAGTCGAACATCGCCTCGGCCTATCTTCAGCTCGAAGAGCGTGGCACCGGCCGGAATCTCGGCACGTATCTCGTCAGCCAGTTTCTCAACGATCAGGCCCGGGTCTTCATGGGGGCCGAGGGAAATGAGTGCGACACGGTCGACGTGCAGGGCAGGCCGTGGCGGCTGGCGCTGCGGTTTCGTCTCGAACACAAGCCCTACGACATCACGCTCGACGACGTCAGGCGAATCGACTACTCCGCGAGCGAGACACCCCGCGACTATTCGTCCTACGTGACGTTCACCGACCGGGCCACCAAAACGCAGCAGAAGGGCCGCATCTGGATGAACAACCCGGTGCGGTACCGCGGCGAGACCTTCTATCAGAGCCAGTATTCCCAGGTCGATCTGGGGAACGGAAAGGTCGGCGAGATGACCGGCCTGCAGGTGGTCGAAAACGCCGGCTGGCTGATTCCCTATGTCGCCTGCGTGCTGGCATTCTGGGGAATGCTCGCGCACTTCGGCGGCACGTTCGTACGATTCGCCGATCGTCACGACCGCGAGATCCGGGGGCAGGTGGTGGACCAGAGAGAGCCCTCCTCCCGTCACCACCACGCCCGCCGCCGTCGAGATGCACACCCGGCCGCCGTCACCGATCGCGGCCTGTCGGCCTCGAGTGCATCAGCGTGGGCCGTGCCGGCAGTGGCACTCGGGCTCGTGGCCCTCTGTGTCGTGCCCCGGCTGACACCGCAGGCTCCGCGGAGCGATGCCTGCGACTGGCGAACGGCGGGCTCCCTGCCCGTGATGCACGAAGGCCGCGTCAAGCCGCTCGACACGGTCGCCCGCAACATGCTCCAGTTGCTCGGCAACCGCTCGAGCGTGACCATGCCGGCCGACGCCGCGACGCCCAGCCCGCTGGGCACCGGCACCACGCCGCAGGGCACCGTGCCAGCCGTGCAGTGGCTGCTCGGTCTGATGGCCGGCAGTGACTGGGTCGAGCGGGCCCCCGTGTTTCGGATCGACGCGCTCGAGGTGCTCGACCTGTTCGACATCAAGCGGAAGCAGGGGCATCGCTACTCGGTGGCCGATCTCGCGGGGGGCCGCGCGGCGCTCCGCACCCAGATTGAAAAACTCCGGGAGATTCCCCCGGAGCAGCGGTCTTTCGTCCAGAAGAAAGAGGCGGAGATCGACCAGAAACTCGCAGCCCATGATCTGATCCGCTTCGCTTACGAGACGCCCTCACTCCCGAAGCCGACAGGCGAGGGAGAGGAGGCTCGCCGGGAACTCTTCGAGCAGATCCGCCAGCTCATGCAGGCCGCCCGGATGCTCGAAGACAACAACCCTCCCGCGATGATTCCCCCACTCGAGGCCGTCACGCCGGATGCCGCAAACGCGGGCCCGGCCTCGCGCTGGCAGCCGCTCTATCCGGCCGTGATCACCGCCATGGTGAGCCGTGTGCTCGACGGCCGCGACGGCCAGCCGGCCTATCGGCTCAATCCGGCGATTCTGCCACTCACCGATCTGCTCGCGGCCGTCGATGGCCCGCCGGCGGAGTTCAACTCGGCGGTCTCGGCCTACCGGAGGGCGATCGAAGATCTGCCGGAGGTGAGGGCCTCGGCGGGAAAGGCCGCCTTCGAGGCCTGGCTCAATGCCTTCAACCCGACCGACACCGCGAAATGGCTCTACATCCTGGCGACCGTGATCTCCTTCGCGAGTTTCCTCGTCTGGCATGGCTCGCTCAACCGCTTCGTGTGGTGGATGCTCGTCGGTATCGTCGTGCTGCATACCTTCGCGCTGGCCGCGAGGATCTACCTCACCGGTCGGCCGCCGGTCGTCAACCTCTATTCGTCCGCCGTCTTCATCGGCTGGGCCTGCGTGCTCGCCGGGCTGGGGCTCGAATCGCTCTACCGGCTCGGCATCGGCAACCTCGTCGCCGCCCTGAGCGGCGGTCTCACGCTGATGGTGGCCTACGGGCTCGATTCCGGCGACACGATGCACGTGCTGCAGGCGGTGCTCGACACGCAGTTCTGGCTCTCGACCCACGTGGTCACCGTCACACTCGGCTACGGCGCCACCTTCCTCGCCGGCATGCTGGGCACCTGCGCCATCGTGCACCGTCTCTGGACGCGACTCGCCGGCCATGCCGCCGATGATGCAGCCGACCGCTCCGTGCAGGATCGGCTCTTTCGCATGACCTACGGCGTGGTCTGCTTCGCGCTCTTCTTCAGCTTTATCGGCACGGTGCTCGGAGGCCTGTGGGCCGACGACAGCTGGGGCCGGTTCTGGGGCTGGGATCCGAAGGAGAACGGCGCCCTGATGATCGTGCTCTGGAACGCCGCCGTGCTCCATGCCCGATGGGACAGGTGGATCGGCCCCCGGGGCTTCGCGCTGTTCACGATCGGCGGCAACATCGTCACGGCCTGGAGCTGGTTCGGAACCAATCAGCTCGGCATCGGCCTGCACAG
>JAUMAF010000151.1:51431-51730 GCA_032117045.1 Pirellulales bacterium | reverse complement strand
AGCCGTCACCACCGGCGACCCGGCGCTCATCGCCGACGCCCTGCAGACGCGGCTCTTTGCCCGCGGCCTCGACGATCGCCGGCTCGTGCTGCTCTCGAATCTCGATGAAGCGACCGTCGAAGAGCTGGAGTTTGGCCATGCCGCCACACCCGAGGTGGTCGAGCGGCTCGCGCACCGGGCCGAGAGCCTCGCCGTGTTGCCCGAAGCTGATCGCTGCTTCCCGCGGTCAGCGTGACGGCTTACGAAGCGAGGGCTCGGGGCTGCCCATGCCCCGTCGCCGGACGTTCGCGGGGCTCGGG
>JAUMAF010000151.1:0-51421 GCA_032117045.1 Pirellulales bacterium | reverse complement strand
GCGCCCATCCTGGGCTTCACTCACTCGGATGCCGCCGGCGCTTCGGCATCCTGCCTGCGCTTGGCGGCATACGCCGGCTCCGGGGCACGGGCAGCCCCTCGCTGACTTCATGCCCGTCCAAGCCGACCGGCCGTAAGGCCGCGGCTTCTACGGATCGCTCCACGACACGGCTCGCGTCACTCGGTGCTGGAGGGCCTCGCGATGCAGCGGGCCCCAGTGGCGAGAATCGCGGCTGGCGGTCGGGAAATCACCGAGCGCGACATAGTCGTCGCGTGAGAGTCGCCACTCGGTGGTGCCGTCGGCCGCGGGGCGATAGAGGATGTCGCGCCAGAGCGTGAGCCGCTCCACGACGGCGGCGTCGCCCTCCACGTCGACGGCGATGGCCGGGGCGGCGGTGTCTGCCGGGTCATGCGTCGGCCAGGGCTCTGCGAGCGTCCACGAGACGGTCGCCGTGGCCGGCAGGCAACCGCGATCTTCGGCAATCGGCGGCTCTTGCAGCCTCCAGCCCGTGGCGACGAGATGGCCGTCGAGCCGGCCAGCCACGAAGCAGGCACGCCGCTGTGCCGTGAGCCGCCAGGTGATGCGTGTGTGACCCACGCGGATGCACACCCGGGCGTCTGTTGCCACCGAGCGGACGATCATCGCGATCCCCACGTCGCGGACCGGCAGGAGCGGCCGGTTCACCTCGGTGGCGAAGTCGACGTCGTCGAGCACCTCCCTGGCATCGAAGCGGGCGTGGTGCCTGTTTTGAGGGGCGATCGACTGCGGCACCTCGACGGCAGTTTCGGCAAGGATTCGAGGGCTCTTGAGGCAGGTCGTGCCGTTGATCGAAAGATCGCCGTCCGCGATCGAGACCGTCTCGCCCGGCAGGCCGAGAAGCCGCTTGAGGGCCACGGCCTCGTCCGGCCGGCCGACGATCCACCGCTCGAACCGCTGCGGCTGCCGGAGCCGGTCGGCGAGCGGAAACATGTCGCTCTCGACGACGTCGCCGGGCATGAGCCCCGGCGCCATCGACAGCCCGTCGATCTCGTATCGCGCCGGCCGGGCCAGCCAGCCGACGGTCAGCGCCGCCAGGCAGGCCCCCAAAGCCACCGCGATCCGTCGGAGCGTCACGGCGTCACTTCACCGTGACCCACTGATGGCTCTTCGCGCTCGCGAGCACGGCGTCGCAGATCTTCTGCGTCTCGAGCGCGTCGCGGAACGTCGGATGGGCGGGCTGCTTCTTGGCGTAGGCCTCGAGGAAGTCGGCCACCTGATGCACGAACGAATGCTCGTAGCCGATCGCCAGACCCGGCACCCACCACTTGTCCATGTAGGGATGGTCGCCGTCGGTCACATGAATGCTCTTCCAGCCCCGCATCGGTCCGGCGTCCTTGTAGTCGAATACCTGCAGCCGATGGAGATCGTGAAGATCCCATTTGAGGCTCATGTTTTCACCGTTGATCTCGAACGTGTAGAGCGCCTTGTGGCCGCGGGCATACCGCGTGCTCTCGAACAGCCCCAGCGATCCGTTCTTGAAGTGACAGAGAAACGAGCAGGCATCGTCGATGCTCACCTTCTCGACCTTGCCCGTGATCTGGTGCTTCCGCTCCTTCACAAAGGTCTCAGTCATCGCCGTGACGTCGCTCACCAACCCGTTGAGCCAGATCGCCGTGTCGATGCAGTGGGCCAGAAGGTCACCCGTCACGCCGCTGCCAGCGGCCGCCGCGTCGAGCCGCCAGAGGGCCGCGCCCCCCTGCGGCAGGTCGGCGCTGATCGTCCAGTCCTGGAGAAACTCGGCCCGGTAGTGGAACACCCGCCCCAGGGCGCCGGAGTCGATGATCTGCTTGGCGAACGTCACCGCCGGAATGCGGCGGTAGTTGTACCAGACCATGTTGGGCACACCGGCCTTCTCGACGGCCTCGCACATCCGCTCCCCTTCGGCCGCGTCCATCGAGAGCGGCTTCTCGCAGAGGATCGCCTTGCCGTGCTTCGCCGCCTCGATCGCGATCTCGGCATGGAGGTTGTTGGGCGTGCAGATGTCGATGGCGTCGATGTCATCGGCCGCCACGAGCTTCCGCCAGTCGGTCTCGACCCGCTGGTAGCCCCAGCGGTCTGCGAAAGCCCTCGCCTTGTCGGCGTCGCGGGCGGCGACGGCCTGGAGCACCGGCAGGTATTCGAGGTCGAAGAAATCCTTGACGCGGTTGTAGCCGTTGGAATGGGCGCGGCCCATGAAGCCGTAGCCGATCATGCCGATGCGGAGGGGTTTGGCCATGGTGTGGGGTCCTTTGTCTCAGTTCCAGCCGTGGGCGTTGCGGACGGCGATCATGGTCTTCAGGATCGTGTTCCAGGTTGCGGGATTTTCGAGCGTGGCGTTGGAAAACATGCAGCCGTCCCAGCAGATGTGCTTGATGCCCCGGTCGGCCGCGCCCTGGAGCCACTCCCCTGAGCACTTCACGATGTCGAGCTTGCCGGCGGGATCGTCGGCCCGGCAGTGCTTGCCCGTCTTGTCGTGGGCCCCCGCGCCGTGGACCTCGCCGTCGTTCTGCGCCACGTGGAAGTCGATCGTCCACGGCCGCAGCTTGGCGACCATCTCCCGGTAGGCCGGCCAGAACTCCGCCTCGGAATAGCCCGGCTGCACGAGGGCATGCTCCGGCGCGTTGTAGCCGAGCAGGTAGAGATAGGTGTGGGCGAGGTCGGCCTGGAAGCCGAGCGCCTCGGGCATGCCCACCGCCTCGAGCAGGTCGAGCATGTCCTTCCACGAGTGCATGCCCGCCCAGCAGATCTCCCCCTCGGCGGCCAGCCGCTGACCGTGGTCCTTGGCGATCGTGGCAGCCTCGCGGAACGTCTCGGCGATCCTCGCCGTGTTGGCCGGAGGATTTGCCCGCCACTTGTTGACGCCAAACTCGGCCGAGTCGATGCGGATCACGCCATACTTCCGCACACCATGCCGCTCGAAGACCTTCGCGACCCGGCAGGCCATCTTCACGGCCGAAAGAAACTTCTCCCGCGCCGCCGCGTCGCCCATCGCCGAGTCACCCACCGTGCCCGGCCAGACGGGGGCCACGAGCGACCCGACGGCGAAGCCATACGAGGCGATGGTGTCGGCGATCGCCATCAGCTCCGAGTCGCTGGCCTCGGGATTGGTGTGGGGCAGAAACAGGAAGTAGTCGATGCCGTCGAACTTCTGGCCGTCCACGTCGGCCGCGGCGGTCAACTCCAGCATCCGCTCGAGCGAGATCGGCGGCTCCTGGCCGGGGTCGGTGCCCTTGCCGACAAGGCCGGGCCACATGGCGTTGTGGAGCTTGGGGGCGGAGTGGCTCATCACTTCTTTCCGTGCGTGGGAAGATCGGGGTGGACGTCGGGACCGAAGTAGCGGAGCGAGACGAGCGGGCCGGGGCCCGTGTTCTCCACCGTGTAGCCCGTCGCCGCGGCGTCGGCCGAGATGAAGAGCTCGTCGGCCGTCATCTGGCCGAAGCGAATCAGCGTCGGGGTGGCCACGTCGTGACAACCGACCCGACCCTCGCCCTGCACGGTGATCCAGCCGCTGGCGCCGGCATCCTTCATCGTCACCTTTGCGCCGGGGTCGAGCGTGAGCTCCTTCGCACTGAAGAGCTGCCGGCCATCCACATGGCCGTAGACGATCCAGCGGTCATGCACGCCGTCGCCAGAATGCGACTGGTCGAGGATCGGCTCGAGATAGTTGGCCTCCTTGAAGTGCGTGTCGACGTTCTTGTCCCAGTCGAGCTGGCCGATGATGAAGTCGAGATCCTGATGCTTCTCCCGGGGCATGTCCTTGACGAGCAGGCTCCATGGCACCGCACGCCCCTCGACGAGCGACTGGAACATCGCGAACACATCGCTGCCCCACTGCGGTTCATAGGTCAAAAGCGAGCCCGGGGCATGCAACACGCCCGGCGGGATCAGCCAGCCGGTGCCCCGCTTCAGGCGATAGGCCTTGGCGAGGTCGATGATGCCGTTGTCGCCGCGGTTCCAGTGTTCGAGGCAGCGGCGGACGTCGGCCTTCGTGGTGCCGGGCTCCAGGCCCATGAAGGTGTAGGGAAAGTTATTGTCGCAGTTGTTGTACTGCGGCGGAAAGTAATAGCTCTCCGGCTTGCCTTCCTGACCCACCAGCTTGGCGTCGTCGAACGACTGATGCATGTGGTGGGGGATCGGCCCCATGTTGTCGAAGAACTTGGAATAGACCGGCCATTTCCCGTAGCGGTCCCAGATAGCCTTGCCCACGAGCCGCGACTTGCCTTCAGCCACCGCGTCACGCAGCAGGAATCGCTCGCCGCCGAACACGCACCACGACAGCCCCTCGTCCGGCACGCGGCCCTCGTTAGCGGCCTCGGTCGTGCTGGCAAACCATCGCTCGTCGATGCCGCCCCGGTTGAGGCCGTAGGAGTAGTAGTCGTCAGGGTGCAGACGCACCCGCTTGCCGGGGTGGAGAAAGCTCCGCGGCACCCAGGTGGGGGAGAGTCGCAGGATGCCCTTGCCGGCGTCGAGCGCCTTGTCGAGAGCGGCTCCGACGTTCTTCGTCTCGGTCAGGATCGCGGATCCCTTCGCGGTCGCGGCCATGAAAACCCTCCAGAAAGTCCCTGATCACGGATACTGAAAACGTCAGCGGACGAGGAGCGTTGTTGTACGACTGCACCCGCCCCCCCGCAACCGCTGGCGACGGTCCGCCACATCGATTTCGATGCGCGTTTCCACGCCGAGCGGTGACGGCATACACTCGCTCTCATGAGACCAAACGCCGCCATGTGCGTCGGCATGCTCATTCTGCCGTGGTGCGTTGCCGAGTTCGGTGGCACCGTGTCGGCGGGGCGTGCGGCCGAGGATCCCGATATCCACACGGTCGCGGACCGTGTGCTCGCGGCCACGGTGAGCGTGGCCTGTGTTCTCGACGGCGGCTCCTTCTCGGGATCGGGATTCCTCATCTCGCCGGAAGGTCACGTGCTGACCGCGGCCAGCGCCGTGCCTGCGACCGCCACCGAGGTCACCGTGCTGCTGCCGGGCTTCCAGCGGCGGCCGGCCGGAGTCGTGGCGGTGGATGAGTCGCTCGCGGTGACGCTTCTGAAGGTGGCCGTCGAGGAGCCGCTGGCGGCACTTCCGCTGGCCCGGCGGCTGCCAGCCGTCGGCGACGTGGCCTTTACCGCCGGCGACGTCGACGACGTGATGCTGGCCAACGGCCGCGCGTCGTTCAGCCGCGGGATCGTTAGCGGCCTCTACGATGTCGAGCCGCAGCCCGAGGCAGCGTTTGCCGGCCGTGTGATCGAGACGACCGCGGCGGTGAATCCCGGGTCGGATGGCGGGCCGCTCGTCGACGCGGCGGGTCGCGTCGTCGGCGTGATCAGCCTCGCCGTGTCGCCGCGGCGTTGGCAGGGCGTGGCGGTGCCCATGGCGACACTGCTCGATCGCTTCGCTCCGCTGACGTCGGGCGATGTGACGCTCAGGATCGACGATGCCGCAGCGCCGGCCTCGCAGCCGCCGCTTGCCGGCCTGCAGCGAGCGGTGTCGTCGGTGGCCCCGTTTCTCGTGGGCATCGAGGTCGAGCGGACATGGCCTGCCGAGCAACTGCCGCGGGCCTCGTGGGAAGATCAGCGCCGTCGCATCGAAGGCTGGGCCTCGCTGCCCCTGCCGGAGCGGAAGCAGCGGTTCGCCGCCTTTGTCGCCGCCTCCCGCACACTCGACGTCAACCAGCTCCTCCGTCGGCCGCCCGGCCAAGGAACGGGGATCGTCGTTTCCGCCGACGGCT
Source organism: Pirellulales bacterium (assembly GCA_032117045.1). Lineage (GTDB taxonomy): Bacteria > Planctomycetota > Planctomycetia > Pirellulales > UBA1268 > QWPN01. Next base: position 45,681 of record JAUMAF010000151.1, on the reverse strand, counting down.
TCGTGCTCACCAGCGCGTTCAATGTCGGCGACGATACCGCGTTCGTGGCCACTTCGGCCGGCCGGCCGCGGCGATTCACCGCGGAGGAGCCGATCGAGAAACTCCTGGCGGATCCCGAGGGGGGGCTCACCCAAAAATCCAACGCGATCCGCCGGGTGGCCGTCGTGCTCGCCAACGGCAGCCGTCGTGAGGCGAAGGTGCATGCCCGCCACGAGCCGCTCGGCATCGCGCTGCTCAAGGTCGATGCCGCCGACCTGCCATGGTGCGACCTCGCGGCCGCCGCCACCTCGCCGCAGCTCGGCGACCATGTGGCCGCGGTCGGTCTCGTCGCGGCGGGCTCGGCCAACGTCACGCTCAACCCCGGCATCGTCAGCGCCGCCTCGCGGAACCGCGGCTACCGGTTTCAGACCGACGCCCTGCTCAACTATGGCAACTCGGGCGGCCCGGTGGTCGATGCCGCCGGTAGCCTGCTGGGCATCGCGACGGCCCCGATCGAGCCCGACACCGTCATGGGAAGGATCTTCACGCTCCCGCAGCTCATGCGCTGGAACCGCGCTCCGAACTCCGGGGTGGGCTTCGTCGCCCGCGCCGACCGTATCCGCGCCGTGCTCGACGAGCTGAAGCGGGGCCGCTCCTTCGAGAAGTTTCCCGGACCATTTCTGGGGGTGCAGGCGGACGAGTCCCGAGCCCTCGGCGACGACGTGGTGATCGGTTTCGTGGCGGACGGCTCGCCCGCGGCGAAGGCGGGCCTGAAGAAGGGCGATGTGGTGCTGGCCTATCAAGGTGTGGAACTGAACGCCTGGCGGGAACTGACCGAGCGGATCGCCGCCGGCAAGGCAGGCGATCCGGTCACGCTCACGATTCGCCGCCGACAGAAGGGGCCGCGGCTCGTGATCGCCGGCCGCGACGTCGAGACGCTCGAGGATCTCCAGCGACTCAGACAGTCGTTGAAGCCGGGCGAGACGTTCGAAGGCATGCTTTCGGCCGACGACGTTCGTGAGATCACGGTGGTGCTCGGGGAGAATAAATGATGCGGTCCGCCTCTCGAGTGGCCGTGGCCCTGTGTGCCGCGGTGGCTGTCACGATCGGGCAGGTCCGCGCCGACGTCGACCTGGCGTCGCTCTGTGTGGCGATCCGGCCCGCGTATGTCTTCATTGCCGGCGGCAGCGGCGTGGTGATCCGGCCCGACGGCCTGATGCTCACCAACGACCATGTGCTCGAGGACCGGCGAACGTTCGACGTCCGGCTCGGTGACGGCCGCTCGTTCAAGGCCCGCGTGCTCGGCCGCGATGAGGTGGGCGATCTCGCCGTGCTGAAGATCGACGGGCCGGAGGGAGAGATGCTGCCGCACCTGCCGCTCGGCGATTCGGATGCCGTTCGGGTGGGTGACGAGGTGATGGCGGTGGGCAATCCGTTCGCGCTCGGGGTGCTCGATCAGTCGCCCACCTTCACGCTCGGGATCATCTCGGCGGTCCACCACACGCAGGGCACCTATACCGAGTGCATCGTCACCGATGCGGAATTGAATCCCGGCAACTCCGGCGGTCCGCTGGTGACCATGAATGGCGAAGTGGTGGGCATCAACGGCCAGATCAGCACCCGCTACGGCCTGCGGAGCAACACGGGCCTCGGCTTCGCGATCTCGTCGCGGCAGATCGCCCTCTGGCTGCCGCTGCTGGAACAGGCTGAGGGAGGCGAGGTGAAGCACGCGAGGCTCGCGGGGGTCGAGTATCAGAGCCGAGATCGTGAGTCGCCCGCCAGCGTGGTGGTGAAAGACGTCGCCGAGGGATCGTCGGCTGCAGCGGCGGGGTTTCAGGCAGGCGACGTGATTCTGACGATCGACAACGAGCCGGCGGCCAACGGCCATCGGCTCGCCGGACTGCTCGGTATCTATCCGGAGCAGCACGAGGCCGTGTTTCGCGTGCGGCGGGCCGGCGGCGAGGAGACGCTCCGGGCGGTGCTGACGGCGCCCAAGCGGTGTCGCACCGGCATCGATCTGGCACGGCCGCGAGGGGATGACCTGCTCCCGCTCGTCGAGGCCGTCGAGAAGGATTCAGCGGCCGCGGCCGCGGGGCTCGAGGCGGGTGACGTGATCGTGGCCTTCGCCGGCCGGCGGCTCGAGTTCTCCAGCCGCGAGGAACGGAAGGCCTTCGACAGGGCCCTGCGAACGAGCATTCATGCAGGCGACATCGTGCCCGTCATCGTCCGACGAGCGGCCGCCAACGGCCTCGCCGAGGTGGAGCTCCGACTCGTCGCCCGCTGACGCGACGGTCGGCCTGGGCGGCCCGCGGCCTGACGGCTTTCACCTGACACGCATCTGCTGTCTCAGAGGAGCCGGCCGCCGGCGGAGGGGCGGGAGGCGAAGATTTCCGGCGTGATGGAGGTGGCCGCGAGATAGTCGCGGTGCAGGCGGGTGGCGATCTCCTCGGCCCGGCCGCTGTCGCAGAGGGTGACGGTCGAACCGCCGAAGCCGCCGCCGGTCATCCGGGCACCGATCACGCCGCCTGCGCGACCGATCCGGCGGGCAATCTCCACCATCGTGTCGAGCTCCCGGCATGAGACCTCGAAATCGTCGCGAAGTGAGTCGTGGCTGGCGGCCATGAGCGGTCCGAGCGACTCGATCTCATTCGCCTCGAGCGCCCGAGCCGCGGCCATCGTGCGGGCGATCTCGCCAATCACGTGACGGCAGCGGCGATTGACCGGGTCGCCCAGGCGATCCCAGGCGGCCTCGACGTCGTTCATCGTGACCTCGCGCCACGATGCCTTGCCGATGATCTTCAGCCCCGCTTCGGTATCTCGCCGTCGGGAGGCGTAGCCGCCGTCGGTGAGTTCGTGGTGGACGTTGGTGTTGGCGATCACGACCGTCAGATCGGGATTGGAAAACGGCACAAGCGCCGGCTTCCCCGAGCGGCAGTCGATGAGCACGAGCCGGTCGGCCTCGCCGAACGTCGAGGCGAACTGATCCATGATGCCGCAGGGCACACCCGCGAAGTCATGCTCGGCCTTCTGGCAGAGGAGGGCCTTCTCCCGCAGGCCGAGTCGCGTGCCGACGAGGCCTTCGAGGAGCGTGGCGGTGGCGCATTCGAGCGCGGCCGACGAGGAGAGGCCCGCGCCCGTCGGCACCGATGACACGATCCAGGCATCGAAGCCCGGGATCGCGAGACTCCGGTCCTGGAATCCCCGAATCACGCCCCGCACGTAGTTGGCCCACGTCGGCAGTCCCGGCTCAGCGGGATGGTCGAGCGGGATCGCGACCGGCTCGCCTGCCGCCGTGCCGATCCGCGCCTCGCCGCGGTCGTTGGCGGCGGCCGCGATCACGACCGCCCGGTCGAGCGCGAAGGGCATCACGAAGCCGTCGCAGTAGTCGATGTGTTCGCCGATCAGGTTCACGCGACCCGGAGCTGCAGCCGTGAGCGTTGCCTCACGATCGAAGGCGTTTCGCAGGCCCTGGGCGGCGGTGGTGGCGAGCTCGGCAAGCGAAAGGGCAGGAATGAGCGTCATGCGGGAGATCGGCTCCGAGGGCACCGTCAGAGGCCGGTCGCGGGTGACGATGGCCTGCGTTGGGTCGCGTGGGGCGTGAGCAGAAACGACCAGGCATACTCGCCGCGGGGCTGGATCCGGTAGCGGTCGAGCGGCTGCTCGCCCCATGAGTTCGTGCCGCCCAGACCCATGGTGCGGTGGTCGATTCGGAGAACAAAATCGTCGGCAGGCTTGATCAGATCGATCGCGTTGCGGCCCGCCTCCAGCGACACGAGCGTGACGGGCACGACGGCAAACTCGATCAGGTGCTGGCCGAGCGCCTCGACCCGGAGGCCGCCACCGTCCCGTGGACTTGTGAGGTCGAACCAGCGGATGCCCGTCCGGAGCCCTGCCTCCTGCGGATCGGTGTAGCGGTGAAAGATCGTGTCGACGGTGGCCCGGTGGATGCCCGTCCAAGCACCCGCCCGCCGATCCTCGTAGTTCTCGCCTGGTCCTCGGCCGTACCAGTCGCAGGTCGAGAGCCGGCTGGCGATCCCGCAGCGCATGCCGATCCGGGGCAGGATCGGCAGCTTGCCCCGCGGTCGCACGGTCGGACTGACCGTGATCTCGCCCGAGGGATGAAATCTCCAGAGCACCGTGGCGGTCGATTCCCCGGCTGGAATCCGCAGGTCGGAGCGAACCTCGACGCAGCCGTCCACCCGCTCGGCACGGACCGAATCGGCCTTCGTCGCCGCGCCTGCGTCGTGCCAGATTCGCAGCGATCGCTGGTAGCCGGCCCCCTCGTCGTTGTTGGTCATCGGTCGCCAGAAATCAAACTGGAAGGGAGCGGTGACCAGCGGCAGACCGGCCGTCAGGCTCCGCCACGATTCGAGCATTCCACTTCGCTTGCCGATCATCGCCTCGTGATCGCCGAAGCGGACGGTGATCGAGGTCATGTCTTCGGCGAAGGTGCAGTCGCCCTCGACGTTGGTCGGACCAGCGGGCCTCCTCGTGCCCCAGGGAAGCGGAAACTCGTCCCAGGCGAGCGGCGTGCCGGCGGGAGACCAGGCCGTGTCAGTCTGCTGATCGAAGCGGATGCGGAGCAGATACTCGGTGGCGGGATCGGGCACGATTCCGGTGGGGATCGCGACGTCGGCACGACCCTGCGGGGCGACCGCTGGCAGGGAGAGCGAACCGGAGGCCACGATGCTCCCGTCTGCCAACACCTTCCACGAGCCGGTGACGTCGTCGAGCGGACGGAAGAAGCGTTCGTTGAACAGTGAAAGCTTCACGGCCGGCGTGGCGAGATCCACCGGCTCGACGTGGATCTCTTGGTGGACCTTCGCGACCTCGGCGAACTGTGGCGAGGGCGTGAGGTCGGCCATCACGATACCGTTCTGGCAGAAAGAACTCTGATTGGGCTGATCGTTGAAATCGCCACCGTAGGCGAAGAAGGTGCGAGCCTTGGGCTTGCGGGCATCCTCGGTGAATCGCAGATCGACGAGCGGCGCGGCAGAGGCAACTTCGGCGACGGGCACGCCGTAGACCCGCACCGCGCGGATCGACCCGGAGAACCGCCGCATGGGCACCTCCAGGTCGAGCCCCACGCCGAGATCGAAGTCGTTGGAAGCGATCGGGCCGCGGCAGTCGGCGGCCGCCACCTCCGCGCCGTCGATGGAGAGCGTCAGTCGGCTGCCGTTGTAGCTCCCGGCCACGGTGTGAAACACCGACCGCCAGTCGGCCGGGAGCGGTGCCCGAACGGTCTTCCAGGTATCGGTGTAGACGAAGAACTCGAGCTGCGACCCGGAAGCATCGACCTTGAGCGAGTAGGCCGTGTCGCCCTTGGTGACGATCGGATAGCCCTCCGAGGCGTTGCGGTCGTTGTCGCCGCCCCCTTGGCCACGCCGGCCGCCGAAGTTGCCCCGGACATCGGCCACGATCGTCACGGCCTTCGTGAGCTCGAGCGCGTCGGAGGCCGCCACCACGAGCCCCCCACCAAACAGTCCCTCGGACTCCGAAAGCGAGCCCATCAGATGCGTCGCATGCCCATGGCCGCTGCGATCGTCGACCGCGTCGGCCGCCTGCTTGGACGTGAGCAGCGATTGGTCCTTCCAGTCCCAGATGAAGCCCCCCTGCAGCAGCCGCTCGCGACGAAACAAGTCCCAGTAGTCGGACAGATTGCCGGAGGAGTTGCCCATCGCGTGGTTGTATTCGCACTGGATCAGCGGCCGCTGCTCGGCGAGCGTCTTCTTCTCCTCCTCCCGGCAGTAGCGACGGCAGGCGTCGATCGGGGCATACATCGGGACGAACAGATCGACGTGGCCGCGGGTCTGGGCCTGCTCGTAATGGACCGGGCGGGAGGGATCCCGCTCGTGGATCCAGTCGGACATCGTGCGGAAGTTCACGCCGTCGCCCGACTCGTTGCCCATCGACCACATCACCACGCAAGGATGGTTTTTGGCCGACTCCAGGCAGTTCTGCATTCGGTCGAGGTGGGCAGGGCCCCAGGAGGGATCCTTGGCCAGCGGATTGGCGTCAGGGCCCCAGCCCATGCCGTGGGTCTCGATGTTGGCCTCCTGTACCACGTAGAAGCCGAGCTCGTCGCAGAGGTCGAGAAATACGGGCTCATTGGGATAGTGCGCCGTGCGGACGGCGTTGATCCCGGCCCGCTTCATCTGGAGGAGATCGTTGCGCATGTCGGCCACGGTGACGACGTGGCCCGTGGAGGGATGGTGGTCGTGGCGGTTCACGCCCTTCACGAGGATGGGCTGGCCGTTGTGGAGAAACTGGCCGTCTCTGATCTCGTCCCGGCGAAAGCCGGTGTGTCCGGCATGCACGGCGAGCACACGGCCGTCGGCATCGGCGAGGGTCAGCACGTAGCGATAGAGGGCGGGGGTTTCCGCGGTCCACCCGGCGACGTCTCGAAGTGCGGGGGCGTCGATGGCCACCTGGGCCGTACCTCCGGGGCCCACGACGACCTCCGATGGCGTCTCGCTCACAACGGTCTTTCCCTGCGGATCGACCAGCTCGAATCCCACCCGTGCTGCGGCCACCGAAGCACCGCGATTCCGCAGTTCGACGTCCGCGGCCACCGTCCCGGTGCGGCCGTCGGCCTCCCACCCGGCCTTGACCCAGTGGTCGCGGATCTGGAGCGGGGCCGACGACCAGAGCACCACATCCCGGAAGATGCCGGACATCCGCCACATGTCCTGGTCTTCGAGGTAGGAGCCGTCGGAGTACTGATAGACCTCGACGGCGAGCAGATTCTCTCCCGGCTTGACCCACTTCGTGATCTCGAACTCGGCCGGCGTGCGGGAATCCTGCGAGTAGCCGACCTTCTGCCCGTTGACCCAGAGGAAGAAGGCCGAGTCGACGCCATTGAAGGTGATGAACGTGTGCCGGCCCGCCCACGTCTCCGGCAGCGTGAAGCGTCGGCGGTAGCAACCCACCGGGTTTCGCTGGCCCGCGGGATGATTGGTGAAGTGTTCGGGCGGATCGCCCATCACCCGGGGCGGATCGACCGCGAAGGGATACTCGAAGTTGGTGTAGAGCGGCACGCCGTAGCCATGCACCTGCCAGTTGGAGGGCACGGGGATGCTCGCCCAGTCGGAGGCGTCGAACTCCGGCTGGAAGAAGTCTGCTGGCCGGTCGGCCGGCGTGCCTGAGTAATGAAACTTCCACGGGCCGTCGTAGCCTGCGAGCGCCTGCGGGATCGGCTGCGGCTGGAGGTCGTGGGGCCGATGGTTCAGCGACACGACCCAGGGCGAGACTGCCGCCGACCCGGCCAAGGCCGTGTCGCGATCCGGAAAGGGCAGCGAAGCCGCCCGCGGCGGCTCCTTGTTGATCCGAAACACCGCCTGGTTTTCCCACACGGGCTGCTCCGCGGCGGCCGCTGCCATCACCACGGCGCAGAGGCTCCAGAGCGAAAGCAGGCGCATCATGGCTGGGCACCCGGGGCGATGGCGGGGGCGATGGGCGAGAACGACGCGAAGCCGGCGTAGATCGCGATCACGACCGCCACGAGCGCGAGGCTCGCCCAGGGAGCCCCGGCCCAGGGTGTCATGTCGATCGGCGTGCTGGTCTCGAGCTTCCAAGGCTGGGGCCGCGGGGCCACCGCCCCCCAGATCAGCATCCACGCCACCAGCGCGATGAACACGAAGCCGAGGAAGTGGAAGTTGTAGACGAAGGCTCGATCGACCACGGCCGCCACGCCGGGCACGAAATACTTCACCGCGATCATCACGAGGCCGAGGATCAACGCCGAAAACGCCGCGCCGGCCGGCACCCGCGAATGCAGCATGCCGACCACGACGACCGCGAAGATCGGAATGAAGTAGATCGCGTTCATGTCCTGCAGGTAGGCGAAGATGCTCTTCTGACCGGCCAGCAGCGGGGCCACGACCATGGCCGCAATCGCGGTGCAGACGACGAAGATCTTCGCCGCCCGCACCATCTGCTCGTCCGAGCCCCGTGGATTGATGACGTGGTGGTACAGGCCGATGCTAAAGAGAGCCGACGTGCTGTTGAGCGCCGCGTTGAACGAACTGAGGATCGCGCCGACCATGACCGCGGCGAAGAAGCCGGTCAGGTGGGCGGGAAGTACGGCGCGGACGAGCGTACCGTAGGCCATGTCGTTGGCGATCCCGTCTTTGGCGAAGAGATGGTAGGCGACGATCCCGGGCAGCACGAGGTAGATCGGGCCGAGCAGCTTGAGCAGCCCGGTCAGCAGCACCCCCTTCTGTCCCTCGGCCAGGCTGCTGGCCCCGAAGGTTCGCTGGATGATCTGCTGGTTGGTGCACCAGTAGAAGAGATTGAGCAGGGCCACGCCGGTGAACAGCGTGCTGAACGGCACGCTCGTTCTGGAGGTGCCGATCGAGTTGAGGTGGGCCGGATTCGCCTGCTGCAACTGCCGGAAGCCCGCGACGATACCTCCTCCGTCACTCACCTTGTCGAGCGCGAAGGCGGCGATCATGAATCCCCCCACGAGCAGCCCGACACCGTTGATCGTGTCGAGCACGGCGAGGGTCTTGAGGCTGCCGAAGCGGGCGTAGAGCGAGCCCATGATCCCGATCATGAACACGGTTCCCCAGAGGATCACCGTGTCGGGATCGATCGCTGTGCCCAGGATCTGCACCGGCTCGGTGATGCCGGTGAGGCTCTTGAGATCGAGCATCTGGGAGAGCCCCACGGCGCCGCTGTAGAGGATGATCGGGATCAGGATGAAGGCGTAGGCCACCAGGAAGATCATGTTCGCCAGCGTCTGCGTTGCCCGGTCGAAGCGGTTCTCGAGGAACTGGGGCACGGTGGTGATGCCAGCCTTGAGAAACCGCGGCAGGAAGAAGAGCGCCATCAGCACCAACGCGATCACGGCCACGACCTCCCAGGCCATGACGCAGAGCCCATCCTTGAAGGCGGCGCCATTGAGGCCGACCATCTGCTCGGTCGAGAGATTGGTGAGCAGGAGAGAGCCGGCGATCACGGGGAAGGTGAGCGAGCGTCCGCCGAGAAAGAAGCCGTCGGACGACCGCTGCTCTTCCCCGCGGGTGAGCACGTAGGTCAGAAAGGCGGCGAAGAGCGTGAAGCCGAGGAACGAGAGCAGCGTCATGGGCGAGGGTGTCCGGGTGCCGTGGTGCGGGCGAACGGAATGCCTCCCGCCCGACCTCGAAGGTGACAGTCTCCCGGTTGCGACAGGCCCTGCCAAGAGTCGCGCTGTCTGCCACCGGGCCGCCGCGCCTGCCCAGTGAATCTCGCCCTACTCGAGCTGCTGGTCGAACTCCAGTTCCTTGATCCGGCCGGCCGCGGCCTCCGCGGGCTTCCAGAACCAGCCCTTGGTGTCCCAGCACTGGCAGAACTTCAGTTCATCGGCCAGCCGTCGGTAGGCCTCGATCGCCTCTTTCTTCTTCCCCTGTTTCTCCAGCAGCTGGCCTTCGATGAAGGCGCAGGTGCCGACGTCATTGAGGGCCCAGAAGTCGTGTGCCTTCTCCGCCGGAGCGAACTCCGTGAGGTTCGCCTGTTGTTTCTTCGCCTCGGCCTCGTAGAGTTCGCGACACTTCCCGACGTAGGCGACGACGAGATCGTCCTTGCCGGCTGCGAGCGACTCCCACGCCTTGGTCGTGAGCGTTGAGGAGGCGTGGTCGCCGAAATCCTGAGCCTGCACGAGTCCAATCGCGAGGAGCATGGATCCGAGAGCGATGCCGGAGGCCATCCTGCGGCGGGACTGCGTCGGCGTGGCAGACGGCATGGCAACGACTCCTGGAGTGTGACGATCCGACGGCGCTGTTGGCCTGGAACGGGAATCGAGTCTATCGCCTCAGGCGGTCGCGGTGCCCAGCGGCAAGCATCTGCCGGAGATCCCGAAACTCCCCGGCTTCGCCAGCCTTCCTCAAGGGGGAAGTGCCGATCGATGCAGCAAATACATCGAAACGCGTGACGTGAGACTTCTCGAAGAGTGACGTGCGAAAAAGTGGCTCGGGCAGCGGCATTGCCCGCCGGTTGCTCGCCGGGTAAACGCCCGGATATTCTGCCTGCTTCGTGGGCGTCGGCGGGCCGCCACACGCTGGCACCGTTTCATGACAGACCGCAGGGTGTCGCCGGGGGCGACCGCCTTGCACAGGCTTTGTACAGGCCTCGTCCAGGGAGGAACTATGGCTCGGCATCCCACGCATCCGAGGCGTCGCCCCGGTCATCAAGGACAGGCGACGCGTCGTCCAGCGGGCCTGCTGCGAGGGGAATCGCTCGAGCGACGGCTCGTGCTCGCAAGCCTGCTCGACGCCCATCAGGTCGCTGCCCTCGCGCAGGGCATCGGCCTGTTTGCCGATCGGCTGGATCAGGTCGCCGAGCATGACCTTCTGGGCCGGGAGGCGGCGGCGCTCGGACAGCCGATCGGCACGCTCGTGTCGATCGGTGACAGGCTGAAGTCGGACTTCGTGGATCGCATCGTTGGCCTGTCAGGCGAGAAGACGCCGGCCCAGATCGACGCGATCCTGTCGGCTGCGACCGGTACGGTGGTCACGCATTCCTCGGTGCTGACGGGCAGCGATGAGCGGATCTGGTTCAGCGTGCCACTGTCGCGCACCACGACGCTCGCGTCCTATGAACTCGATCTCGGGCAGCGTCCCGGCGAGCCGGAAGCGGGCTCCGAGAACGTCCTGCCGTCGCTCTCGGATCAGGGCCTGAGGCTAGGGGCGACGAAGGTCTCCCTCGCGGCGGGCATCGAGGGCACCGTCGCGCTCGGCATCGACCTTGCCGCCGGGCTCACCGCAGAAGAGTCGTTCTGGATCAAGTTCGACAACCTTCGTGCCTTCGGCCGCGCGAGCCACACGGGCAAGTCGGCGCTCGCCGACGTCGATGCCGACTACGGCTTCCTGAAGCTCGGCCCCGCCGACCTTGACGTGACGATCGACTCGGGCGTCACGCTCGACCTCCAGGAGGGGACCGCCGGGGCCGTCCGCCTTGGCGAACTCGCCGGCCTGTCGCTTCCCGATTTTGAGGGGCGGCTATCGCTCACGGCCACGGGCCCCGGCGTGAGCGTCACCGTGCCGTTTACCCTTGGGCTCGACGGCTTCACGCAGAAAAACGGCTCGGCCCAGCAGATCAAGATCACCGCCGCCGACATTCTCGATCCGCGGTCGCTCACCCTCGATTATCCGGCTCTCACCGTTCCGAGCGTCGCCGGCACGTTCGACTTCACGCAGTTCGCCGACATCTCGGCCGACGACCTCGGCACGTTCCTGGCCGACGTCTCGCGATGGATGCCGGAGGTCGGCCGCGGCTTCGAGATCCCGGTGATCGACCAGGATCTCGCCGGGCTCTACGGCGGCGTGTGGGGAGACTGGCTCGGCGGCAAACTGGCCAATCTCAAGGACGACGTCGGCCAGTGGAAGTTCGACACGCTCGACGAGATGCTCGACCTGCTCGCCACCGAGTTGGGTACGACCAAGGCCGCGTTCGCTCCGACGTGGAACTCGAAGGTCGGCAGCCTCGAATGGACGCTACCGATCTCGATCTCCGAGACCGCGGGCAGTGAGACGGAGCTGACACAGCAGGCGGTCTCGTTCGACGCCGGCGGCCTGGTGCCGGCGGGGCTGCCGCTCTCGATCGCGGCCCGCGGCTCTGCAACCGTCACTGCGACCGCCACCCTCGGCCTCAAGGCGGGCATCGCAGTGACCGCCCCGACGGCCGCCGCGGCAGTGAAGGAGACGACGCTCCTCTCAGCCCTCAACGGCGGTGCGGGCCTGACACACACCGCGATCAACGCCGCCGTGGGCTACGGCCTGACGAAGCTCGGCTCCGCGACCGCCGCGACCGACGCCACGAAGAGCACGTTCACGCTCGCCGGCCACGGACTCGCCGTCGGCGACGCCGTGACGCTCGAAGTGGGCGCCGCGGAGGGTGCCGCCCTGCCCGGGGCGTTCGCGGCGGGCACCCGCTACTTCGTCGTCGGCAGCGTCACGGCCGACACGTTTACCCTGGCTGCCACAGCGGGCGGCACCGCGATCAAGGCCACCAGCGACGGCAACGGCTTCTTCGTGCGGCTCTCCCCGTCGGCCACGGCGACGATCTCCAAGGCCACGCCGGGCGTGGTCACCAGCTGCCACCACGGCCTGGCCACCGGCGACGTCGTGATCTTCTCCACAACGGGCTCGCTGCCCACACCGCTCCAGCCCAACACGCCCTATGTCGTCACCACGCTCGACGCCCACCGGTTCACGCTCGCGAGGACCGCGGCGGGGGCGGCGATCGCCACGACCTCCACCGGCAGCGGCACGCACGCCTTCAGCCGGCCGGACCTCGTGTTTTCGCTCCGCGACGGCTCGTCGTTCGGGGTCGACCTCTCGTCGCTGGCGCTTGGCAGCGTCGGCTCGGCCGGTACGGCCACCGTCGCCGATCTGCTCAACCTCGTGAACTCGGCGCCGCTCACGACCGGCCGACTGTCGCTGGCGCTCTCGGGCAGCACGCTCGTGGCCACCGATCTCACGTTGCCCGCTTCCGCGACCGCGACCTTTTCCATTTCCACGCCGGCGCTCAGCCTCGCGATCGGCGGCACGAGCACGGCCACCCAGTCGTCGCTCGCGCCAATCGTGCTCGGGCTCGTCGTCACGGCGACGACCGGCAACACGCTCACCGGCTCGTCGCTCGAAGCCGCCTCGTCGCGGGATCGGATCTACATCTCCGCCGACTCCACCGCATCGATCTTCATCAAGCTTGATGCCGCGCTCGAGGGAGGTGCCGCGCTTGGCCCGCTCGCGCTCACCGTCGCATGCGGCAAGGTCGAAGGCACGGCTGGCGTGACCGTGGACCTCATCGATCCCGGCACCGGCACTGCTGCGGACGGACGGATTTATCTCTCGGAGACAAGCGGCGGCGTGAGCGACTTCGTGGAGCTCGCGCTGACCGCGCCCACGCTCGACGGCGTCTTTCAGCTCCAGGTGCCGTCGACCGACTGGAAGACCACCCTCGGCATCGTGAACGACGCCTCCACCGCCGCCGACGAGTCGGCCTACCAGAGCTACTGCAGCGGCATCCCGCTGACGACGCTTCCGGGCGCGAACGTTCCCTACCTCGACCTGAGCCTGTTCGACAACCCTGCGATGGACCACGACTGGTCGTTCTCGATTACCGCGAGCCCGCGGCTAGGCGACATCTTCGGTGGACTCTCCGACTTCTCGCTCGGCGACCTGCCCGGCATGCTCGACTTGTTCGCGGGTTATCTGGAGACCTCCGGCCTCTGGACCTTCGAGATTCCCTGGGCCGGCGTGACCCTCGGCGACATCCTCGGCCTGGGCGACCTGTTTGGAAGCCTGCCGACGTTCGACCTCGGCGACCTGCTCGGCCGGCCGTCATACGTGGGCGACGTCCTCGATTGGCCCGACTTCAGCCTCGGCAGCCTCGGCGAGATCCTGCTCGATGGCTTCGATCCTGCCCTGCCCGACCTCGCCGATCTCGACATCTTCGGCAGGCTGCAGCGGCTCATCTGGAGCCTCGACGATCTGCTCGTCGAGTGGGAGGGCTGGACGCCCGGCAGCCCGGACGTCGACCTGGCCCTCCTCGGGCGGCTCCGCGGATGGTTCGCTGAGGCGTCGATCGTGTTTCCCGATCTCCTTCCCGATCTGCCCTCGTTCGGCACCAGCGGCAAGGACTTCACCCTGGCATTCGGCCGGCTGCTCTCGTTGCCGCAGTTCGCCTGGAAGCCCGAGACGGACATCCCCGCGTTCGATCTCTCGCTCGACCTCTCGTGGCTCGGAGGCCTCGACCCCGCCACGATCTCGTTCCCAGGGCTCGACTTCGGCGGTCTCGACACGCTGCGGTTGCTGTTCCTTCCGGAAGCCGACGGTGGCTTCCGGTCGCCGAGCATCTCGCTCCCCGGCGGCTTCAGCCTCGACCTCAACCCCTCGCTCGTCGACCTGTCGGCCGGCGTGAAGGGGCTCGTGTTCGACGTCGTGATCAAGCTCGCCGATACCGCGTATGCCGTCGACCTCGCCTCCATCGACGTCGGGGGCATCCCGATCGACGTTACGAGCGCCGGCACGCTCTCGTTCCTGTTCGACGGCACGATCACCGGGAGGTTCGGCGTCAACCTCGACACAAAGGCCGTGTTCTTCGATGCCGATGCATCCGGCGTGTCGCTCTCGGCGGAGGTCGACGACGGCGACGGCCTCGTGCTCGGCGCGAGCCTCGGCGGCCTCGCGGGCATCTCGATCGGCAAGACGCCCGACGCGGCCCAACCGACCTGGCGGAAGGCGACCGTCGCGTTCGGCGACCTCGAGATCGACGCGAAGACCAACCTCATCACAAAGGTCAACGGCCCCGCCACGTTCACCGTGACCGGCTCCGGCAAGGCGACCGCCACGGCCGACTTTGCGGTTGACCTGCCGCTCTACATCGACCCCACTGGCTACGTCGGCGCGGTAGGACTCTCCGCGTCGCTGTCGCTCGGAGCCACGCCGTCGTTCTCGCTCTCCACGCCTACCTTCGACGGCACGGGTACGCCCTACGCGACGCTCGCCGACGTCCTCTCTGATCCGAGCCTGATCTTCAACCTTGATAGCTGGCTCGCAGGCGCCGCCCAGTTCGTGGGCCTGCTCCGCACGGCCCTGGCGGGCGACTTCCTCGGAGGGCTGCCGTTCGTCAATGGCATCGACCTCTCTGGCAACGGGTTCCTCGCCCGGCTGGAGAATCTCTTCGGCGCCGCGGCCACCATCGACACGCCGGAGCATCTCCTCGCCTGGCTCAATCTCAAGTTCGGTGCCGCGGCCGCCGCCGACGAAACGGCCGGGGCCATCGCCGGAGACTTCAGTTTCAAGCTCAATGGCAGCGATTTCACGTCGGCGTCATCCGACTGGACGAAACCATGGTCCGACTTCCTCGACTCCGATGACGAACTGGTCGTGAACGTCGTGCTCGCGGGCGAGACGACGAAGACGCTGGCCGCCGCAGACGTCGACCTCGGCATGGACGGGCTCGGGCTCGCCTTCGTGGGCGATGCCTCGCTGGTGATGACTACGGGCTTCGGCGTGAACGTCGGTCTCGGCTACAGCCTCGCCCGGGGCTTCTTCGTGCAGACCGGCTCGGCGCGGGAAATCACCAC
Organism: Pirellulales bacterium; assembly: GCA_032117045.1. Classification (GTDB taxonomy): domain Bacteria; phylum Planctomycetota; class Planctomycetia; order Pirellulales; family UBA1268; genus QWPN01. Next base: position 30,635 of record JAUMAF010000151.1, on the reverse strand, counting down.
GAACGTCGCGCTCGAACTGCCCGGGGCCGGCCTCTCGATGCAGCTTGGCCCGCTGACGTTCGCCCTGACCGACACCTTCGTAGGACGTGAACTCGAAGCGGGCCTCTTCGCCGACGTGGCCGCGGCGAGCTACGGGTTGTCCGATCTCGGCGACCTGTTCACCAATCTGACGGTGTCGGGCGACGTGCGGGCGGAACTGGGGGTCGACCTGACCGCCGAGATTTTTGCCGACCTCGCCGGGGCCGGCCTCGGCGTGTCGATGGCCATGGGCTTCACTTCCACCGCCGCGGCGGGGGGCGGTGCCGTGGCCTTTGGCGACCTCGATGCCGACAAGTTCTTCTTCGAGATTACCGACACCTTCATCGATCTCGGCGGGCTGCTCTCGGGGCCGATCAAGGAGATCTTCTCCACGGTGGACACCTTCCTGGAGCCGATCCGCCCGGTGCTCGACCTGCTCACGAGCGAGGTGCCGGTGCTCTCCGACATCTCGAAGCTCGCGGGCGCCGGGGCGATCACGGTGCTCGACGTGATCCGGGCCACGGGTGATGGCGACTACGACGGCGCGGTGGCGTTCATCGAGGCAGTGGCCGACGTCGACGACGTGATCTCGACGCTCGGCGGGCTCGCGGAGTCGAGCAGGATTTCGCTCGGCAGCCTCAAACTCCCCGCGGGCACCGCCGGCAGCTCGAGCGCCGCCACCCTCCGCGCGAAGCTCGCCGAGGGCGCCGTCGCCCCCGATGCCGACGCGTTTGATGCGGGCACTGGTATCGCCGCGTCGCCCCGTGATGCAACCGGGGACACGGCCCATGCCTACAACGAGGTCACCGCGGGCTCGGTCTCGTTCCCCATCTTTGACGATCCCGTGGGGTCGCTCGTCGACATCCTCTTCGGCGACAACCCCACGCTCGTCCTCTGGGACATGCCCGACCTGCGGGCCGGATTCCGGCTGGAGCAGAGCTTCCCGATCTTCCCGCCGCTATTCGCGAAGTTCTTCGGCGGCTTCGAGTTCGCCACCGACTTCTCGCTCGGCTACGACACCCGCGGCATCCGCCAGGCGATGGCCGGCGCGGAGGTGCGGGCCAGCAAGGTCCTCAACGGGGTGTTCCTCGGCGACGTCGATGCCGGCGGCGTCGACAAGCCGGAGCTCACGTTTACCGCCACAGTGGGCGCCGGCGCCGAGCTCAACGTGGTGGTGGCGAAGGCGGGCGTCGACGCGGGCGTGGAGGGCGTGCTCGGCGCCAATCTCAAGGACAACAACGGCGACGGCAAGGTGCACCTCGACGAGCTGCTCGGCAACCTCCGCAGCGGACCCGAGTGCATCTTCGACCTCGAGGGCTCGATCGACGCCTTCTTCGAGGCCTCTATCAAGGTCGGGTTCTCGACGCCCTTCGGGTTCGTGACGCTCTGGAAAGACACCTTCGAACTGCTCCGGCTCGAGCTCTTCGACTGGGAGATGGTCACCTGCCCGCCGGTCACGCCCGACCTGTTCGACGTCACGGCGTTCGACCATGACGCCAATGGTTCCACGGCCAACGTCTCGACCCTCGTGCTCAATGCCGGCCCGCGGGCCGGCCTCGTGCTGCCCGGCGAAACGGAGGACGGCGACGAGGAGTTTGAGATCGACCAGGTCGGCGGTGACATCGTCGTGCGGGGCTACGATTTCGAGGAGCGATACACCGCGGCGTCGATCGCCGCGATCTGGTTCGACGCCGGCCTCGGCAACGACATCGTCACGGTCACGTCGAACGTCACGATCCCTGTCTGGGGCTACGGCGGCCCGGGCAACGACCGGCTCACGGGCGGCAGCGCCGCCAACACACTCCGCGGCGACTCGGGTTCGGTGGTCGGCACCGCCGGCCGCGACAAACTCATGGGCCGAGCGGCCGCCGACATTCTTTTCGGCGACGACGGCAACGACATCCTCCTCGGCTACGGCGGCAACGACACGCTCGACGGCGGCGCGGGCGCCGACCAGCTCTACGGCGACGACGAAACGGGTGACATGGTGAATGTTCCCGACGGCTTCGGCGGCGGGGCGTCGTGCAACGACACAATCTGGGGCGGCGACGGCGACGACGTCATCATGGCCGGCAAGGGCATCGACACGGTCTACGCGAGCGCAGGCGACGACACGGTCGACGGTGGCTCGGGCGATGACTTCCTCGAGGGCGGGTCTGGCAACGACAAGGTCTATGGCCGCGACGGGTTCGACCTCATCTATGGCGACGGCTTCGACCGTACCGTCGGCGGCGAGCCCGTGGCGATCACCGCGTTCGGCCACGGCGTTGGCGACGGCAGCGCCGTGAACGTAAACGCCGACCTGATCGAGGGCGGCACCGGCTTCAACTTCATCGACGGCGGCCCCGGCTTCGACCTGATCTACGCCGAGAGCGCCGCCGTCGGCGTGGAGGCCGCGGCGACCCACGGCACGAAGAACGTGACGCTTGCCACGCACGGCTTCGCGCCCGTGCTCGTGGCCACCGGCTGGCTGCCGGCCGAGGCCGCCCGCGGCAGCGGGCTCTTCAAGAGCGTGATCCTCGGCGGCGACGGCAACGACACGATCTCCGGCACCGCGGGCCGCGACTACATCGACGCCGGGTTCGACAGCGATCTCGTCGAGTTCGGCGCCGGTGACGACTACGTCCTTGGCGGTCCGGGCAGCGATGCGCTCGTCGTCTCGACGAACCCCGACCTCGGTGTCGTGGGGGGCAACGCCACGATCTTCGGCGGCGACGGCCGCGACGTGATCGACGGCGGCGCGGGGGCTAACTGGATCGAGGGTGGCCCAGGCGACGACGAGATCTTCGCCCGCGAGGGGGCCGACACCGTCTACGGCGGCACGACGGCACTCGGCTACCAGCATCACCTCGACGACCGCACCCACGGCCGCGCGGTGGAGGAGTCGATCCACGGCGGCTTCCGGGCCACCGTGGCCCCCGACTCCTGCGGCCCTGAGATCTTCTTCTATCCGGAGGTGTATCCCTCTGAGAACCGTTCGAAGCTGACGGCTTTCATCTTCGAGGATCTCGATGCCGACGGCATCCGCGACGTGGGCGAGCCCGATGCCCCCGCCGATCTCACCTGGGGCCTGGTGGTGACGGATGCCACGGGCCAGATCGTCGCTATGGGCGAGGTGCCCGGCGGCAAGGTCGTGGCGCCTGTCGAAGGCGATTTCGCCGCCGGCCGCCACGTCGCGTGGGTGGGCCGATTCGTGCTGGGGGGCGAGGTCATCGAGTCGATTCCGGCAGGATGGGTGCCGTCCACGCCGCTGATCTCGAGCGTCAATCTTGGCACGACACCGGGTCCGACGCCGCCGCAGTTCGGCTACTACCGCATGGGCACGCTCTCCGGCAGCGTGAAGACCACGCGCGACCAGCCCCTCGGCGGCGTACTCGTCTACCTCGACGCCGATGCCGACGGCGCGTACGACGATGGCGAGATCGTCACGAGGACCGCGGCGAACGGCGTCTACTCGTTCACCGACCTGCGGCCAGGCGCCTATCGTATCGTGATCGCCGACCTCGCCACATGCGGCCGTGTCACGGCGCCGGCCACGGCGATTCACCCCGTGACGCTCGCCAGCGGTGGCTCGGCTGCGGCCTACGACTTCCGCGTGTCGCTGAGCACGGCGCCTGTGGTCGACGGCGTGTATCTCGGCACCGACACCCAGGCGATCACCTGGAAGAGCATCCCGGACGGCGCCAGCCAGTTGACGGCGATCATGGCGGCGGAGCATCACTACCTGGCATTCGAGATCTGCACCTCGGCCAGCCCGCTCACGATCAAAGAAGGAGCGACGCTCACGAGGATCGACGTGGTGCCGAATGAGTCGATCGGGCTCACGCTCCTGCCGGCTGATCCAGCCCGGCCCACCTGGGTACGGTACGAGGTTGCGAAGGTCAGCGGCGGCCGCACGCTTATACCCGGCCGCTATCGCGTGGTGCTCGACGATGGCTCGATCAGCTCTTCCTCGGGCGCTGTCCTCGACGGCGAGTGGACCAATGGCGTCTCGGAGTTCCCGTCGGGCAACGGCACCTCCGGCACCGATTTTCAGTTCGAGTTCGTGATCGGCGGCGGGGCCGCAGGCGCGTCACTCACCGACGGAGTCGTCGTGTCGGGCATGGCGGAGCAGGGGGCCATCATTCAGGGCACCGTCTGGCAGCACGATCCCCGTGAGGCCGGCATGGGCCAGTCGGTCCACGAGCTCGGCCTGGCCGACCAGTACGTGCTCCTCTCCGACGCCTCCGGCGTGGTGCAGGCGACCGTGCTCACGGCCCCGCTCGACGTCAACGGCGACGGCCGCACCTCCGCCACCGAACTCGGCGGCTTCCGATTCTCGAATCTCGCCCCCGGCACCTACACGATCCAGCAGATGCCCGTCTTCCCGTGGCGGCAGGCCACGCCGGGCGGCGTCTGGCAGGCCGAGACGCTCTACGCGATCGGCTTCGACTCGTCGGACCCGAACCAGGCGAACTGGAAGAGCGTGCTCGTCACGATCGATCCCGTCACGCAGGCCGCGACGCGGGTCAGTGACTTCGGCACGCTCGAGGCCCGTGACTTGGCGTCGCCGGCCGCCGGCGTGCTGTTCATCACCGGCACGTCCCGGGCCGGGGCGACCGGCGGCACGGATCGCCTCTGGCGATACGACGTCGCCGCGGGCACGCTTCTCGATCTCGGACCGACGCCGGGCGTCGAGCCGCTCGTGGGCTTCGACGCACTCGACGAGGGCACGCTCATCGGCGTGAGCCTCGACGGCATTTATCGCTACGACATCGCCACCGCCACCTGGGAGGCTCGGGGCCCGATGCGGACGCCGGCCAACGTGCCGTACTGGCCGGTGGGCGACGTGGCGGTGGAGTCGGCGACGAAGGTCTGGATCGTGGGCACGTCGCCCAAGCCTGAGGGGCTCGGCCAGATCGGCAGCCAGGAGCTCCTCGTGGTCGATCCGAGCGTGCTCGGCGGCAACACCACGAGGGTCCGCAGCCTGCTGCCCGCGATCACCGAGCCGGTGATCGGCCTGGAGACGAATCCGCAGGGCGGCCTCTTCGGCCTCACCAACGGCGAGAAGCTTTACGCCATCCAAACGGCCGCCGGCGGCACGTCGAGCTGGCTCGGCACGAAAACCGTCACCGGCCTGCCCAACTTCTCCGGCGGCGGACTTGCCCGGATGCCGGCGGGTGTCGTGGCCGACGACACCCGCGACGACTTCGTGATCACGGTCACCGCCGGGCAGGCCGTCACGATCGGCTTCGGCGACGTGCCGGATGCCGTGTTCCTGCGCGACGGCGACGACTTCATCGACGGTGGCTGCGGCACCGATGACGACGTACTCCACGGCGACGATGGAGCCGATCTGCCGGCCAACGTGATCACCGAGGGAGGCAACGACTGGATCCGTGGCCGCGGCGGCGACGACACGATCGTCGGCGGCCAGCAGGGCGACCGGCTGTTCGGCGACGAGGGCCGCGACCGGATCACGGGCGGCGACACCGAGGCCAACTGGATCGAGGGGGGCGACGGCGACGACTGGTATCTCCACGGCGGCGCTGCGGCCGACGTGATCTTCGGCGGCGCCGGCAACGACGGGAATCTCGCCGCCGGCGGCGACGGTCTCCGCGGCGGCGGCGACAACGACCTCATCTTTGGTGGGACGGGCGACGACACGCTCTTCGGCGGCGACGGCGGCGACACGCTCGTGGGCGGAGCGGGCACCGATCGGGTGTATGGCGACGCCGGATCCGACACGCTGTTCGTGATCGACGTGACCAGCGGCGGGGAATATGCGGCCGACCCGGCGGGCACCGGGGCGGACATCTACGACGGCGGCACGGACGGCGACACCATCGTGGTGAACGCCGACGTCGACTCGCTGCTCACGAATATCGTCGTGACGGTGTCCGGCCGCGTGAGCACCGTCGCCACGGTCGAGATCGGCCTGCTCACCGGCGGCAGCGGCAAGAACCGGATCGACGCCTCGGTCTTCAGCGGCTCGACGGCGATCCGCGGCCTCGGCAACGACGACATCCTGCTCGGCGGCACCGGAGTCGACCGCATCTGGGGCGGCGACGGTGGCGACACGATCGGCGGCAACGGCGACAACGACTTCCTGTACGGCGAGGCGGGCGGTGACACGCTGCGGGGTGACGCGGGCAACGATCACCTCGTGGGCGGCGCGGGCTCCAACCGGCTCGAGGGAGGAACGGGTGCCGACAATTACGTGTTCTCAGGTGTCTTCAGCGATACCGTGATCGAGGTGGCCGGGGCCGGCAGCGACACGCTCGACTTCACCGCCGTCACCGCGGGGCTGCAGATGCTCGTGGATCCGACGAACTCGTACTCCATCAGCGGCTACGACTCCGACGTTGGGGCCTACGTCGGCGCCTCCTACTACGCCAACACGATTGAGTCGATCCTGTTCGGCAGCGGCAACGACGTGGTCTCGATCCGCGAGGGCTCCGCGCTCGCCGCCACGATCGACGGCGGCACGGGCACGGACACGCTCTCGTACGCCGGCGAGCCCTACCGCTGGGCGGCCTGGACGGCCGGCGTGACGGTCGATCTTGCCGCCGGCACGGCGAGCGGCCTGGCCGGCGCGACCGCGTTTGAGAACGTGTACGGCGGCAACGGCGGCGACACGCTCTCAGGCAACGCGGCCGCTAATCTGCTCTCGGGTGGTGCCGGGAACGACATCCTCACCGGCCGTGGCGGCGATGATTCGATCTACGGCGGCGACGGATCCGACACGCTCGCCGGCGGTCTGGGCGACGACATCTACTATTTCTTCCGCTCGGCAGCGGCCCAAACCGACACAGTCACCGAGGCCGCGGGGCAAGGAAGCGACACGCTCGACTTCAGCCAGGTGACCGGCCCGGGGGGCATCGACGCGGCGATCGGCGGCTCGATCGACGTCACGTTTGGCACCAACCGGGTGACCGTCGCCACCGCGGCGGGCATCGACATGGTGATGGGCACGGGGCAGGCCGACGTCTTCCGGCTCGCCGACGGCGCGGCCTTCGGCGGGCGGCTCGATGGCTACGCCAACCCGGGCTACGACTTCACCGACTTCGACACGCTCGATTACTCGGCGTGGACCTCGGCGGTGACGGTGAGCTACCTCGGCGCCCTCGACTTCACGTTCCTCGGCACGGCGACGGGCACTGCGAGCGTCCGCGGCCTCCGCCACGTGATCGGCGGCACGAAGAACGACACGCTCACCGCCGGCGGACTGCCGGTCTGGTTCGAGGGTGGAGACGGCGGCGACTCGCTCACGGGAGGCGTCGGCTGGGATCGGCTGGAGGGCAACAACGGTGGCGACTCGATCTCCGGCGGGTACGGCGACGACATGCTCTTGGGCGGCTGGGGCAGCGACACGCTCGCGGGCGGCCCCGGAAACGACACCTATTCGTTCGCCGACCTCTTCGGCACCGACACGATCATCGAGATCGCCGGCGAGGGCTCCGACACGATGGACTTCGCGCTGGTCACCTCCGCGCTCACCGTCAGTCTCGGCAGCGTGACGGTGACGGCGCCGGGGGCCTCGGCCACGCATGCCGGCACGGCGATCGAGGCAGTGATCGGGGGCTCGAACGACGACACGTTCGTGATGACGTCGCCCTCGGTCACGTTCCCGGGCACGCTCGATGGCGGCGGCGGGGCCAACACGCTTCGCTACGACAACGCCACGCCGACGCTGGTCGCCCAGGTGAACGCCGGCCAGACACCGAACGTCGGCCTCGCCCTCAAACTCGGCTCAGTCATCGCCGTGCCCGTCTACACGCCGGTCGAACTCACCGTGCCGGCGCTCGCCACGGTCGTCGACTCGACGCCCCGCTCCGGCAACGACCGGATCATCAAGAAGGGCTCGGGCACACTGATCCTCACGCTGGCCAACAGCCACACCGCAGGCACATCGGTCGAAGTCGGCGAGGTGGTGGTGAAAAACGTGGCTGCACTCGGGAGCGGAGCGATCCTGGTGAAGGCCGGCGCGAGGCTGACGCTCGACGTGGGTATCGAAGAGATCGACATGGCGTCGCTCGTGGTCGAGCCGGGGGCAATCGTCGAGATCGGTTTCGGACGGATTCGCGTGGCCGGTGGTCTCGTGGCTGCGGATCTCGTCGCCCTGCTCGCCGCAGGGCGGAATGGCGGGGCGTGGGATGGCGCGTCGGGCATCGTCTCGGCGGCCGTCGCCGGGGCAATCACGCTGGGCGACCGGCGGGCGATTGGCTGGTACGACCATGGCGATGGCTCGATCAGCGTGGGATTCGCCGCACCGGGCGACACGAATCTCGACGGCCAGACCGACGTCCTCGACGCCGCCGGCTTCATCGCCGGCGGGAAGTTCAATACGGGGTCAACGGCGACATGGTCGACCGGCGACTTCACGTACGACGGGGTTACGGACATCCGTGACGTGGCGGATTTCATGACCGCGGGCCTGTATAACGCAGGCTCGTATCTCCCGGCCGGCCTCGCTCCCGTGGCGTCCTCTGCGGCGATCGCCCCTCTCTCGCCACTGGACGCCGCTTTTGCAGTGATGGCCCTCGACCAGCAGCCGACCCCCCGAAAAAAGAACATCTTTGCCACGATCTGAGCCTGGCGGGCGGTTGCCGGCACGGGCCAATACGCGGATGATAGGCACGGCCATCCCTCATCGCGCCCGCTCACGGTCCGCATGTCGATCCTCCCGTTTACCGCTCTCGCCCGTCGCCTTGAGGGCGACCTCCATGTCGATGACCTTGCGCGGACGGTCTACGCGACCGACGCGTCGGAGTATCAGGAGCGGCCGTTGGCGGTGGCCCTGCCGAAGTCGGAGGCGGACGTCCGCGAGCTCGTGCGGTTCGCGGCAACGCATGCCGTCGGCCTGATTCCCCGCGCGGCCGGCACATCACTCGCCGGTCAGGTCGTGGGGGGCGGAATCGTGGTCGATCTTGGGCGGCACCTCGATCGCATCGGGTCGCTCGACGTCGCCCATCGGCGGGTCCGGGTGCAGCCGGGCGTGGTCCGCAACGAACTCAACCGGTTCCTGGCGCCGCACGGGCTGTTCTTCGCCCCCGAAACCTCGACTGCCAACTGGGCGATGATCGGCGGCATGGTGGGCAACAATTCCTGCGGATCCAACTCCATCGCCTACGGCTCGACCCGCGATCATCTGGTGTCGGCGCGGGGGTTTCTGGCCGATGGCAGCGAGGCGACCTTCGGGCCGCTGTCTCGCGAGGAGTTCACCGCCAAGTGCGCCGGCCCCGAAACGCTCGAAGCCCGGATCCATCGGAGCCTCGGCGATCTGCTCGGCGACCCCGCGAACCGACGGCTGATCCGCGACTCTTTCCCCAGGCCGGAGGTCACGCGGCGGAACACGGGCTACGCCGTCGACACGCTGATGGAGGCCTCCTGCTTCGATCCCGCCGTCGAGGAGCCGTTCAACCTCTGCCGCCTGATCGCCGGCTCGGAGGGCACGCTCTTCCTGGGCGTCGAGTACGAGTTGAACCTCGTGCCACTCCCGCCGCCGGCCGCCCTCCTCATCGTGCACTGCGCGACCGTCGACGAGGCCTTGCAGGCGGCGGTCGTCGCGATGCGTCATCGCCCGACGGGCTGCGAACTCATCGACAAGAAGATCCTCGACTGCACCAGGGCCAACCTCGAGCAGGCCCGAAACCGCGACTTCGTCGAGGGCGATCCGGGCGCGGTGCTGGTGGTGGAGCTCCGGCACGACTACCGGCCGACACTCGAGGCGCTGCTTGAGCGGCTGAGATCCGACCTGCGGACAGCGGCTCTGGGCTATGCGTATCCCGTGCTCTTCGGCGACGACGGCAACAAGGTCTGGGAACTCCGCCGGGCCGGGCAGGGGCTCGTCAACAATCTCCCCGGTGACGCCAAGCCGCGGGAGATCGTCGAAGATACCGCCGTCGCCATCGAAGATCTCCCGGCCTACATCGCCGAGTTCGACCAACTGCTCGCCGAGAAATACGGCATCGACTGCGTGCATTACGCCCACGCGGGGGCCGGCGAGCTGCACCTGCGGCCGCTCTTTGACCTGCATACGGCCACCGGGTTGCGGATGTTTCGGGACGTGGCCACCGATGTGGCGGCGCTCGTGAAGAAATACCGCGGCAGCCTCTCGGGTGAGCATGGCGACGGCCGGCTTCGCGGTGAGTTCATCCGCACGATGGTGGGCGACGAGTGCTACCGGCTGCTCACGCGGGTGAAGCAGGCCTTCGATCCGCAGGGCATTTTCAATCCGGGCAAGATCATCGACGCGCCGCCGATGGATACCTCGCTGCGGATCCTGCCCGGCGAGCCGGAGCCTGAGCACGACACCGTGTTTCGATTTGCCGATACAGGAGGCGTGCTCCGGGCTGCGGAGAAGTGCACGGGCGTCGGCCAATGTCGCAAGTCGCATCAGGCCGGCGGCACCATGTGCCCGAGCTACATGGCCACCCGCGACGAGCGGGATACGACCAGGGCCCGGGCCAACGTGCTCCGACAGGCGCTCGCCGGGCCGACCTCGGCGGCCGATCCCTGGAGCCGGCCCGAACTCGCCGCCGTGATGGATCTCTGCCTGTCGTGCAAGGCCTGCAAAAGCGAGTGCCCGTCAAACGTTGACATGGCGCGGCTCAAGGCGGAGTGGCAGCAGCATTGGCACGACTCGCATGGAGTGCCGCTCCGGTCGCGACTCGTGGCGGGCATGGCGCAGGCGCTACGGTGGGCGTCGGTGGCGCCCTGGGTCTACAACTTCCTCGTGACGGCGCCGGTGGTCTCGCGGATCGTCAAAGCGTGCTTGGGCTTCGCCGCTCGCCGCTCGCTGCCCACGCTCCCCCGCATCACGCTCTCCGCCTGGCATCGCCACCGGCCGCCGCCTCATGCGGTGGCCGGCGGGCCAGGCTTCAAGGGCCGCGTGCATCTGTTCTGTGATGAGTTCACCGACACCCTCGACGCCGACGTCGGCATCAAGGCGATCGAACTGCTCGAGGCGCTCGGATATGAAGTGGTGATTCCGCGGCACGTCGACAGCGGCCGGCCCCAGATCTCGATGGGGCTGCTCCGCGAGGCCCGCGACTTGGCAGCCACCAACGTCGAACTCCTCGACCCGGTGGTCACCGACGACGCGCCGCTCATCGGCATCGAGCCGTCGGCCATCCTCGGCTTTCGCGACGAGTATCCCGATCTCGTGCCCGAGTCGCTCGAGCCCGCTGCCCGCCGGCTTGCCGGCCGCGCCCTGCTTGTGGACGAGTTTCTGGCTCGGGAGGTCCGCCTCGGCCGGATCACGGCCGAGGCCTTCACCCAGTCGTCCCGGCGGATTGCCCTCCACGGCCACTGCCATCAGAAGGCGCTCTCCTCGGTGGAGGATTCGGCGACCATCCTGCGGCTGCCGCGGAACTTCACCGTGGAGGTCATCCCGAGCGGCTGCTGCGGCATGGCCGGCTCGTTCGGCTACGGCCGGAAGCACTTCGACGTCTCGATGCAGATCGGCGAACTCGTGCTGTTCCCCTTCGTGCGGTCGGCTGCGACCGACACCCTGATCGCCGCCCCGGGCACGAGTTGCCGCCACCAGATCAAGGACGGCACGGGGCGGCCGGCCCTGCATCCCGTCGAGATTCTCCACGCCGCGCTGCGGTCGCCTACAATCCGGCCATGAGCGGCCCCACGATCGTCTGGTTTCGACACGACCTGCGACTCGACGACCAACCGGCACTGGCCGCCGCGGCGGCGCGGGGCGCGGTGGTGCCGGTGTTCATCTGGGCGCCGGAGGAGGAGCATCCCTGGGAGCCGGGGGCGGCCTCGCGGTGGTGGCTGCATCACTCGCTGGAGAAGCTCGCGGCGGCGCTCGACAAGGCGGGGGCGCCGCTCGTGATTCGCCGCGGGCCGTCGCTCGCCGCCCTGCGGGCCCTCGCGAAGGATCATGCCGCGACGCACGTGGCCTGGAACCGGCGGTACGAGCCGGCAGTGGTTGCCCGCGACACCGCGATCAAGAAGGCGCTCACCGACGACGGGCTCGTGGCCGAGAGCTACAACGGCTCGTTGCTCTTCGAGCCGGTGCACGTGGCGACCAAGGAGGGCCGGCCGTATCAGGTGTTCACACCGTTCTGGCGGAGCCTCCTCGCCCGCGACGAGCCCGCGGAGCCGATGGCCGCGCCAAAGAGACTCAAGGCGTCGGTCGGCCGCGATCAAAAGTCGGTGCCGCTTGAATCCCTCGGGCTGCTGCCGGCGATCGACTGGGCCCCGACCATGCGGAAGACGTGGACGCCCGGCGCCGCCGGCGGCGCCGCGCTGCTGGAACGGTTTTTGGAGCGCGGCCTCTCCGGCTATGGCGAGGGCCGCGACCGGCCTGATCGCGAGGGCACGAGCAGCCTCTCGCCCCACCTGCACTTCGGCGAGATCTCGCCCCGTCGCGTGTGGCACGCCGTCCGCGAGGCCGTCGGTGGGACCCCGGCCGCGAAGATCCCCGCAGGTGGTGCCGAAACCTATCTTCGGGAACTCGGCTGGCGGGAGTTTGCCAATCACCTGCTCTATCACTTCCCGCATACGCCCAACGCACCGCTGCGGGCCGACTATGCCCGGTTTCCATGGGTCGACGATCCGATCGGCCTTCGCGCCTGGCAGCGGGGCCGCACCGGCTTTCCGATCGTCGATGCCGGCATGCGGCAGCTCTGGTCCACCGGCTGGATGCACAACCGCGTGCGAATGATCGTGGCGAGCTTTCTCGTCAAGGATCTGCGGATCTCGTGGCTCGAAGGCGCGAGGTGGTTCTGGGACACGCTCGTCGACGCCGACCTCGCCGCCAACACGCTCGGCTGGCAGTGGGCGGCCGGCTGCGGGGCCGACGCAGCGCCGTATTTTCGGATCTTCAATCCGACGAGTCAGGCGGCGAAGTTCGACCCCGATGGCGGTTATGTGAAGACATGGGTCGATATGGGTCGGGGCTATCCGGAGCCGATCGTCGATCATGCCGAGGCGCGGAAGCTGGCGCTGGCGGCGCTCAAGACGGTATCGCGAGGAACGTAGGCCGCGGGCTCCGGCACAAGCCGACCGGCCGTGAGGCCGCGGGCTGTCCTGGTGGGCGGCTCGGGCCTGCCCATGCCCCGAGAGCCGGACGTTCGTTGCGCCCATCCTGGGCTTCACTCACTCGGATGCCGCCGGCGCTTCGGCATCCTGCCTGCGCTTGGCGTCATACGCCGGCTCCGAGGCACGGGCAGCCCCTCGCTGAGTTCGTGCCCGAGGAGGTTAGCCCTTCGCTGCTGCGGCTTCCAATACGCGGACGGCCTGCAGGGCGTCTTTCTGCTGCTCCGGATCGGCGATCTTCCCGGCCGACTTCTCGGCTTCGGCCGCGAGCGCCGCGGCCCCCTTCCGGTCGCCGACGGCGTTCATCACGTTGGCCACGGCGACGAGGGCGAAGGCTCGATTCGCCGCGCCGTTGATCCCCTTGGCCGCCTCGGCGGCTTGGGAAAGCAGGGCCGCCGCCTTGTCTTGTGATCCGCTCTTCGCATACACGTTGGCGGCTGCGGCGAGTGCCTCGGCTTTCGGCCGAAGATCTTCGAGGCCGCTGGCCGTGGTCTCGAGCTTCTCGAGGATCTCCCGCGCGTCGCCGGCGAGACTGGCGTTGGCATAGCCGAGGGCGACGGCCGCGAGCGCCTGCGGCCGGAAGCGATCTGACACCTCGTCGCTCTCGGCGATCGCCGCCGCCTTGGCGAGTGTTTTCTTGGCGAGGGTTGCATCGCCCAGCCCCCCCTGCTTGGCTCCATAAATCCCGCCGGCCTTGGCCAGCACGTTAGCCCGGCCGACCGCATCAGGAATCTGGTCTGCCATCGTGACGGCCTGATCGACCGCTTCGCGGGCCGATTTTTTGTCGGCGAGATCGGCGTAGGCGTCGGCAATGTCGACCAGCCGCGGCGCGAAGATCGTGGCGTCGGCGTCGTCCTTGATCGTCCTGCGAGCCTCTGCCAGCGTCGTGATCGCACCGGTCTTGTCGCCCGATGTGAACTGCAACCGCGCCACCTTCGCCAACTCCCGCGCCGGCCCGCCGGGGGTCGCGTCGCCCCGGGCCTTCTTCAGCCGCTCTGCGATCGTCATGACCGGCCGCTTTTTTGTGCCCCCACCGCATCCAGCCAACGGCGCGACGAGGACAAGGCTGCAGAGGCAGGCGATGAGACAAGACAGGCTTGGCCTCGGCATGGCAGGTGAATCCTCAGGTCGGGCAGGTTGATGGAAGGGCGGTGAGGCGGGCTGAACAGGCTTCAGAACTTGAGGCGGGCCCGCTGCAGTCGGGCGTGCAGTTCGGCCATCAGGTCGTCCTCGGCGGCCTCGTCCTCGGCCTCGTAGGTGACGGAGAACCGCAGATAGGCGCCGCAGTCGTCCCACGGCACGGTTGAGATGGAAAGGTCGTGGATCAGGAACTGGCTGGCATCCTGCGCCGTTGCGAAGCTGCGGTCGCCGGTGGCTTTTGGGCTTGGTGTGTAGAGGAAGTAGGTGCCCCCTGGCATTTCGCACTCGAAGCCCGAGGCGCGGAGCACGCCCACGAGTTTCTCGAGCCGGCGGCGATATTTCTCGCGAACGAGCCGCGGAATCTGCGGATCGGCCAGCGCCGCCGCAGCCGCCTTCTGGATCGCCATGAACTGTCCCGAATCGCAGTTGTCCTTGATATCGGCGAAGGCCCGCACGATCCGTTCGTGGCCGCAGACCCAGCCCATCCGCCAGCCGATCATGTGGAAGCCCTTCGACATCGAGTGCACCTCGACGCCGACGTCCTTGGCGCCGTCGATCGAGAGAAACGAGAGGGGCTCCTCATTATACGAGAGCATGATGTGGGCCGCGTCCTGCACCACGATCACCCGGTGCTGGTGAGCAAAATCGACCACCCTCTTGTAGAACTCCCGCGTAGCCGTCCTGCCCGTCGGGCTGTTCGGATAGCAGAGCACGAGCATCTTCGTCTTCGCGAGCACGTCCGCGGGGATGCCGTCGAGGTCCGGGAAGAAGTCGTGTTCGGCAACGAGCGGCAGCCGGTGAACGACGCCGCCGAACCAGCGGGTGGCCGTGCCGGCAACGGGATAGCCAGGCACGGTCATGAGCGTGACGTCGCCGGGATTGATGAATGCGGCGGGCAGCATTGCATAGGCGGTCTTCGAGCCGATGCAGTGGTTGACCTCGGTCACGGGGTCGAGCATCACGCCGAACTCCCGCTGCATGAAGGCCGCCGCCGCTTCCTTGAAGACGGCGATCCCGTTGTCGGCGTAGCCGCGATTCTCAGGACGGTCCACTTCCCGCTTCATGACGGCCCGCACGTTGGCCGGCGCCATCTCGTCGTTCTCGCCGATGCCGAAGTCGAGCATCCGCCGCTCGGGATGATCGGCGATCGCCTTTCGCTTGGCCCGCTTGATGAGTTCGAACTTGTAGATCTCCGTGCCCTTGCCAAACATCGCCCCGCCGATCCGCTGGGCGAAGAGATCCTGGAACCAGGGGTCGGCGGCGGTCTCGGCAGACATCGTGAAAGGGGTTTCCGATAGGGGGGAGGGACAGGTTTGGACCCGGAAGGATAGCGTATGCGGGCGACTGTCGGGAGGTGTGCGATGACGGAAGTCGCATGGCTGTATTCGACGGCTCAAGCATGAGAGGCAACGCATGTCCGAAATCCGCCCGGGCCGCTACCGGCACTACAAGGGAAACGAGTACACGGTCATCGGTGTCGCCCGGCACAGCGAGACGCTCGAGGAACTCGTCGTCTACCGGCAAGAGTACGGTGATCGCGGCCTCTGGGTCCGCCCGGCCGCGATGTTCGGTGAGACCGTCATCGTGGACGGCAATCCATTGCCACGGTTTATGGCGTTCGACGCTGCCGCGAGTGACGGATGAGGTTGTCGCGATACTCAGCCAGCATCCTGCCTCGGTTCGCGGGAAAGCTCCGTTCACCTTGCGGTGCCCCGGGTCGAACGTGTCATAGTCAGGCACGTGCCGCCATCTGGGCCGCATCGCTGCCGAAGCTCTCCCGCCGCGTGGAACTCGTCGCCGGGCTGATTCCGTTTCACGCCTTCGGCCCTGCACTCGAGCGATTGCTGGTCTCGTGGCCGGATTTGAGCCGTGGGATCAGGTTCGACGCGAGGCCGCAGGGTCTGCCCGGCTACGCCACTTGAACAGGTGCCAGGCCCCGGCCGGAGATTCGCCAAATCCGGTGATACGGCTGCGTCGATGGTATCGATGATGCGGCCCCCCCGACGGCAATGGCGGCTTTCATGCGACCGACCTGTGGGGCTCGCGACGTGCACCAGCGACAGCGGACGACCGGTTGGCCGCTGCCATGGCTCACCGCCGGGCTCTGGTGCTGCCTCGTCGGCCCGGCTATCGCGGAGAACCCGCCGCAGCCTTACATGGAAGAGCCGCAGTATGAGATGGCCCCGCATCTCCTGGGCTCGCAGGACGGCTTCCGCGAGCGGCTGGCCGACGCCGGCCTGACCATCCTCGCCGACAACACGGGCTTCTCTATCGGCAATGCCACCGGCGGCTTCGACCAGGCCTTCGACTACGCCGGGCACGGCGACTACTGCGTGATCGCCGACGGCGGCAGGCTCGGCGTGCGCGACGGGCTGTATCTCAAGCTTCGCGCCGAGCACCGCTACGGTGAGACGATCGTCGGCAACGTGGGCTGTTTCATCTCACCGACGCTGATTGCCGACCTGCCGGTCTACGGCAGCGAAGAGGTGTATCTGACGAACGTCCTGCTCACGCAGGAGCTGACCGATGCGGTCTCCGTGTTCGCCGGCAAGATGGACACGCTCGACGGCGACATGAACACCTTCGCCCACGGCCGGGGCAAGACGCAGTTCTCGAACATGGGATTCATCTTCAATCCGATCGTCGGGGCGACGGTGCCCTACTCCACGCTGGGGGCGGGATTCGTGATTCATCCCGACGACGGGCCGATGGTGATGGTGACCGTGCTCAACTCGACCGACACGACGGCCACGAGCGGCTTCGACACGCTGTTCAACGACGGCATGCTCCTGTCGGCGGCCCTACGGGTGCCCACGAACTTCCTCGACCGCCCGGGCCACCAGCTGCTCGGCGGCACCTGGAACAGCCGCACCTACACGTCGATCACCGAGGCCTACATCCCCTACCCGGACGTGGCGATTCCGACGACCCGTGGCTCCTGGTGCCTGTATTGGAACTTCGATCAGTACCTGTTTGTCGATCCGGCCGACGACACTCGCGGCTGGGGCCCGTTCGGCCGAGCCGGCATCGCGGATCCGAACACCAGCCCGATCGACGCGTTCCTGAGCGTTGGCGTAGGGGGCACCGTGCCCGGCCGGAGACGGCGCTGATCGCCGGCGTGCGGGCGCTCGTGAGCTTCTGATGGAGCGGACGCCTGCGAGCGCGATGTCTGCGATCCGAACCGGCAACGGCTGCGTCATGAACCACCTGCCGAACCCGACTGCTGCCATGCCTAAGGGCTGGAAGCCGCACCGTCGAGCGGCCCAAAGGCGACACGGCTGGCGAGGTCGTGCTCCATCGCGAGGTTCAGACCGCCATGCCTGGACGCGCCCTGGCCGCGGGCGCCGGACACTCGCGGAGGTAGTCGAGCACGTCGGACAGCCGGCCCGTGGCCAAGGCCAGGCAGGAATCGGCGCCGCCGTAGTACATCCGGATCATGCCGGTGGCCTCGTCGAGGATCCAGCCGCATGGAAAGACCACGCCGTTGACGTCGCCCTGCCGCTCGTAGGGCATTTCCGGGGCGAAGATCCAGTCGTCGCTGCGGCGTAGCACCCGCCACGGCTGCTCCAGGTCGAGCAGCGCCAGGCCGAGCCGGTAGAGGCAGCCACCGGGGGTGTGCCGCACGCCGTGGTAGAGCAGCAGCCAGCCTTCCGGTGTCTCCAGGGGCGTGGGGCTGAGGCCGATCTTGTTGGCATCCCACCACGCCCCGCGGCGGGCGTGCAGCAGCACGTGATGATCACCCCAGTGCCGCAGGTCGGGCGAAAACGAGAGCCAGATGTGGGCGCCGGAGCTTCCCGCCGACACCGGCCGATGGATCATCGCGTAGCGGCCACCGAACTGCCGCGGAAAAATGGCGGCGTCTTTGTCCTCGGGGGGCATCACCGGCCCGAGGCGGATGAACGACTGGAAATCGACGGTGGAGGCCAGGGAGACGAGCGGGCCGATTGGAGAGAAGGCGGTGTAGGCGATGATCCACTCCTGGCGATCGGCGACCCAGGTGACGCGGGCGTCCTCCACGCCCCAGGCCTCTTCGGCATAGTTCACCGGATCGGGCGCAAAGGTGGGCTGGGGGTCGATCCGCCAGTTGGAGATGCCGTCGTCGCTGCGGGCCACGCTGAGATGGGAATGGCCGCGACGGTCCTCGACCCGCACCAGCAGCAGCGTGTTGGGGCCCATCTGGCAGGCTCCCGCGTTGAAGACGGTGTGGACCGGATAGGGCCAGTCATTGGCCGTGAGGATCGGATTGCCCTCGTGGCGGCGGAACAGTTCGGGGTAATGCTGCGGCTTGATGAGAGGAGTCATGCGACGCTGGGCTCCTGGGGTGAGAGATTCGGGAGCGATCGCGTCGCCCTGTCGTCGAGTTGTCGGGTCGTGGTGCCGAGCCACTGCGTCCACAGCGATGCGAGCGTCGACTCCGCACCTTGATTGTGGTTGAGGCCGCCACGCTGCAGGCCGTCGCAGCAGCCTCCGGTGACCGGATCGACCAGGGGGAGTCCCAGGCTGTTGCGACCCCCGAACCAGCAGTGCGCACGCAGGAACGTCACCAGATGGCCGCCGTCTGGCCGAGCGGTGAATGCGGCCAGTGCCGCCTCGGCCATCGTCGAGGCCTCCACCGGTTGCTGGTCGTAGGGGGACTTCGTCTCGCCCCGCGCGTACCAGTCGGCGTTGCCCACCGGCCAGAAGACCCCATCGGTCGTCGTCTCGCGGACGAGGAAGCCGAACGTATCCTCGGCAACGGTGAGGAACGGCCCGTTCGGCCAGCGCTCGGCCGCAGCGAACAGGCTGTGCGGAAGCACGGCGTTGGCGTAGGTCATCCGCGATTCGAACCACGGCCAGTCGGGCCGGCGCGATCGCTCGTAGGCCTCGGTGAGCCGCAGCGCGGCGCGGTGCGCGACGGCCTGCAGCCCTCGGGCCTGCGCGATGTCGGCTTTCCAGAGATGCGACCAGGCCATGATCACGTAGGCCTGCGCCCGCAGGCTGCGAAGCTCGGCGAGCGTGGGGAGGACCGTCTTGATCAGCTCCCAGGCCACCGACCGGTAGCCTTCCGGGAGCCGGCTGCCGAGCACCTCGGCCAGCGCGAGCACCGCCTGCCCCTGGCAATCGCCGGTGCCGGCGGTGTCGAGCCAATGCCGTTGGTAGCTGAGGAAGTTGTGAAAACTTTTCTCCCGACAGCGCGCGTATTCGAGAAAACTCAGGTAGCACGACACCCGCGTCAGCATGCGGTCGTCCGGATGGTGGCTCCAGAGCCTGGTGCAGAGCCGCAGGGCGCGGGCGTTGTCGTCGGTCGTGTAGCCGCTTTCGCGGCGCGGAATGCCGTAGATCGCATGCTGGATCAGGCCGGTCGAATCGGTCATCCGATCCAGATGGATGAGGGGAACCTGTGCGGCGTCAATCATCGGGCGTCTCCCTGGAGGGCGAGGCCGAGGTCTTCGGCCCTTGATTCCCGCAGCCCGGCCCGGCGGTGCTCCGCGGCGACCCTGCTCAAGAGTTCGTGATAGAGGCGGCCCACGTTGGGCCAGAACATCGGTCGCACGTGGCGGTACGCCCTGCGCTGGGTCCGCCGTCGGAGGTTGTCGTCGGTGAGCAGCAGGCTGGCCGCGCGGGCCAGACTGTCGCTGTCGGAGAACGGCACGAGAATCCCCCGGCCGCCCGCCAGCATCTCCCGGGCGTAGAGATAGGGAGTGCTGATGACGGCGCCGACGACGGCCATGGCGTAGGCCATTGTTCCGCTGGCGATCTGGTCTTTCCCGGGATAGGGCGTGACGAAGACGTCGCAGGCCTGCAGGTGGGCGAGCAGATCGGGCAGGCTCAGGTAGCGGTTCACGAATCGCACGTGCTCCTCCATGCCCAGCGACCGGGCCAGTTCCGCCAGCCCCTCGCGGTAGACCTCGCCCTCGTGGAGCTTCACTTGCGGATGCGTGGCGCCGACGACCAGATACACCGCTTCCGGGCAGGCCGCGACCACCGCCGGCATGCCGCGAATCATGTGTTCGAGCCCCTTGCCGCGATTGATCAGGCCGAATGTGCAGATCACGCGGCGGCCGGCGAGGCCGAAGCGCCCCTTGAGCGATTCGTCGCGGCCAAACGGCACCGGAGGCACGCCGTGGGGGATGATCCGCACCCGGCCAGGCTCCACGCCGTAGTCGTCGCGCAGCAACCGGGCCGCGATCCGCGTCATCACGACGACGCGGCGGCTGTGCGCCGCCAGTTGCCGAACCAGCATCCGTGGCACCGGCTCAGGCCGAGGCAGGAGCGTGTGGAATGTGGTCACGATCGGCTTCCTACAGGCCTGCACGAAATCGAGGATGCGGCCGCCCCACTCCCCCGGATAGAGCCCGAACTCATGCTGCAGGCTCACGACATCGCAAGGCCCCTCGTTGGCCACTTCGGCGGCGAACCGGTAGGCGTCGGGGCGACGGTTGTTGATGACGTGGGTGACCCGCGGATCGCAGGGTGGGATCGTGGCGAGCCGCTCGATGGCGGCCACCGCGGAGACGGGCCGGCCGGCGGCCAGATCGACCGCATCGGCGGAGTCCTTGGTGAACGTGGCCAGACCGCACGCTTCCGGCGGATAGGTCGAGACAAACAGCGGACGCACGGTGGCTTCCATCGATCACCTCCCTGGGGGGATGGCTGGACCGCAGGCCAGTGGGGCCGGCAACAGCCACTCGTTTGCGAACATGCCGGCCAGAGCGGCCGGCAGCACTTCATCGCGACCGACGGGTCGCGACGCACCATGGATCAGCGATCGATCCAGCGGATCGCAGACCGAGCACGTTCGGGATGTTCCTCCAGAACACGGCTCGCTGCATTCCCCACACGAAGAGCAATTCCCCACCCTATCCGATGCGGGACTCACATGCAAGCAATATCGTATCGCGGGTCCTTGTCGCCGTATGGTTTCGTTTCGACTCATCCGCTCGTCGCTCAAGTCCGAACGGGTTTGTCGAAGGTCGGTCTCCCGCCGTCCATCTCTTCCTGCGGCGCCACGCCGCCCCTGCCAGCAGCATGCCGCAGCCCGCCAGGCTGGCCGCCGCGGGCTCGGGCACCTGCACGATCGTGTTGGAGATCGAGAGCACCGACCCACTGGCGCCAAGTACGATCGTGCCCCGGATCCAGAGCGTCTGGATCGGGGGCAGGGCGATGGTGGTGCCGGCTCCCGAATCGATCACCGACAGCGCCCAGGTTCCGCTGCCGGGCGTCGGGTTCGCCTGGAGATCCTCGAGACTCGCGAACATGTCCGTGTAGGTGGTCGCCGATGCCCCGGAGAAATCCTGGTCGAGCGATACCGACTGAAACACCTCACTCGACGAGATGGCCACCTCGTAGGCGATCGTGAGCGTCTGCGGGCCGATGTAGTCGCTCAGGCAAGCATCACGAACGATGCGGCGTCGATGACAAAAAAGCGTTTCATGGGGGAATCCTTCTGGAATGCGGGCCGCGGTCGGGCCCGGTCGTACGGCTCACCGTGTCGATGACCGAGCCGAGCGGTGTCGCCATGATGGTGGCGGGGTTGGCCGGGATGATCAGCGTGGCCCTTCGCCGGTCCTCTCGCGGGCCGCTTTATGCGACTCGAGTTGGAAAATCTGCACAACGGTGCCGCTGGTGAACGCGTGCACGATCGCACCGGTCGCCGGTTCGAGCACCACGGCCGCCTCCCGGACCTTTCGCCCCGAAAGCCGCTGGATCTCCAGCCGCAGTTCCTCGCACGACACGGCGAACAGCGCCCGGTGATAGTCCTCGACCTTTGAAGCACCCGCGGCGCTCCGTGCCAGGATCTTTTCCGCAGGCGTGAGGGCTTCGTGCATCGTGACGACGACGGTCTCGTCGCTGGCGACCACGGTGACTGCCTTCGGAGAGTGGCCCGTCCGCTCCGCCTGCATTGCCAGGGCGATCTCGGCGAGTTTCTCGGAAAACTCCGGTCTCAATGCGGCCATGGTCGGTGCTCCTGGGATGCGCGAGGTCTGCTGGGCTGATGTGGTGCGGCGACTCTCCAACGATCATAGACGAAGCGAACGCGGCATTCTGCCGCCGGACTTGTGCGGCCTCAAGGGACGAATGCAGCATGAAAACCAGGGGCGAAGTCGAGGCGGCCGTCTGTGAGGGCATCGCTCGTTTCATGCAGGACTTCATGGGCCGCGGTCCCAAGGAGATCCGCACGCACCTCTTCGGCAACCTGCTGCTCGTCCGCCAGCAGGGCATTCTCACGCCGGCGGAAGTGAGCCTCGCCGCGGTGCAGCCCACTGAAAAAGGCCGCGATATGCTCAAAAGCGTCCGCACCTACATGCTGGAGGCATCCCGCCTGCGGATCGACGCACTCGTGGAGCAGGCGACCGAGTTGGCATGCGTCAGCATGCACCACGACATCAGCACAGTCACAGGCGAAGAGGTGTTCGTCTTCGCGCGTGATCGCCACTGCACGAACTCGACTCGCGCATGCGGCGCCGAGCCCTGCTGCCAGGCATGTGCCGCGACCTGCAGGAAGTGCCACGATGCCTGCAAGGCGATGATCACATGAGGATCATCCGCCGGCTACCGACGGGTGGTCGTCACGACTCCCGAAAATACGAAGTAGACGGCCCCGCAGATGCACAGGGCCGTTCACAACGGTAGACGCCCCAGCAAGGCAAGGATCAGCAGGATCAGCAGGATCAGACCAACGATTCCGCCTCCCGCGCCCAGAACGGTGTTGCCGCTCCGGAAACCGTAGCCGCCGCCCAGCAGCGACAGGATCAAAATCACGACAAGGATCGTTACGATCGGACTCACAGTTCACTCCTTAGTCAAGAAGATTAGAAATGCCCTCACGGAGTCCTTCCCCAAACATTCGGAAACTCTTCCGGCCCTGACGAGCAGAGCAGCGGTCTGACTCTCGCCTCCGCTCACCCGTGCCCTGCGCGACGGAATCCTGTCGCGCAGGGCACGTGTTTTGTGCTTTTGCCGTGCGAGGCTGGGACGGTCGGACTCTACGGCAGGATCACCTTGTCGATGACGTGAATCACGCCATTGGAGGCGTGGATGTCCGAGTTCTGGACATGAGCCATCTCCTTGGCGGTGCCGATGTGCACACCAGTCAGGAGATGATGCGTCACGTCGAGCTTGGCCCCGCCGGCCGTCTTGGCGTCCTTGATCTTCTTCACATCAGCGATGAGGAGATCCTCGGGTACTACGTGCATCAACAGAATCGCCTTCAGCTTCTCCTTGTTTTCCGGCTTGAGCAGGTTTTCCACGGTCCCCGAAGGCAGTTTCGCAAACGCCTCGTCAGAGGGCGCAAACACGGTGAAGGGGCCCTTGCCCTTCAGGGTCTCGACAAGGCCGGCTGCTTCGAGAGCTTTGACAAGCGTCTTGAAGTGGCCGGCCTCCACTGCAGTTACAACGACGTCTTTCGTCGCTCCCGGAGTGCCGGCAGCTCGCTCGCTGCCGGGTTCCGCATACGCATCGGTCGCAGCCATGCTGACCCCAAGCAGTGCCACCGTCGCAAGGGCACATGTCAACAGGAAACTCTTCATGGGTCAGGTACCTCTCAAAGAAAAAAAGCCGTCGGTTCAACGGATGAACCGAATCGGTCAAGGCAACGTTAGCAGCGCTGGGCGCTGGAGCGACGAAGAGCGTCGTGGAGATGCTTGTTTTCCGGAATCTACCGGATGGGACACATTTCGCTGCCGGGAGACACTATCCGCAGTTCACCGAATGCGGCCGGGTGCAGAACCTTTCGGCGCTTTTTCGCCGCGATGTGAAGGAAGTGTCCGGCATGCCGCTCGTCTCAAATCCGCACTGGGAAGCGCGCATCGTGGTTTCAGCGAGGTCGTCGCTATCCTTTCGTCTGCATCATGCCGGCTGCTGTGAGCGGGTCCATTCGAATGCGACTCGCACGGAATCCATCGTCGTCGTCCTCCATGAGGTGAGCCCATGCCTCGTTCCTGGTGGCTGCTCAGTGCAGCGGTTCTTGTGACCTGCAATGGCTGCATGGAGGCACCGGTCGAGCACACGGTGCGGAAAGTCACGACCGAGGATGTCCGTCGCGACGCGGAGCAGGCTGTCGACACCTCCGCACACGCTGCCGCACAGGCAAAGGAAGATTTTGAGATGCGCCTCAAGGCCAGCCTCGCAGAGATGGAGAAGGAAATTGAAAGGCTTCATGAAAAAGGCCACGCCCTGAAGGATGCGGCCAAGGCCCGCTGGAAAGAGAAGATGGCTGACCTCGAGGCCAAGCAGCAGGCAGCCCGCGACAAGTTGGACGAGGTTCGCAAATCCACTGGCGAGGCGTGGGGGCACATGGAGAAGGGTGCGCAGGCTGCGTGGGACGATGTGCGAAAGGCCGTTCAAGACGCCGCGAAAGAGTTCTGAGCCTGCGGCCCCCGGCGCGGAATCTACGGGTTGGTCATCACCTCCCAGAATTCAGCCTCGCCTGACACCGAGTTGTGGTCAGTGCCCTCGATCACCCGCAGCGCGGCCACGTTGGGTGGGAAGCCTGCGATGAGCCTCTGCGTGTCGGCGAGCGGCACGAGTTCGTCGTGAGAGGCGGCGATCAGGAGCGTGGGGCAGTTCACGCGGGGGGCGTATCGCCACGACTCGTACCTGTCGTGAAGCAGAAGGCTCATTGGCAGGAAGGGGGCCGTCCGCTTTGCGATCGAAAGGATACTCTCGAAAGGCGTGATCAGGACGAGCCGTGAGACGGGCTCCTCGGCCGCCAGTTGGATCGCGAGACTGCTGCCGAGGCTGCGGCCCACGACGATCACGTCTGGATGGCGGGCATGAACGAGAGTGAAGAGGGCTCGGGCGTCGCTCCGCAGCGCTGTTTCCGAAGGGTGGCCGGAACTGCCGCTGTAGCCGCGGTAGTGCATGCCGTAGATGGCCCGATCCGGAAACACTTCAGCCAGTTCCGGCACCGTGTAGGCCACGTCCTCCGCGTTGCCTCCGAAAAACAGCAGGGCCTTGGGGCCGTCATGAGCCCTCGTAGAAACCCGCACCGTGGCACCGGGCACCTCGAGCGTAAACGCCGCCGCGTGGGCGTGCGTCACCGGGGTCGGCATGTAGATGAATGACCGCTGAAAAACGAAGAAGACGAGGCAAAGCCCGGCGTAGCCGCCGATTGCGATCGTGAGCAGGGTCCAGAGCATGCGGCGGGTTCTCATTGGCAGGCGATCACGTGGTTGCGACAAGCCGCCTGTCTCAGAGTTCCCGGCCGTCGCCGAAGTCGACCATCCACACCAACCGAGCGCCTATTGCACAGCTGGGATTAACGCACAGATTCTGCTGAGGAGGCAAGAAAGAAGCCATTCTGCTAGATCTATAAATTCCTAGAAACGTTCGCCATTACTCTCGTGGAGACAGGTTCATGGTCTTGCATCGCTGGCTTGGGTTGGTCGTCGCGTCGGCAGGGTTGATTGCGGCTGGTGAGCTGATCGGGGCCGAAGAGCCTTCGGGCATGGGGCAGCCATCGAATCAGATCGGACTGGTGCACGACCACGAACCGGTCAAGTATGCGGGGCACGTGCTCTACTTCGTCGAGGGCAAACTCGCGGGGCACGATCTGCTCACACAGACCTGGTCGATCGTCGAGCGCAAGGAAGGGACTGCAGAACATGCCTTCAAGGTCGAGACCCATGCCATCCATTCCGACGCCGACGACGCGAAGCCAAGTTTCGCCGGGCGAAACAAGTTCAAGAAGGACTTCGAAGATTCCGTCAGGTACGAACTCTTCCATCAAGACGAGGACCGGGGCCTCGTGCTGGACGCGATTCAGGGGACCGACGGAAAGCCTCAGGAAATCAACCACGAAACCGAGCACTACATCTTCCCGGGGAGCCTGAAGGTCGGCACGAAATGGCTTTCCGAGCCAGTGACGAGTTCGTTGCCGGGCACCTGCCACCTCGAGGTGATCGGCTCGGAGATCTACAACGGGACCAACTGTTGGGTGATTCGCTCTGATCGTGACCAGGAAAAAAACCCGCTGATCCCGAACTCCGAGACGGTCAGCAAGACCGCCAAGTTTCTCTTTGATCCCCTGACGCTGAGCGTGTTGCGGGTCGACACAGTCACGGAGGGGCTCGGACCGCTCGGACGTGCGTTCAAGTTTGTGTATCACATGGAGGTGGCGAAGTAGGCGTTGCTGATGAGGAACACCATGGGCAAAACCCCCTGTTCGCCCGCCAGTGTTTCCACGCCGCGCCGGCTTTTTCCCATGGCGGCGGTGCTGCTCGCGGCCTTGGTCTTCGGGGCCAGCCTGGTGATCTCGCTGGCCGGAACGGCCCGTGGTGGCGAGCCCGACGAGGCTGCAGCGATCGCTGCAGCCTCGTGGAGCCGCATCGGGCGGGTCGTATCTCCGATCGATCTGCATGACACGGCTGGGGCACGGTGGTCGTTGGCTGAGGCAGATGGCGGACGGGCGACCGTCGTAGCGTTTCTTAATTTCAACTGTCCCATCTCGAATCAGTGCGTGCCGGTGATCAATACCCTCGCTGCCCGCTTTGGCGATCACGGGGTGGCATTCATCGCGGTGGTCTGCGACGCGGCCGACGCAGCCGAGGTGGATGGTCACATCGCCGAGTCTGGCATCGCATGCCGGGTGTTTTTCGATCCCCAGAAACGTGCGGCGGCACATTTTCTGGCGACGGTCACGCCGCAGGTGTTTCTCCTCGACCGGAACCGGGTGCTGCGGTATTCCGGATCAATCGACAACCAGTACACGAGTCGGCTCGTCCGCCAGCCGAAGGCCGACGCCACCTATCTCGCCGATGCGATCTCCGCCATCGTGGCTGGTCGGGCCGTCGTGCTCAAGGAGACGACCCCGATCGGCTGCCCGCTGGAACCCGCCGACAGACCGGTTGTTGAGCACGGCAGCGTCGAGTTTCATCACGATATCGAACCGCTTCTCCAGCAGCACTGCCAGCGATGCCACCATCCCGGAGACGTGGCGCCATTCTCGCTCGTATCGTTCGACCATGCGTTGCAGTGGGCGGCCGACATCAAGACCTACACCGCAGATCGACTGATGCCTCCCTGGCCCGTGACCGGCGGGCTTCCTCTTAAAAACGACCTTGCCCTCAAGCCCGCGGAAATCGAACTCATCGGCCGCTGGGTGGACGAAGGCTGCCCCCGAGGAAATCCGGCCGACGCGCCCCCGCCGCTCGTCTTCGACGACCCTGACGAATGGCACGACTCCCGTCCGCCAGACCTCGTGTTCACGGTGCCGGAAGCCATTCATCTCGCCGCCCAGGGCGAGGACCACTACCGCACCATCGTATTTCCCATGGGCAACGAGCAGGAACTCTACCTCGAAAAGGCCGAGTTCCTCCCAGGAAACCGGCGGGCGATCCACCATGCACTGGCCTTCTACGATGGCACCGGCCTTCTGATCGACGCCCAGAAACGGCTGGGAACACCACACCCGCGTGGCACCGGCGATGAGGACTACGGGCCTGGATACGAGTCGGGGATGGGGCTTGGTTTCATCCCCGACCCAACGAAAGTCATACGGAACCGAGACAACCCCGGTGGCAACTTCATGGGATGGGTCCCCGGGGTGGGGGCTCTTGAATACCCACACGAAGCCAGGCGGGTGATTCCGCCGCAGTCCGATATCGGCGTCCAAATCCACTACACCCGAACAGGACGGCCGGAGATCGATGATTCCACCCGACTCGGCATCTGGCTCGACAAGAAGCCTCCCCGGCTCTATTCCACGGGCGGCATGATCGACACTGATTTCAGGCTGATCCCGAAAGGTGACGCTCATTTCAAAACCACCGGCTCCCGCGAGGTGGCGAACGACTGTCTGCTGTGGCTGATTTCTCCCCACATGCACCGGCTTGGCAAGGAGTTTCGAGTCTGGCACCAGCCAGTTGGCTCGTCGGAGAGGATCCTGTTGCTTGAGGTCAAGGACTACGACTTCAACTGGCAGCACCGCTACCAGCCGAAGGAACCGTATCCGATGAAGAAGGGCTCCACGCTGCATGTGGAGGCAATCTTCGACAACTCAGCAGGGAATCCGCGACGTCCGCCCGGCCCGGAGAAGACGGTGTTCCTTGGTGAAGGCACGGATGACGAGATGGCCTTCGCCGTCCTCGCCACCATGTCGGAGGAGAACACGTCCGTCAAAATCGAATTCCTCACCTATCTCGAAAAGTTGATCAAAGCAAAGGCCTCCAGATTTGCTTACGAGGCGATGGGAAAGGACTGATCGACTCTGGAGGGTAATCGATGTGCCCCATCAGAACGAAAACCATGCACGAGGCTGTCAAAGCAACAGACCAATCCCCGGCGAGCCCCGCGGACGAGAGAAGCCAAGAGGGATCTCGAGAAGGCATCTACGGCCGTATGGACTTCCTCCATCTGGCCGACGCGATCGACCTCAAACTGCTTGCATCGGCATTACGGCCGCTGGTGGGCGCTCATTTTGAGTCTCAGCGAGACGAGTTTGTCGAGTGCATGGTGGCACGCTGGGACCGGAGCGAAGTCATCATCTCGCGTCCGCTCGAAGACGCTCTGCCTGAGGATGCGTGTGGCGGCGAGCTCACCGAGAGTAATGCTGCCGTCTCCATCACGCTGGCCGTGAAGAGGGCCACGGAGGAAAGCGGTGACGTTGGTCATTGGCAGCGTGACTATGCCTCTTCGATCGCCACAACCGTGGCTGTCACGTTTGGCACGGAGGTGCTGCACAGCAAGTCGTGGGAAATTGACCTCGCAAAGACGACCTTCTGGAATCGGCGGTATCGAAAGGGGTCTGCGGCGCTTCAGCCTGAGCAGCCCGTGGTGTTTGCGAGTGGCTGGAAGCGGACTGCCTTGGTCACCACGATCGAATCGCTCCGTCCGAAATACGACGGCCCGCTCGACTTCATGCACGTGATCCATCCCCGCGCGATCGTCGACAAGCGGCGGCCATTTCCGCTGATGCGAGGGCTGACGGCGGATATTGTTGCCACCATCCAGCCGATGTGCACGGTGTTGGGTTCCATCGAGGTTCCGATCGGGGGTCGCATGCTCCGAGGAGAGTTGGTTTCGATTCCGTATGCCCCGCAAGAAATGTTTGAAGGGCTCTCCGACGCCAGGGACTCCCTGATCCACGTTCTCGATTACGCGGAACATCGCCAGGCACACTTCGTGAGTCTCGGCGCCTTGATCCCTTCGATCTCGAGGCAGGGCAGGCTCCTTAAGCAGGCCAGGCCGAACATGGCGATCACCACCGGCCATGGGTTCACGGCCCTGACGATCGCACAGATGGTCGAGGACATCGAGAATGAAATCGGGGCTGATGGCGTGGTCGCCGTGATGGGGGCGGCGGGCTCCACGGGCCGTGCGGCCCTGCGGTGCATGTTCAAGCGCAATCCCTTGCGGAGGGTTTTGGCGGTCGAGTTACCGCAGCAAGTGAGCAAGATCCCGGAGATTCCCGGCTGGAATCCGGCGGTGCATCGGCTCACGACGCTCAAAAAGGAAATCAAGGAGGCGGCAATCGTCGTCTGTGTGACCAATGCGCTCGGAGGCATTTTGGAGGCTGACGACTTTGGGATGAATACCGTGATCCTTGACGATGCGCAGCCGGAAAATGTCGATCAGTCCGTGCTCGCCATCAGACCAGACCTGAGGGTCGTCAAGTGCCTGACCCGGATTCCAGGGCTCCATTGTCCGTTCGAGATGGGGCTGTTCACCGCGGCGAATCGCGACAATGAGGTCAACTTCACGTGCCTTGCAGAGATTATTCTGTCGGCAGCCGAGCGCCATCCACAATCGTGTGTCGTTGGCGATCCCACCGATGAACAGTTTGACTACCTCGAACGTGCCGCCGAGCGGCATGGAGTGGGTCCCGCGGAGTTCTTCAGCTTTCCGAGCCTCGGTGCCATCGACCTGCGGCATAGGGATTGAGGGAGCCGGACAGCGGCTTGGTCCACGTGACCGCCCGCTCCCCTCCCTGACGAATCTCTTGGTAGACACACCTGCTGGTCCGAAGCCGTCAAGCCGACGGTGATCATGAAGCCGATCACGTGGTTGCGACAAGCCGCCTGTCTCAGAGTTCCCGGCCGTCGCCAAAGTCGGCCATCCACACCAACCGAGCGCGGTCGAGTTTGCCCTGGGCTGTGAGTGGCCAGCGGTCGACGCGAAAAAAGCTGACGGGCACCGAAAGCGGTTCCAGGCGGGCGGCGGCCCAGGCGGCCAAGGCCTCCGCGCCGGGATCGACGGCGCTTGGGCGGAGTTCGTAGAACGCCACGGGCACCTGGCCCTCGCGTTCATCCGAGGCCCCCACCACCGCGGCGGTCGCCACGCCGGGATGCGAGAGGATCGCGTCCTCCACCATCGCCGGGGCCACCTTAAACCCTCCGCGCGAGATCATGTCCTTCTGCCTGCCCGCGAACCAGAGGAAGCCATCTTCGTCGGTCGAGGCCAGGTCCTCGGTGTCGAGCCAGCCCGACCTGAGCATCCGATGCGTGGCCAGCGTGTCGTTC
>JAUMAF010000150.1:0-5513 GCA_032117045.1 Pirellulales bacterium | reverse complement strand
TTCATGGGGGCAGGTCAGTCGGCGGTGGCTGCTGCCGGCGCCGAGCCGCGGAGCATCGGCTGGCTCGTCGATGGAGATGGGTCGATATTCGTCGGCTTCGCCGCACCGGGCGACACCAACATGGACGGCTTGGTCAACGTGCTCGACGCGGCCAACCTCATGGCCGGCGGCCGCTACAACACGGGGGCTGCGGCCGACTGGCAGCATGGCGACTTCAACTATGACGGCATCGTGGACGTCCTCGACGCCGCTTCGATGATGAGCAGCGGGCTGTATGGTGCCGGGGAGTATCTCCCCGCGGCAGCCGCGCAAGTCGTCTCCGTTCCGGAGCCAGCCACCCCCACGGCCGTCGGTCTCGGAGTGTGGTCCGCCGCGGCGTGGGGCAGGTGGCTACGGACGTGGTTCAGATCACGATCGGTCGCGCGAACGCCATGACCGTCTCGTGAGGCATGCAGTACCGCAGCCCAGCCCCGCGAGCACGAGCGTCCATCCCATGGGCTCGGGCACCGCGACCGACGCGGCTTCGTCGATGGCCGGAGCAACCGCGAGCACGGGGCTCACCGAGGCAGCGACTGTGGCGGCCGCAAACATCCCGGGCGAGAGCGTCGAGCCACGGCCGAACACGACCGAGCCCAGGACAGTGCCTGTTCCGCCGAGCGTCTGGCCGTGTGCGACCGTGTAGCCGCCCGGGATGGCCGACAGGTCCAAGGTGGCGTTGGAGGTGATCTCGATCAGCGACGAGCTGCCGATGCCGGCGATCGAGTCGCTCTGCAGGATGCCGTCTGTAATCGCGAGGGGGCCCGTAAAGGAGTTTGTGCCACTCAGAATCGCCGTGCCGCCGCCGATTTTCGTGACCGCTGCCGTGCCCGTGATCGCGGCGAACCCGAGCTCCGCCTGCGTCTTCGAACCGGTGGGCACGTCGAGCACGACATTGCCCGGCGAGACGACCGAGCCACGCACCGTCAACGACAGCGGCTGCGATGTCGCTCCGAGCAAATCCTCGTCCGAGAGGCTGAGCGAATAGGTTCCCGAAAAAGAGCCGGTCGTGGTGGTCAGCATCGACAGGCCATAGGTCCGCGACGAGCCCGACGAGAGATTCGTGAAGGCCGAGAGCGTGGTCGAGAAGATGCCCCCCGGAACACTCGCCAGAACATGGTCCAAATCGAGCTTCGCCGTCCACGCTGCTCCGAGCGACCCGGCACGGTTGAAGATGCTGAACGAGCGATCGGCCGCACCCGTGCCCTGCGTGAGCGTGCCGAAGTCGATATCAAGCGACACGAGGGTCGTGGCCGAGGCAAAGGAGGCGGTGGCATGATCCAACACGCCCATCGTCACGGCCTGCGAGAAGGCCGGCGTGGCCGTCTGAGGGCCCGTCGCCACGACGGAGACCGTGCCGGACAGGAGTCCGACGGACGTGGTGGACAGGGGGATCGAATGCGTGTTGCCGCTGCCCAGTGCGGGATCGGAGCCGGTGCCGCTGCCGACGAACATGCCCGAGCCCACGTAGCCGTAGTCGAGTCGATCAGCCCCCTGCACGACGCCGACGGGCGCGGAGTTCGACACGCTCAGGGATGCTGCCACGGCCGCGCCGCAAATCACGGCGGGCGGCACGGCCGCAAGGCCCGCCGTCATCTTCGCCGGCAACTGGTAGTCGGCGACGACCGGCAGATGGTCGGTGACGCGGGCAAGATTGGTGAGGACCGTGGTCGACTGACCGAGCGTGTATCCCGGTAGAAAGGCCTGCAACGCGGCAGGATCACCCGTGGTGATGGCGCCGCTCATGGTGTGGGTGGCGGTGTTGCCGAAGGCCCAGTACGACCCGGAAACGAAGTCGAGCCCCCGGCCGTCAAGCCATTCATTGGACACGAGCTGAAAGTCGAATCGATCGTCGACACCGCCTGTGATCTGACCACCATAGGCGGCGGTCGTCGCGGGTGACTGCGTGTGAAAAGCTTTGTAGGCAGCGTTGTCACTCCAGGCCCCGACCTGACCGGTCGGGTCGAAGCCCTGGCCGTTTCCCGCCGCCAGCAGTTTCTGAAAAGAAGCCTCGGTGCCCGAGTAGACGTTGAGATCGCCGACGTAGATGATGTTCACGCCATCTCCGAGCGCGTCGGCATTCGCGCGATTGACGGTCGTCTCGATCAGGCGGCGATTCCGGCTCGTCGAATCACTGTCAGACTTGAGGTGGGAGTTGTAGACGTAGAAGTCGGCAGAGGCGTCGTAGCCGACCGGTCGGAACTGATAGCGAAGGGTCTGCCGCGGCTGCGAGGAAACGCCCGCCGTGCCAAGGGCCTCCTCGCCGATGAGCACGACAGCGGCCGAGTTGTAGACCACCATCGGGCGACCGCTCCCTGTGCTCGCGCCATCGACGGTCGAGGGGCGGTAGGCGGTGCCGCTGGTCAGCGTATTGAGGAGGTCGGCATAGGCCTGACCTGTGGTGGTCACGCTGTGGCCTTCCTGCATGAGCATGATGTCGACTGGCCGGGAAAATCCGGATCGATTCTGGTCGCCGATCGCCTGCAGCACGGTGTCCATGCCCGGCCGCGGCCCGGAGGAAGACGAACTGCTCGCGGCGACGTTGTAGTCGAGGATCCGGAGTTGGGCGTGGGCCGAGCGGACGCACCCATGCATCATGGCAAGGCACAAGAGGCTGCTGATCGACAGAACGCCGCGGTTGATCATGGTGGGTAGATACCCGCCAAGAAGCCTTTCGGGCAAGAAGGAAACAGCCGCATGACGCGCAGCGGCCTCGTGACCGGGGTTTCAGCGGGGACGGGGCGGTGCCTTGCCGCTATCAGCCACGGCCTCAGGAAGCGCCCAGCCGGCCGGCGAGTTCCTCGAACTGCCTGGCGTGGCGGGCGTGCGACGTATGAAGATGCTCACCCTGCGAGATGAAGCGAATGCGGTCGTTTCGCTCCAGGCCGCGATCTCGGAGCACCCGCTCGAACGGCAGTCGGGACTGGGCGTAGACGACAAGTAGTTTGTGTTCGTCGAGTTGAACCTCGAGCGACAGTTCGGGATGCAAGACGGCGATCGACGTGCAGCCGTCGTTGAGGAGCAGATCCTCGTATTCCCAGAGCACGCTCTCGAGCACGAGCCGTTCGACGCCGTCGCGGGTCAACTCCCGCCGGCTGCCCTTGTCTTCGTGCGAGGATTCGAGCACGACGTCGCAGGTGTCGCCGAGCGGCTCGAGGAGTTCCAGGAAGGTCGAAAAGAGGTCTTCGCTCGAAGCGGCGGCGATCACGGCCGGCATGCGGGCGCCACTGCGGGGGTCGACATAGGCATCGTGGCGGAATCCAGCCTGCGGAACGACGTCGAGCTGCCAGCCCGGACGGACCGCCTCGGTGAGCGTGAAACGGCCATAGCGGCTGCGGGCGAGGTGGGCCTCGAACTCCGCCCGATCCGGTTCGGCCGGCTTCTCCAGCGGGGCAGCCACGGCGCGGAGCATGGGGGTGGCAGGAAGCGTCGAGCCGGATTCTTCGAGAAAACGCATGATTGGCCGTTGGTGACGAGAGGAAGCCCCGGCACGTGCCGGTTTCAGAAGGGCACCACAAACCTAGGACACGCTTCCGCGCCGTGCGTTCGGTTTCGGTCCCGACGACCGCAAACCCCGTCCGCGACGGCCTGCCGGGCGTGCCACGTTGCCGCCACAGCCACCTGGGCCCCATAATCCGCGGTTTTTCCAGAAGGGATGGCCGCATGGACGGGAAAATCGTCGCCACCGGAATCACGTTCGATGACGTGCTCTTGGTTCCCCGGTATTCGGCCGTGGTGCCGGCAGAGGTGGATGTGAGCACCCGGCTCACCCGCGGAATCGAGCTCAAGATTCCGATCGTCAGCTCTCCGATGGACACCGTCACCGAGAGCGAGATGGCGATCGCCCTGGCCCAGGAGGGCGGCCTGGGGGTGATCCACAAGAATCTCTCCATCGACCGGCAGGCCGAGGAGGTGGACAAGGTCAAGCGAAGCGCCAACGGCATCATCGCCGATCCGGTCACCCTGCCCCCGGCGGCCACCGTCGCCCGGGCCCGCGAGGTGATGGATCAATACAACATTTCGGGCGTGCCGATCACGGCCGACGGCCGTCGCCTCGTGGGCATCATCACCCGCCGCGACCTTCGCTTTCTGGAGAGCGGCGAGACGCCGATCGCTGAGATCATGACGAAGTCGGGGCTCGTCACGGCCACGGGCAACGTGTCGCTCGACGAGGCCGAGAAGATCCTGATGGCCAACAAGGTCGAGAAGCTCCTGCTCGTCGATGCGGCGGGGCTGCTCACCGGGCTGATCACGATCAAGGACATCGACATGATGAAGCGGTTCCCCAAGGCCTGTAAAGATAGGCAGGGCCGACTGCGGGTCGGGGCGGCGGTGGGGGTGTTTGACTATGACCGGGCGGCGAGCCTGATCGCCAAGGGGGTCGACATGCTGGTCGTGGACAGCGCCCACGGCCATTCGTCCAACGTGATCGAGACCGTTGCGGCAATCAAGAAACGCTGGGAGATCGAGGTGGTTGCGGGAAACGTGGCAACCCGGGAAGGCTGTCGCGATCTCATCAAGGCTGGCGCAGATGGAGTCAAAGTTGGGATAGGTCCCGGGTCGATCTGTACCACACGGGTCATCTCCGGTGTCGGCGTTCCCCAGATCACGGCGGTCTGGGAGGCGGCGCAGGAGGCGGCCGGTGCCGGCGTGCCCGTGATCGCCGACGGAGGCATTCGCTACTCGGGAGACATCACCAAGGCGATCGCCGCGGGAGCCCACTGCTGCATGGTGGGCGGGCTCCTGGCGGGTGTGGCGGAAAGCCCCGGACAGACCGTCCTCTACCAGGGACGCACGTTCAAGGCCTACCGTGGCATGGGATCGCTCGGGGCGATGGTTCAGGGGTCGAGCGAGCGCTACCGTCAGAAGGCCACGGGTCGCGGCGGCGACAAGTTGGTGCCGGAGGGAGTCGAGGGACGGGTGCCCTTCAAGGGGCCCCTGAGCGTGTTCGTCTATCAGCTCGTCGGCGGCCTGCGGGCCGGCATGGGCTACTGCGGCACGCGAACGATCGAAGAACTCCGGTCCGATTCGCGATTTATCCAGGTGACCGCCGCCAGCGTCCGCGAGAGCCATCCCCATGACATCGTCATCACGCAGGAAGCCCCGAACTACACGGCAGAACACGCCAAGCCGGAGTGAGCAGGCGGGAGGCTGCACGGCCCGCGGCCGAGGGCTTGTCGTGTGTCTCGCGATGCTGCTGGCGTCGGTCGGGACGGTCCGGGGAGAGGGCTGGCGGGCATTCCTCAAAGCTCCCGAGAAGGCCCCCGAGGCGTTGTTCTGCGCAGTCGCGCCCGTGTTGGCCGAGACGGAGGCCGAGGCCGGAACCGAGCCAGTGGCCGAGCTGGCACCCGACACGGCGATGCTCACCCTCACGGAGTCGGCCACCTCCGCGGCGGATTCCGCGGTGCAGGCCAGAGACGTCGCGCTTCAAACCGATGCCGCCGAAGACGACGAACCGGCTCCCAAGGAGCCCTGTG